>JAUYSH010000147.1 GCA_030696455.1 Elusimicrobiota bacterium
CGAGCTGCTGGGCGGTGAGGGCGGGCTTATCGTCGCGACGGGCGTGACGGCGGCGGACGCCGAGCACCTGTCGGGCGCGCTCGATCTGACCGGCGCGGCGACGGGCTATTGGGACGTGGTCGTGCGCCAGTCGGGCGGCCGCGTCGGACGGCTCGCCGGCGGCTTCGAGGTACTGCCGGGCGCGCCGGCCGACACGACGCCGCCGGTCGTCTCCCTGTCGTTCTCCACGCCGAGCTTCACGGCCTCCGGCGGCGAGGTGACCCTCGGGACCCAGGCGCTGATCTCCTTGTTCGCGGCGGACCCGTCGTCGACCGTGCCCGCCTCGGGCGTGGCGCAGATCCTCTACGCGATCGACGAGACGACGCCGAGCTTGGTCTACGCCGCGCCGTTCGCTTTGGCGGCGGGCGCGCACACGGTCTACTTCTCGGCGACCGACGTCGCCGGCAACTCGTCGGCCGTCTCCTCGGCGGCGCTGGCGGCGGCGGAAAGCCCGTTCGCGGGCGCCTTCTCGCCGTCGAGCGGCCCGATCGGGATGGCCTACTCGATCGCGGGCTTCGGCTTCGGGACTTATGGGGGAACCGCCACGCGGGTCAAGTTCGGGATCAGCACGACCCCGGTGTCGGTGTGGAACGACGCCTCGATCGTCGGCACGGTGCCGGGCCTGTCCACCGGAACCTACGCGGTCACGCTCGAGCGACTGTCGGGCTCGACGTTGACGATCGCGCCCGCGGGGACGTATACGGTCACCCCCTTGGTCCCGACGCTGTCCGTCGCCACAGGGCCCATCGGCCTGCCCTTCACCTTGACCGGACCCGGCTTCGGGACCTTCTCCGGGGCGAACTCGCGCGTGCTGTTCGCCGGCGCGACCGCGCCGGTCTCGGTCTGGAACGACATGACGATCTCGGGGACGATCCCCGGGGTCGCGGACGGGACGACGACCGTGGTCGTCGAACGGCAGACGACGGACGGGTTCGTGGCGCGCAGCGAGCCGCTGCCCTTCACGGTGACCGTGCCGAGCATTACGGCGGTGAGCCCGTCGTCGGCGCCGATCGGGGGCGCGTTCGCCTTGACGGGTTGGTCGTTCGGCAACTTCGCCGGGACGAACACCCGGGTGCTGATCGGCGGGGCGACGACGCCGGTCTCGGTGTGGAACGACGCGACGATCATCGGCACGGTGCCCGGCGCCTTGGCTCCGGGCGAGCATGAGCTCATCGTCGAGCGGCGCACGGCGGACGGGTTCAGCGCGCGCTCCGCCTCGGTCCCCTTCACGGTCGCGGGGCTCGCGCTCGCGGCGGTTTCGCCTTCCACCGGCGCCATCGGCATACCGTACACCTTGACGGGCTCGGGCTTCGGCTCGTATTTGGGAGCCAATAGCCGGGTCAAGTTCGGCGTCAGCACGGCGGCCGTCTCAGTGTGGACCGACGGCTCGATCACGGGCACGATCCCGACCTTGGCCACGGGCGCCTACGCGGTGACCGTGGAGCGCCAGCAGGGTGAGGACGTGTCGGTCAGCAACGCCTCCACCTTCACCGTGATCTCGCCCGAGATAGTCTCGGTGACGCCCTCCTCGGGGCCCATCGGCACGGCCTTCACGCTGTCGGGAACGGGCTTCGGACCTTTCGCGGGCGCGAACACCTTCCTGCTGCTCGACGGCACGACCACGCCGATCTCGGTGTGGAACGACGCCACCATCACCGCGACCGTTCCCGGGAGCCTGACGCCGGGGCTCAAGGAGCTCACGGCCGTGCGCCGCAACGCCGACGGCGGCCTGTCGGCCTCGAACACCGCCTACTTCGAAGTGACGGGCATGGGCATCGCCTCGGTGAGCCCCTCCACGGGACCCATCGGGATCCCCTTCACGATCATGGGCACCGAGTTCGGCGCTTACCTGGGAGCGAACTCGCGCGTGCGCTTCGGCGCCAGCACCGCGGCGGTGTCGGTGTGGAACGACACGACGATCTCGGGCACGGTGCCGAGCCTGTCCACGGGCACGCACGCGGTCGTCCTCGAGCGCCAGCAGGGGGCGGAGATCACGCTGAGCAATTACGCCTCCTTCACGGTGACGGAGCTGGAGATCGGGACGCTCACGCCGTCTTCCGGCCCCATCGGCGTGGCCTTCACGATCACCGGCGCGCATTTCGGGCCCTTCGCGAGCGCGAACACGCGCCTGCTCCTGGACGGCACGACCGTGGCGGTGTCGGTGTGGAACGACACGACGATCACCGGGACCGTGCCTAATCTCGAAGCGGGCAGCCGGCCGCTATGGCTCGAGCGCAAGTCCGGGACGGGCGTGCAGTCGAGCGCCACGACGTTCTTCCTGGTGACGACGCCCGAGATCACGTCCATGGTCCCATCCTCGGCCCCGATCGGCGCGCCGTTCACCCTCAACGGGACGAGCTTCGGCACTTATGGCGGGGCCAACACCCGGGTCAAGTTCAACGGCGTGGTCGCACCCGTGTCGGTGTGGAACGACGTCAAGATCGTCGGCACCGTCCCGGGAGCCGTCTCGACGGGGCCGGCGGTGCTCGTCGTCGAGCGCGCGGCGGGGGCGGGCGTGTCGAGCAGCGCCGAGCAGTCCTTCGAGGTGCTGCGCCCGGTGATCAGCACGGTGACGCCCGGCTACGGCCCCGCGGGCACGGTGGTCAGCCTGACGGGCCACGGCTTCGGGCCGTACGCGGGCACGGCGACCAAGCTTCTGGTCGGCGGCAGCACGGTGACGGTCTCGGTGTGGAACGACTCGACCATCCGCTGGACGGTGACGGCGGCGTTCTCCGACGGCGACTACGCCCTGGTGGTCCGGCGCGAGCCCGCCGGCGGGGTCATCGAGAGCGAGCCCGCCTCCTTCACGGTCGGCACGGGCTATAGCGGAGCGTCGTTCGGCTTCTCCGAGCCTCTCTCGCTCGCGGCCCAGCCCGACATCAACTTCGAGGGCGGCCTGAACCTGCCGGTCGACGAGGGCGGGCGCGTCGAGACGGCCTCCAAGGCCGCCGTCGACGTGCCGGCCAACGCGCTCGAGGAGGACACCGAGATCACCCTCAAGCGCCTGCGCCCCGACGGCCTGCGCACCGAGGCCGCCGGCGAGGACCAGAAGCGCGCCGCGGGCGAGGCGATCGAGTTCGGCCCCGCGGGCACGCTCTTCAGAACGCCGGTGACGATCGAGCTGCCCTACGACCCGGCCTTGGCCGGCGACGAGACTTTGCTCGCCGTCCACTACTACGACCCCCTGCGCCGCGCCTGGGAGGAACTGCCGAGCGTGGTCGACCGCGTCCGGCGCGTCGTCCGCGCGCAGACCGCCCACTTCTCCATCTATCAGCCCATGGGCGCCCTGGCGCCGCAGACGGCGGCGCAGGACGAGTTCTACTTCCGCGACCAGTACGCCTTCCCCAACCCGTCGCGCGGCGGGGCGGTGACCTTCCGCATCCAGCCCGGCCTGGCCGACGCGATCGAGCTGCGGGTGTACGACCTGTCCGGCCGCAGGCTCCATTCATCGACGGACTTCGCCTACCGCGGCACGCCCGACGACGGCAACGGCAAGGGCGCGCAGCACACCTACGATCACGTCTGGGGAACGTCCGGGGTCGGCAGCGGCGTGTACAGCTACGTGATCAAGGCGAGCCGCGCGGGACACGCGCCGATCGTCAAATCCGGCAAAGTGGGAGTGATCCGATGAGGCTGCTGCTCCCGATCGTCGTTCTGCTGGCGGGCGCGGCCCGCGGCGCGGAAACCGCGTCGTATCTCGACATCGGCGTCGGCGCGCGGGCGCTGGGCATGGGAGGCGCCTACACCGCCTTGGCTGATGACTCCCACGCCGTCTATTGGAACCCGGCCGGTCTGGCACGCCTCGAGAAGCGCGAGGTCGCGGCGAGCCACGCCGAGCTCGGCAACTCCACGCGCCACGACTTCCTGACCTACGCGCACCCGACGAGCCGGGCCGTGCTGGCGGGAGCGCTCACCTACCTGAACCAGGGCGCCATCTCCGGACGCGACGCGGCGGGACGCCCCACGGGAGGCTACGACGCCTCCGACGCGGCGGTCGCCATCGCCGCGAGCCGCAAGACGGACCTCGTCGACCTCGGCGTCAGCGTCAAGTACCTGCGCAGCCATATCGCCGGGACCGAGGCCCAGGGCTTCGCCCTGGACGCCGGCCTCAGGCGCGAGCTTCCGGCCGGCGCGGGCAAGGTCGTCCTGGGCGCGGCGCTGCGCAACGTCGGCCCGGGCCTCAAATACGAGAATCAGCGCAACGATCTGCCCCTGCGGACGGCGCTCGGCGGGGCCTACCGCTTCGCCGCGGGCCACGCGCTCGCCGTGGAGCTGCAGAACGGTCCGCGCGGCGCGGGCACGGAAGGCGGGGCCGGCGGCGAGTACAAGGCCTTCGAGGGCGTGTTCCTGCGCCTGGGCTACACGAGCAAGAGCGCGGCCGTCGCCGGCTCGGGCTTCGACGCGGCGCGCGGGCTGACCTTGGGCCTTGGGCTCCGAAAGGACGGCTTCGGCCTCGACTACGCCGCGCAGGCGGCCGGCGAGCTCGGCAGCACGCACCGCTTCACCCTCTCCGCGCGCTTCTGACTTTTCCGCGGAGCGGCTATCCTTGAGGATAGTCAATGACCCGTCGCGGGATTTATAGTTCTCTATACGCATGAACATCCTCGTCCTGAACTCCGGCTCGTCCTCGATCAAGTTCCAGGTCGTGCAGACCGATCAGGCGGCCATCGCCAAGGACGGCGACCGGTGCCTGGCGAAGGGGCAGATCGAGCGCATCGGCAGCCTGGCGCTCGTCCACTTCCACGCGACCGGCCGGCCGCCGGTGAAGGAGGACACGCCGCTGCGCGACTACCGCGCGGCGCTCGACCGCATCGTGCGCTGGGTCATCGCGCCGGAGTCCGGCATCAAGGGCATCGACTCGCTGGCCGACATCCACGCCGTCGGCCACCGCGTGGTCCACGGCGGCGAAAAGTTCCGGGCTTCGATGCTGATCACCGACGAGGTCCTCGCGGGCATCGAGGACTGCGTCGAGCTGGCGCCGCTGCACAACCCCGCCAACTTACGGGGCATACGCGCCGCCGCCGAGGTGTTCGGGCCGGGAGTGCCGCAGGTGGCCGTCTTCGACACCGCCTTTCACGCCGCCATGCCGGAGACCGCCTTCCTGTACGGCATCCCCTACCACCTCTACCGCCGCTACAAGATCCGCCGCTACGGCTTCCACGGCACCTCGCACCGCTACCTGGCCTACCGCTACCGGATGCTCAGCAAGCTTCCGAAGGAAGCGGTGAATATCATCACCTTGCACCTGGGCAACGGCTGCTCGGCCTGCGCGATCAAGGGCGGGGACTCCGTCAACACGAGCATGGGATTTACCCCGCTCGAGGGGATGGTGATGGGCACGCGCGCCGGCGACGTGGACGTCTCCGTCATCGAGTTCCTGTCGCACAAGGAAGGCCTGAGCCTGCCCGACATGATCACCATGCTCAACAAGCAGTCGGGCCTGCTCGGCCTCTCCGGGCTGACCAGCGACATGCGCGAGCTGCTCGACGAGGAGAAGGAGAACGGCGACCGCCGCGCGACCTTGGCCATCGACGTGTTCTGCGCGAGCGTGCGCCGGCGCATCGGCTCCTACCTGGCGGAGATGGGCGGGGCGGACGCCTTGGTCTTCTCCGGCGGCATCGGCGAGAACTCCCCGGCGATCCGCCGGCGCGTCTGCGCCGGCCTGACGGCCCTCGGCATCGAGCTCGACGAGGCGCGCAACGCCGCCCTCAAGGGAGGTCAGACGGGGGATATCTCGAAGAAGGGCTCGCGGGTGAAGGTCCTCGTCATCCCGACCAACGAGGAACTGCTCATCGCGCGCGACGCCTACCGCACCGTGGCGGGTCTGCCCCAGCGCACCTTCTCGCCGCGCAAGGCCCGCAAGGCCTGACCGCCCTCTAGGGCCGGAAGAAGTCCCGGGCGATCGCCTCGCGCTGGGCGTCGTCGAGGTTCTGCAGCTCGCCGATCGAGAGGCCCTTGGCGGAGCCCCGGAAGCGCGCGATGTCCTCCTGGAACAGCGCCACGGCGGAGCGTCCGATCCGCAGGGCCGGGACGTCGACCTCGAGGTTGTCGCCCTCGAGCTCGCAGACCCAGTTCTTGTGATACGGCGTCAGCTCGAGGGCGTCGAGGTCCTCGCCGAGCGCGGCGTTGATCCGCACCACCTTGCCGCCGGCGGGGGCGTGGAACTGGACGCTGTGATTCTTCTGGCGCACGCGGAACAGGGGCTGGCCCGCCTTGACCGTCATGCCGACGTTGGGGAACTCGACGCCGTCGATGGGGCCGATGAGCTTCTTGGCGAAGTCGTCGAGGCCCACCTTCACGGTGCCGTCCTGCGCCAGGCTCGCCCAGGTATGACCCTTGGAGATCAGCACGCCCCCCGGGATGTTGAACTCCCGGGAGCCGGCCTTCTCGGCCTCCGCGGAACGGGTGATGTGCACGGTCGGCTGAAGCTGCTTCTCGACGCGGTCGCGGCGCTTGAGCAGGGCCGTCTTCACGAAGGCGAGGAGCTCGTCGGCGGTGAAGGGCTTCTGTATATAGTCCATCGCGCCATGCTTCAGACACTCGACGGCGGTGTCGACGCTGGCGTAGCCGGTGATGACGACCACGTCGATGTCGGGGCGCATGTGCTTGACCGCCTTGACCACGTCCACGCCGCTCATCGCGGGCATCTTCAGGTCGGTGAAGACGAAATCGTAGTGGTGCGTCTGGATCAGCCCCAAGGCCTCCTGCCCCGTCTCCACGGTGTCGACGTTGTAGCCGTCGAGCACGAGTATTTTGCGGAAGCTGCTCAGGATGACCTCCTCGTCGTCGACGCAGAGGATGCGCGCGGCCGGGTCGTTGACCTCGACGCGCTTGAGGGTCTTGGCCTCCCGCGTGAAGTCGAGGTTCAGGCTCGCGTTGAGCGCGTCCTCGCGCTCGCGGCGGCGCCGCTTGTCCGCGACCCGGCGGATGGCTTCGCGCACCGCCAGATCGGCGAGAACGAACAGGACGACCGAGACGAACAGCAGTAGGATGACCATGGCGAGACTCCTTTGAGATGATGGATCACAAGCGGTCCGAGCTGCACGACACGAGGCTTTTCAGGTCCGACGGAAGATCCAAGGGCAGCATCCGGTACAGCCAGCCGCCGAAATAGGGGTCCTTCTCGACCGCCGCGGGATTCGTCGCCGCGGGGTTGACCTCCACGATCCGCCCCGAGACGGGGGAGGCGACGCCGTGGCGGTCCCCCGAGGCGGTGACGACGGTCGCGCACGTCCCGCCCTGGGCGGCCTCCTCGTTGAGCGGGGCGAGCTCGAGGGCGGCGAGGCCGTCGATCGTCTTCAGGAACTGGTCGCTGAGGCCGACCTGCACGATGCCGCCCGCTTCCTCCTTGACCCAGCTCACGCCGCCGAGGCGATAGTAGCTCGGAGGGCAGGGGACGTAATCCGGCACGCCGCGCAGCGCGCGGCGCGCGACGGCGAGGAGCTCGTCGGCCGTGAAGGGCTTGGCGATGAAGTCCGCCGCGCCCGAGGCCAGCGCCCGGACGGCGTTGTCGAGCGTCGCGTAGCCGGTCATCATCACGACGGGGGCGCTCAGCCCCCGGCGCGCGGCCTCGGCGAGCAAAGCGAAGCCGTCGACGTCGCTCATCATCACGTCGCAGAGGACGAGGCGGTAGGCCGTCCGCGACAGCAGCGCGAGGCCGGCCGCGCTGGAGGAGGCGGTGTCGACCGAGAGGCCCTCCGCCTCGCAGATCCGCGTCACCGCCGCGGTGATCACGGGCTCGTCGTCGATGACGAGGATGTCCTTCATGGCTTCACCGGGAGGCGCAGGACGAAGGTCGTGCCCGCCCCGGCCTCGCTCTCGACGGCGATCGAGCCGTTGTGGTTGTCGACGATGCCCCAGATCACCGAGAGGCCCAGGCCCGTGCCCGTCTGGCCCTTCGTCGAGTAGAACGGCTCGAAGATCTTGGGCAGATGCTCCTTGGCGATGCCGCAGCCGTCGTCGTGGACGCGCACCTCGACGAACTCCTTGGCGCCGGTCGCGTCCACGTCCTCCCAGCGCTGCCAGGGGCAGCCCTTGCGCGAGCAGCCCTCCACCAGGCCGCGCGGAGGGGACTCGAAGGCGTAGACCGGGGCGCCGCACCGGGGGCATTCCCGGTTCGGCTGGATCAGCGAGGACGAGCACTCCGGGCAGGCCAGGGCGAGCTCTTTCTTGTCGTCGACGGGGATGCCGTAGTGGTGACCGCCCATGCCGTACATCGAGTTGAGGTAGATGAAGCCCTCGTTGCCGTCGTGGCGCGCCTTGAGGCGCACCGAGGGCTTGCCGTCGATGCGGACCTCGCCTTCGACGAGGCTGTGGCGCTTGGGGCACTGCGCCTTCTTGATCTGGGTGATGCCGACGGGGGAGAGGCTCAGCGCCGCGGAGGAAACCGTGATGGTCCCGCCCTTGGGGCCGATCGCGTCGGAGGCATTGACGAAGAGGTTGATGAACACCTGCTGGATCTGGTTGGCGTCCACGGCGGCCTTGGGGATGCTCCGGTCCGGGACCAGGACCAGCTTGACGTGGTTGAGGGCGAGCTGGCTTTCGACGACGGTCGCGGCCCGCGCGACGATCTCGTTGACGTCGGCCTCGGTCTTCTTGGGGACCGACTGGCGGGCGAAGTCGAGCAGGCTCTTGACGATCTCCCGGCTGCGCAAGGTCTCCCGCACGATGACCTTGAGGTCCTCCTGGAGCTCGGGCTGAGCCTTCGTCCTTTTGAGGAGAAAGCTGCTGTAGGTCAGCACCCCGGTCAGGGGGTTGTTGATCTCGTGGGCGACGCCGGCCGCCAGGCGCCCCAGCGAGGCGAGCTTGTCGGATTGGAACAGCTGCAGGCGGGCCTCGGAGAGCTTGGCCGTCATGTTGTTGAACGAGCGGGCCAGCATCCCGAGCTCGTCGTCGCTCTTCTCCTCGATCGTGTAGCGCAGGTCGCCCCCGGCCACGCGCTGCGTGGCCGCGAGCAGGTCCGCGACGGGGACGTCGACCCAGCGCTTCACGAGGAAGGCGACGATGACGCTCAGGGCCAGGATCGCGCTCAGGGCGAAGATCACGACCTCGAGCTGGGCGCGCCGGATCTCACGGTCGATGGCCGTCAGCGGGAGCGTGACGTCGAGCACGCCGAGCACGACCTGCGAGCGCGGATGCGCGTGGCAGGCGGCCGTCCAGCACGACGGCGCGTTGTAGATCGGGTTGATGATGCCGAGCGTGCGCGGGCCGCCGGGCTGGAGGCGGAAGACGCGCGTGCGCTCCTTGATCTCCAGGCGCTCGAGCGGCCGGCCCGCGGAGTGGCACAGGAAGCAGCTTTCCGCCTGCTTGTCGACGTTCTTGCCGATCTCGGCGGCGTCGGAGGAGTAGATGACCGCGCCGGACTTGTTCATGACCCGGATGCGCTCGATGCTGGACTGGTTGCCCACGCGCGTGATGCTCTGATGGATGCGCTCGCGCTGGTTGCCCAGCATGTCGTACTCGGTGCCGGACTTGACCGCCTCGCTGAGCTGGTTGGCGTGGCGCTCGACCTCGGCCAGAAGGCTGCGCTCATGGGAGCGTATGCTGACGTAGGCGAAGACGCTGATGGTCACCAAGGCCGTGGCGGCCACCGCCCCCGTCAGCTTGAAGCCGATTCGCCTGCTCAGCACTAGAGCCTCTTTATCTTTCCGGGTTTATCCTTCGGGTACGACTTCTCATGACAGGCCGCGCACGCCGGCGGCGCCGAGAAGGCGGGGTCCGCGTGGCAATCCGCGCAGCCCAGCGCGGCGTGGGTCTCGTCCAGGACGAGCCCGGTCTTCTTATGGTCGAACTTCGCCTGCCAGCCCTTGTGGCAGGACTCGCAGTCCTTGGAGACCTTCTTGAACCGGCCCTGAGCCTCGTGGCAGCGGCCGCACTCGAGCCGGCCGTGGAAACGGTTGCTCATCCAGGCCGCGCTGCCCTTGTGGGGGGAAGGGGCCTTCGCTCCGTGGCAGCCGGCGCAGTCCGTCGAGCCCGACCACTCGCGATGGCAGTCGACGCAGAGGCGGTGCATCGCGCCCTTGACGTCGGGCTTGCCCAGGTCGGCGCGCGCGCGCTCCGGGGAGTGGCACGCGGCGCACTTCTGTATGCGTCCGCCCTGATCGTAGTGGTGGCACCCGTAGCAGCCGTCCTTCTTCTCCGCCATCTCGGCGTGGGCTTTGTGGGCGAACTTGACGGGGCCGTAAGCGCCGCCGCCCGATCCCAAGGTGATGACGGCCGGGGCCTGCGCCGAGGAATGCCTGCCCTTGGAGGCCTCGCGGGGACAGCGCACCAAAGACGGCTTCTCCTTCGTCGGGGAATCGCTGGTGTGGCAGGCCCGGCAGTCCACCTGTCCCCAGGCCGAGCCCGAGGCGGCCAGCACGGCCAGCAGCGCGCAGAGCTTCGTCATATGGCTAGCCCCTCACCATGTAGCGCGACCGGGGCGACAGGCTCCGGTCGGGCAGGCTGATCACGGGGAAGATCAGGACCGCCGCCCGGTAGAGCAGGACGAGCATGCAGATGAAGCCCGCCGTCACGGAGACCTCGCCGAGCGACGGGACATAGGAGCCCAGCGAATAGGAGGGCGTGTAGGCCACCACGAAGTTGTTGACCCGGTTCATCAGCACGCCCAGGACGGTCAGGGAGGCCGCGACGAAGAGCAGCGGCGGCGACTTCAGCACGTCCCGGGAGAGGAACATGCGCAGCGGCACCACGACGCCGAGGAGCACCTCGAGCGTGAACATGACGCTCGCCGTGTTCACGACGGTGAGGTGGACGAAGGTCTCGCGGATGAACATGTCCCCGATCTTGAAGGCGAGATAGACCCCGAGCAGCGGCGCGGTCATCGCACCGAGCTTCGAGAGCAGCTGCATCTCGGGCTTGAGGCCGAAGGAGCGCGCGGCCACCAAGGACTCGACGATGACCATCGGGAAGCCCACGGCGATCGCCGACAGCAGGAACAGCAGGGGGAGGATCGGCGTCTGCCACAGCGGGTGCATCTTCGGCCCCGCGATGACCATCAAGGTCCCGAGCGACGACTGGTGCAAAGTCGAGAGCACGATGCCCGCGATGATGAAGACGAACATCGTCTTCGACAAACCGCGCTCGAGGGCGCGCAGCACCCTCTCGACGAGCGCGTTGAACCGGGACAGAAGGCCCGGCAGGTTCACGCGCCCGATGAACCGCTCCGTCACGATGGGCAGGAACTCGATGTAGAGGACGTTGACGTAGATGGTCACGCAGATGCCGACCTCGAACAGCGCCGAGGTCCCGTTCCAGAACACGAGGGGGTGCCAGATGTAATACCAGCGGCCGATGTCGATCATCACGCCGAGTGCTACGAAGGTGTAGCCCAGCATCGCCGTGAGCAAAGCGGGGCGCACGACGGCGTGATACTCCTCGCGGTTCATCACGTGACCGAGGGCGGCGGTGGTGAAGCCTCCGGCGGCGAGCGCCACGCCGCCGGCGACGTCGATGCCGATCCAGATGCCCCAGGGATACTGGTTGGTCAGGTTCGTGACGGCGCCGATGCCGAAGAAGAGCCGCCCGGCCAGGAAGGCGAGCCCGTTGAGGGCGAGGAGGATCAGCACGATCACGCCCGGCGTGAGGAACTTCACGGGAACCGGCGCGGGCTTCATGCAGTGATCCATGGTCATTCCTTGCCGTCGTCCTTCGAGTTCCACATCAGCATGCCCAGGAGGCCGTACAGCGCCACCGGCGGCACGAAGTAGGCGAAGATGCCGTGCTGAATGCTCTCGGAGATGCCGGGCGCGGGGCTCCTGCCGAGCTCGGGGAACTGAAGGTCCTTGAAATCGCGGCCGGCCAGGTACATCCAGGAGGTGCCTCCGACCTCGAACTCGCCGTAGACGCGGCGGACGTACCGCTCGGGCGAGCGGTCGACGCGCGCCTTGGCCACGCGCAGCAGCTCCGCGCGCGGGCCGTAGGTCAGCGCCTCGGCCGGGCAGGATTCCACGCAGGCGGGCAGCCCGCCTTCCACGCGCCGCTCATGACAGAAATCGCACTTCATGACCTTCGGCTGCAGGGCCTTGCGGTACTCGAAGGCGGGAACCTGGAAGGGGCAGGCGATCATGCAGTAGCGGCAGCCGATGCATTTGTCGTTGTCCCAGACGACCGAGCCGTCGTCCATTTTCGAGAAGGCCCCGACGATGCACACCGAGACGCAGGCCGGATGGTCGCAGTGCATGCACTGGACCTTGACCGTATAGGGGGCGTTCGCGTTCTTGGGATTGTCGTAGCGGTTGACGACGGTCAGCGCGTTCTCGTCCGGCCGCCGCATCGCGTCGAAGACGGACCCGTCCTCGTAGCTCTCGAGGGGCCCGGCGGGGAGGTCGTGCGCCGTCTTGCACGCGGATTCGCAATGGCGGCAGCCGATGCAGGCGGTGGTGTCGACCAGCACGCCCATCCGGTCGGGAGAAAGCTCGTTCTTCGGGCCCGCTTCGGCGTCCGTGGACAAACCTGCCAAACCCGTACCAAGAGCAAGCGTGTGCTTGATGAAAGTCCGTCGATCGAGTTCTGCCATAGAGGGGTATACGAGGGAACATCGATGCACGGAGCAACGCTAAGGCCAGACGTCAACCTGAACCCTAAAAAATGATCGCTCCCGGGCCGAAGCCCGGGAGCGATCTTTAAGGTCGAGCCCCGAGCGGCGTCAGCCGTGGGTGGGCATCGTGAACTGCGCGCCCTTGCGGATGCCCGCGGGCCAGCGCGAGGTCACCGTCTTCGTCCGCGTGTAGAAGCGCACGCCGTCCATGCCGTGCTGGTTGGCGTCGCCGAAGGCGGAGTTCTTCCAGCCGCCGAAGGAGTAGAACGCGAGCGGCACCGGGATCGGCACGTTGACGCCGACCATGCCGGCCTGCACGCGCGAGGAGAACTCGCGCGCCGCGTCGCCGTCGCGGGTGAAGATGGAGACTCCGTTTCCGAACTCGTGCTCGTTGGGAAGCCGCAGGGCCTCCTCGAAATCCTTCGCCCGCACGACGCACAGCACCGGTCCGAAGATCTCTTCTTTATAGATCCGCATCGTCGCCGTGACTCCGTCGAACAGACACCCGCCCAGGAAGAATCCCTTCTCATGTCCGGGAACCTTCACGCCGCGCCCATCCACGACGAGCTTGGCGCCTTCCTTCACGCCGGCCTCGATGTACTCGATCACCTTGGCGCGATGCGCGCCCGTGACGAGCGGCCCCATGTCGGAGTCCTTGTCGCCGGGCAGGCCGACCTTCAAGCCTTTCAGCCGCTCCTTCAGCAGCGCGATCAGCTTGTCGGCCGTTTCGTCGCCCACCGCCACCGCGACCGAGATGGCCATGCAGCGCTCGCCCGCCGAGCCGTACGCCGCGCCCATCAAGGCGTCGGCGGCCTGGTCGAGGTCGGCGTCGGGCATGACGATCATGTGGTTCTTGGCCCCGCCCATCGACTGCACGCGCTTGCCGTGCGCGGAAGCCGTCGAATAGACGTAGCGCGCGATCGGCGTCGAGCCCACGAAGCTCACGGCCTGCACGCGGGGATCGGTGAGCAAGACGTCCACCGCCTCCTTGTCGCCCAGGACGACGTTGAGCACGCCGGGGGGCCCGCCGGCCTCGAGGAACAGCTCCGCCATGCGCAACGGGCAGGAGGGGTCCTTCTCGGACGGCTTCAAGATGAAGGTGTTGCCGCAGGCGAGCGCGACCGCCGACATCCACAGCGGGACCATGGCCGGGAAGTTGAAGGGCGTGATGCCGGCCACGACGCCGAGCGGCTGGCGCATCGAGTACATGTCCACACCCGCGGAGACGCCCGTCGAGAATTCGCCCTTGAGCAGGTGCGGTATGCCGCAGGCGAACTCGACGACCTCGTTGCCGCGGATCAGGGAGCCCTTCGCGTCGGCGTGGACCTTGCCGTGCTCGGAGGAGATCAGCGAGGCGATCTCGTCGGCGTGCTTTTCGAGCAGCGCCTTGAACTTGAACATCACGCGCGCGCGCGCGAGGGGGGAGGCCGCGGCCCAGGCCGGGAAGGCCGCGGCGGCGTCGGCGATGGCGGCCTCGACCTCGGGCCTCGACGCGAGCGGCGCGCGAGAGGCGACGAGGCCGGTGGACGGATTATACACGTCGCCGAAGCGCCCGTTCGTGCCGGAAACTTTCTTGCCGCCGATGAAGTGCCGAAGCTCTTGAGGCATAAGTCCTCCAGGCGGCGATGGGCGCCGCCTGGATTATTGTACCTCAACTCAGACGCAGCCGCGGGTCAGGAACACGAACGAGAGTATGGGGAGCGGAATGGCCACCAGCAGCAGCACGCCCCAGCTGAACGCTCCGCGCTTGGAACGAATCACCGCCGTCAGGTTTTTCATCACCCTTACCTCCTTCCGTCTTAAGGGTAACAGGCGGGACCGACGGCTCCCATGGATTTATTGTAGCCGACGCGCGTCGGCTGGGCCGTTAAGCTATCCCGCGATGAAGGAGCCAGGGAACCAGCGGGTCGATCACGCCCCCGGTCGCCGTGTATGCCCGGCAGATAGATCACCGTCGGGCCGTCGCCTTCAGGGACGCGTATCGAGACTTCGCTCACGCGCGTAATGTAGCCGACTATCCTTGAGGGATAGACTCCGGTTTAACGCGCCGCGGCCCGCCGGTCGTACGCGGCGCGGGCCTCGACGGCGAACCGGTAGGCGGCCTCGTAGCGCGCGGCGACGTCCTTCGAGGGGCTTCCCAGCCCGGCGAACCAGGTCAGCGGGTTCCACCAGACGCGCCGCAGGCGCGCCAGGTTCGACTCCGAGTGGTACAGGTACTCGAAGTACACCGTGCGGCCGTCGATCTTGATGCGCACCTGCGGGTTGTCCGCGGCGAAGTGGGAGAGGAGCTCGAGCTCCACGCCCTTCGGCAGCGCGCCGACGATCACGCGCGCGGCGATGACCGCCGCCCTGGCCTCGGGGCCGAACTTGCCGGTCATGGTCACGCCTTCGGAGGCGCCGGATCCGGGATTCTCGTCCTCGAGGGTGCGCATGAACGCGTCCTCGCTGGGCTCGCGGCCGAGGAAGGCCTTCAGCGATTCCTCCTCGGACCGCTGCGAGCCGGTCTCGAGGATTTCGCGGCGGTAGCGGGCGCCGACGGAGGGGTTCAGCGGCCCCTCGGCCTTGAAGGCGGAGTAGATGTCCTCCGCGAAGACGAGCGACCAGAGATAGGAGTAGTAGCCCGCGCCGTAGCCGCCCATCAGGTGGCCGAAGCTCGCCGCGGAGTTGCCGCCGGGCGCCTGCGGCATGCCGGTGATCTCGGCGACGACGCGGTTGAACTCCGCGGAAGGGTCGGAGGGCGCGAGCGAGTGCAGCGCCATGTCGGCGGCGGCCATCGCGATCTGCTGCAGGGTCTGCACGCCCTCGTTGAAGCGGCGCGCGGCCGTCATTTTCTTGAACAGCGCCTCGGGCAGCGGCTCGCCGGTGTCCCAGCGGCCGGAGATCTCGGCCAGGACCTCGGGCTCCCAGGCGAAATTCTCGAGCATCTGCGAGGGGGCCTCGACGAAGTCGAGGGCGACCGAGGTGCCCGAGAAGGACATGTGGCGCGCCTTGGTGAGCGTCTGGTGCATCAGGTGACCGAACTCGTGGAAGAAGGTCTCGACCTCGGCGTGCGGCAGGAGCGCGGGCTTGCCCGGGATCGCCTTGGGGAAGTTGGCGACCATCGCGGCGGCGGTCCGGTCGTAGCCGCCGGGGACCGCGCGTCCCATGAGCAGGGGGAACGCGGCCGCGTGCGTGTACTTGCCCTCGCGCGGATACAGGTCCAGGTAGAAGTGGCCGATCGGCTTTCCGGTCTTCGTGTCCACGATCTCGAAGAGGCGCACGTCAGGGTGCCAGACGGACGCTTCCTCGACCTCGGTGAAGGTCACGCCGAGTATGCGCTGGTATATCTTCAGCACGCCGGAGACGACGCGGTCCACGGGGAAGTACTGGCGGACCTCCTCGGCGTCGTAGGAGTATTTTTCCTCGCGCAGGATACGGGAATAGAACCCGCGCTCGTGGTCGCCGATCTCGGAGGCACCCGGCTCTTCGCGGCGCTTGACCTCGAGCACGGCCGCGAGCTCCGCCTTCGCGCGCGCGCGCACCTTGCCGGTCAGCTTGGAGAGGAACGCGGCGACGCGCTCGGGCGTCTTGGCCATGCGGTCCTTGAGCGCCATCGTCGGATAGTCCTTGCGGCCGAGCAGCACCGCGAGTTCGCGGCGCAGCTCGAGTCCCTCCTTGAGGATGGGCAGGTTCTCCGGCACCGCCCGGTTCTCGTATTTGTGGTTGAGCGCTTGTCGCAGCTCGCCGCTCTCGGCGTAGCGCATGAACGGCACGTAGCTCGGGTAATCGAGGCCGATCTTGTATTTTCCCTCGGCCGTCTTCTCGAGGCCCGCCTTGTAGTCCGCGGGCAGACCGGCCAGGCCGTCCTCGTCCACCTCGAGCCAGTCCTTGCTCTCGTTGATGTTGATCTCGAAGCGCGAGGACAGGTCGTTGAGCTTGCGCTGGATGGCCTTGAGGCGCTCGCGCTGCTCCGGCGGCAGGCCGAGGCCGCTGTCGCGGTAGTCGCGCAGGGTCTTGTCGAGCAGCCTTTGGTCGGCGGCGTCGAGCGCCTCGCCTTTCGCGGCGGCGGCCTGCGCGCGCTCGAACAGGTCTTGGCGCTGGCCGAGCTCGACGAAGCGGCGGTTCATCACCTTCTCGATGGCCTGGGCGGTCATGCGCACCCCCTTGTCGGGGGAGACGTGGGCGTTGAAGACGAGGGGGATCACCGAGCGGACATAGTCCCCGACGGCCCGCTCCTGGGCCAGCACGGTGTTCGCGAAGGCCGGCGAGGGCGCGGCGAGGATGCCCTTGAGGGCGCCGTCGAGCGTGGCGGAGGCGTCGCGGTACGCCTGTCGCATTTCTTGACGAGAAAGATCGAAACGAAGCGCGGGGACCGAAGGGGCGCCTCCCGGGACGCTCGCGGCGGAATTGAGGACCTGCGCGGCGGCCGGCGCGGCCGGGGAGAAGGCGAGAAGCAGCGCGAGAAAGAGGGGGAGCGATTTCATGACGCCATCCTATTAAGAGGCGCGTGTTCCGGGATGAGCCGGAGGGCCCAACGCGGCCGCGTCAGAGGACCTAGGGCGGAAATTGCTATTGTCTAGGTCATGAGTTCAACCGTATCGGGACCGCGCCAGGCGTCCTACGCGCTGTTAGCCCTCGCGCTGTTCGTCATGGTGCGCTTCGGCCTCGGGCCATGCGTGCTGTCCGGTCTGGTCTCGTTCATGATCATGGACCTCACGGAGCGCGCCTTGCGCCGACGCGGCACCGGGCGCCGCTACGCGCGCTGGATAGCCCTGGCCATGTTCGCGATCATGGCCACCGCGCTGACCTGGATCTTCGTCGCGTTCATGCGCGTCGGCGTGTCCCGCCTGCCGGTGCTGCTCGACACCGTGCTGCCCCGGCTGACCACGCTCTCCCACGAGTTCGGCTACTCCCTTCCGGTCGACAACGCGCTCGAGCTGCGCGACCTGCTCGTCGCTTCGGCCAAGGAGAACTTCTCCTCGGTCAGCAAGACGAGCAACCTGCTCACGCGCGGCTTCTTTCAAATCGTCATCGGCGCGGTCGCGGCGGCGATGCGGTTTCTGACGCCGCCGGACCAGGACGGCAGCTCCAACCTTTTCGAGCTCCTGCGTTCGGAGTTCTCCGCGCGCGTACGCCTGTTCGTGCGCAGCTTCGAGCTCGTCGTCGGCGCGCAGGTCGTGATCTCGATCATAAACACGCTCCTGACCGCGTGCTTTCTCTATGCGATGGACTTCCCGTTCAAGAACTTCCTGATCCTGACGACGTTCGTCTTCGGCCTGGTGCCGATCGTCGGCAACATCGTCAGCAACATCGCGATCGTGACCGCCGGGCTGACGATCTCCGTGCATCTCGCCACGGCCGGGCTCGTTTACCTCGTCACCATCCACACGTTCGAGCATTTCCTGAACAGCCGCATCGTCGGCGGCTCCATCGACACGCCGATGTGGATGACCTTGCTCGGCATCCTCGTGGGCGAGGCGCTGATGGGCGTGCCCGGCGTGCTTCTGGCGCCGGCCCTGCTGCACTACGTGCGCGCCGAGCTGCGCGACCTCCCGGCGGCCGCTAAGCCCTGATCCCGAGCAGCTCCCCGAGGCGCCGGGCCTCCGCCGGGAGCGCGCTCCCCGATTTCAGCCAGCGGAACACCCGCACCTGCGCGGCGGGGCGCCAATCGTGCAGGCCCGCGACGCCCGCGGCGGTAACGGCCTCGACGAGCTCCCGGCAGGACTCCCCGGCCGAGCCGTTCTCCAGGCCGCCGAGCAGGCGGTCGATGCCGCGCATGAACGGCAGCTCGGCGCGCGCGGCGGGAATGGGAAGCCCGGCGGCCTTGGCGCGCGTCACGACGGATTTCAGCTCGTCGAGCGCGCCGAAAGCGTCCTCCTCGAAGCGCCGCGCCGCGTCGGACAAAGCGTGCCCCAGCGAGAGACTCGTCTCCTCGTCGAGGCCGGGCGGCAGGGGCAGGTCGAGGCCGCGGAACTGCTCGGCGAGGGTGAGCGCGTCCTCGAGCTGATCGCGCCCGGCCGCCTCCCAGCGGGTGAGGCGGCGCTTGAGCACGGTCGTCAGGACCTTCTCGCGCTCGTCGGGGCGCAGGTCGCGCAGGAGGAACAGCCGGCCCGGGGGGAGCGCGGCCTCCGTGCCGCCCGCGGCCGCGTGCAGCAGGCTGTCGAAGCGGTCGTCGGGAAGGTCGCCGGAGCAGACGAAGGCCTGCACGCGCTGGCCCTTGAGCACCGCGGCGAAGAAGGTCCGGGTCCAGTGGGCACCGGTGCACCCATCATAAAAGGAGGAGCGGCCCGCCGCCACCGTGATCCCGCCCTCGACGCGGCGCGTGAAGCGCTCGCTGTCGGCGCGGTGATGGTGCACGAAGGCGGGCGGCTGGTCCTCGAACAGCAGGGACACGGCGTAGTGGGCGGCGACGTGATCGGGAGTGACGATCTGCGTCTTCACCAGCTTCTCCCATACTCCGCCCTCGTCTTTGAGCTCCGCGACGAAGCCCGCCTCATAGTCGGCGCCCAGGGACCGGGCGAGCTCGAGGGCGCGGGCGGCGTACAGCAGTACCTGGACCGGCTCGATGCGGGAAAGCTGATCGAAGAACCAGCCGCAGCTCGTGAACATCATCAGGGAGTGGCGCTGCAGCTCGAGAAAGGTCAGCGCGCGCACCCGGGCGGCCTCGTCCCTCGCCGAAGGCGCGTGCCGGGCCAGGAAGGCCGCGACGTTCGCCTCGGAGCGGTCGAGCACGACGGAGACGTAGGCGTCGCGCGCGGCCCAAGGGTCGAGGAGGAGGCCCTTCGCCTCCTTTTCGTAAAGGGCGGAGAATTTTTCGCGCAGGCCCTCGAGGGCGGCGCGCAGCGGCGCGCGCCAGTCGAGGCTCGCGCCCTCGACGGCGCCGCAGCCGCAGGCGGAGCGCCAGCGCTCGACGCCGTGCGGGCAGCTCCAGGACGTGCCGCCCTCGCGCAGGCGCACCTCGTGGCGGGGCGGATGCTTGGCCAGCCACCAGCCGAGGTTGACGGGCGTGACCCCTTTGGCGGGCAGCGCGTAGCGCAGGAAGTGGGCCAGGCCCATCTCGGCGAAGGACTCGTGGTGGCCGTAGGACTCGCCGTCGGTGGCGAGCAGGGCCAAGGCGTCCTCGGCGGTGGGCGGCAGGCGCGAGACGACGCGGCCGGCGAAGGCGTTGCTGTCGCTCATCGCGCGCTCGAAGGCCACGGACCTCGACAGCGGGCCGTCGTAGAAGAACACGGCCAGGACGCTCTTGCCGTCGGTCCACTGATACGGCGTGCCGGGGCGAAGCGCGTCGGAGGCGCTTTTAAATACGCCCCCTGAAAGGGGGCGTACCGCGTCGGCCTGGTGCGGCTCGAGGATCACGAACTTGACGCCCTCGGCGGCGACGGCGGCCATGGTCGCGTCGTCGGTGGCGCACTCCGGAAGCCACAGGCCCTCGGCGTCGCGCCCGAACCGCTTCTTGAAATCGGCCAGGCCCCAGCGGATCTCGGTCAGGCGGTCGCGGTGGGAGGCGAGGGGGAGGATCGAATGATGGAACGCCTGCGCCAGCGCGTTGCCGTGGCCGTCGAGGCGGGCGGCGCTCTCCCGGTCCGCCGTGAGCAGGCGCGCGTAGCCGTGGGGATGGGCCGTCTCCAGCCAGGCCAGCAAGGTCGGTCCGAAGTTGAACGACATCCACGCGTAGTTGTCGACGATGTCGGTGATGCGGCCCTCGCTGTCGACGACGCGGGCCTCGCCGTTGGGCACGTAGCACTCGCGCGCGATGCGCGCGTTCCAGTCGTGGTCGCGGCCCGCGGAGGGCTGGCGCTCCACCGCGCCCGTCCAGGGGTTCTCCCGGGGAGGCTGGTAGAAATGTCCGTGCACGCAGGCGAAACGCTTCACCCTCTTATTTTACTTATTCGGACTGCTATAATTCATTGGTGGAACCGGTCCGGCTCGAACAAACCTTCCTCCTCTCGTCGGCCCCGGCCGCGCTGTGGCCTCTCGTCTCCAACACCGACCGGCTCAACCGCGCCCTCGGCCTGCCCGCGACGACCTCCTCCGGCGCCGATCCCGAGGATTATTCCCAGCAGGTCAGCGCCCGACTGCTGGGCCTGCCGCTGCGCTGGCGGGAGGAGCCGTTCGACTACGTCGACGGCCGCGGCTACGAGGTCGTCCGCGAATTCCATGCCGGTCCCTTCACGCGCTTCCAGGGCGGGCTGAGGATGGCCGCCGAGGGCGGCGGGACCAAGGCGACCTTGTACGGAGCGTTCTGGCCCCGCAAGGAGTGGCTGCGGCCGCTCGCCGGCCTGTTCGCGCGCAAGGCGATGGGCGATATGTTGGCAATCTACCGCCGCATCGACGAGTCGCTCGCCAAGCTCGGGACCTTCCCGGCTCCGCCGCGCACCCTCACGCCGCTCGCCGAGGATCTGTTCGCCTCCCGCTCCGCCGTGCTGCGCGGTCAGCCCGTGGACAAGCCCTGCGCCGAGCGCCTCCTCGCCCACCTCCAAGCCGCCTCGGACGACGAGCTGCGCGGCATGCGTCCCTTCGAGCTCGCCGACCGCTGGGGCCTGCCGCGGCTGGCGACGCTCGGCGTCTTCCTGCACGCGACCAAGGCCGGCCTGCTCGACCTCAAGTGGGAGGTCCTGTGCCCGAACTGTGCGGCGCCCAAAGAGACGCTCGCGTCGCTCTCGCAGCTGAAAGGGACGTCGCATTGCGGCTCGTGCGAGATCGACTACGGCGTGAGCCTCGATAAATCCGTCGAGCTGCGCTTCTCCGTGAACCCGAGCGTGCGCGACGCCAAGGGCGCGGTGTTCTGCGCCGGCAGCCCCGCCCACTCCCGCCACGCCGCCGCGCAGCTGCGCCTCGACGGCGCCGCGGTCCGCACGGTCGAGATGGACCTCGAGGGCCGCTCCTACGCCGTCCGCCTGCTGCAGACGAAGCGCGCGGTGCTCCTGAGGCCGGCGATCGGGGGCCCCGCGACCGTGTCCGTCGATTTCGGCCGCGCCGAAGACGGCGACGAGCTCGCCTTCCGCCCGGGGCTCGTGAAGCTTCTTTTTCAGCCGACCCTGGCGCCCGGGCTCGCGCGCGTCGAGAAGGAAAGCTGGAAGGACGCGGCGGCCACGGCGGAGCTCGTCACGACGATGCAGGAGTTTCGAGACCTATTTTCTTCGGAGGTCCTAGCGCCCGGCGTGGAAATCGGCATCAAGAACCTGGCTCTGCTGTTCACCGACCTGAAGGGCTCCACGGCGCTGTACGAGCGCGTGGGCGACGCGACCGCCTACGGCGTCGTGCGCGACCACTTCGGCTGGCTGACCGCGATCGTCGCGGCGCGCGGCGGCGCGGTGGTCAAGACGATCGGCGACGCGGTGATGGCGGTGTTCCCGTCCGGCGAGGGGGCGCTCGAGGCGGCGCTCGACATGCAGTCGCGCCTGAGCGAGCTGACCTCGCGCCTGGCGCCGCGCGAACCGGTCGCCCTCAAGATCGGCGTCCATCAAGGTCCGTCCATCGCGATCAACGCGGGGGGGAACCTCGACTACTTCGGGACCATGGTCAACGTCGCCGCGCGAGTGCAGAACGAGAGCGCCGGCGGCGACATCGTGATCACGAAGGCGATCTCCGAAGACCCGGCGTGCGCGGCCGCCCTCGCGCGGCGCGTCGCCTCGGCGGACCACTTCACGATCCCGCTCAAGGGGCTCACGGGCGAGTTCGACCTGTGGCGCCTGACCGCCCGCCCGGCGATTGAGTAGAATGCGCCGATGAAGGCCCTGTTTTGCGCGCTGCTCCTCGCGGCTCCCGCCTCCGCCGCGGAGCCGGACATCCGGGATCTCGTCGACAAGGCCAACAAGGCCTTGCGCGGCGACTCGAGCCACGGCCGCCTCACGATGACGATCGAGACGCCGGAGTGGAAGCGCACGCTCGAGATCGAGGGCTGGAACAAGGAGCGGACCTACGCCTTCATCAAGATCCTCTCGCCCGCCAAGGAGCGCGGCAACACGACCTTGCGGCGCAAGACCGAGATGTGGGTCTGGCTGCCGAAGGTTGAGCGCGTCATCAAGATCCCTCCCACGATGATGCACTCGACCTGGCAGGGCTCCGATTTCACCTACGAGGACATCGTCAAGGCCGACTCCATCGTCAAGGACTACACCCACAAGCTCCTGAAGACGACCAAGGAGGAAGGCCGCACGATCTATCACATCGAGGCGACCCCCAAGCCCGACGCGCCCGTCGTCTGGGGCAAGGTCTTGACCGACGTGGCGCTCTACGACGACGATCAGTCGGTCGTTCCCCTCAATGAGCTCGATTTCTCCGAGCGCGGCGAGCTGATCCGCACCATCACCCTCTCCGACATCAAGATCATGAGCGGGCGGCGGGTCCCCGCCCGCCTGGAGTGCGTGCCGGCGCGGAAGAAGGGCCAGCGCACGATTCTTCAGTACAAAGAGCTGGAGTTCGACATCCCCTTGAGCGAGTCCTTCTTCAGCTACCAGCGCCTGCAGAAGGGCGGGAGCTGATTTGCTCCGGCTGGCCTGGCGAAACGTCTGGCGCAACCGCCGCCGCAGCCTGATCAACGTGGCCGCGATGGGCTTCGGCCTGGCGGCGATCATGTTCGGGCAGAGCATGATGCGCTCCCTCCAGGTACAGCTCATCGAGAAGGCGACCGGCTCGATCACCGGACACATCCGCGTCCAGCGCAGCGACGTCGACGAGCCCAAGTTCCCCGACAAGTTCATCGCCGACCCGGGGCCCGCGGAGGCCGCGCTCGACCAGGACCCGCGCATCGCCGTGTGGGGCCGGCGCATCCACATGACCGGGCTCGTCTCCGCGCCGAGCGCCTCCCTCGGCGCCCTGATCTGCGCCGTCGACCCGGCGAAGGAGAAGACGCTCACCGACATGTCGTCCTACATCAAGGAGGGGACCTACCTGGACCCGGACGGCAAGGGCATCGTCATGGGCCGCAAGATCGCCGGACGCCTCGACGTACGCCTGGGTGAGAAGGTCGTGATCATGGCGCAGGCGGCGGACGGCTCCATGGGTGCTGAGGCCTTCCGCGTCGTCGGCCTGCAGGTGACCGGCTCGGAATCCTTCGACGGGCAGATCGTCTGGATCCCGATCAAGGCGATGCAGGAGATGCTCGGCCGCCCGGGGCAGGTGAATCAGATCGCCATGCGCCTCAAGGACGTCGAGCTCACCGACGAGGTCGCCGCCGACCTCGATCGCCGCCTGCCGCCGGGCAACGTCCGCCCGATCAGCTGGAAGATCATCGACCGCGAGATCATCGGCATACAGGCCTTCCAGAACGGGATCCTGACGGTGGTGCTCTTCATCGTGTTCGCGATCGTGGCCCTGGGCATCCTCAACACCCAGCTGATGAGCCTCTTCGAGCGCGTGCGCGAGTTCGGCGTGCTGATGGCCATCGGCGCGCGCCCGAGATGGATCGTGCGCCTCATCCTCGCCGAGTCCCTCGTCCTCGGCCTCGTCGGGACCTTGCTCGGCGTGAGCATCGGCGCCGCCCTGATCGCGTATTACGGCCGCCACGGCCTGCACCTGCCGGTCGGCGAGGCCTTCTCCTACTTCCTGCCCTTCCCGTCGGTGATCTACCTCGTGCCCTCCTGGCATCAGCACGCCTTCGCCTGCGCGTCCGTGTTCCTCATCACCTTGCTGGCCTCCTTGCCGCCGGCGCTGCGCGCCGGCCGCTTGAAACCCGCGGAGGCCCTCCGCCATGTCTAAGCTCGTCGAGGTCTCCAACCTCCACAAGACCTACCCCGGCGGCTCGAAGGTCGCCGCGCTCAAGGGCATCGACCTCGTGATCACGCGGGGGGAGTTCACGGCGCTGGCCGGACCGTCGGGGTCGGGCAAATCCACGCTGCTCAACATGATCGGGACGCTCGACCGTCCCACGAAGGGAACGGTGAGCTACGACGGCCACATCGTGTCGTCCCTGGGCCCCGACCCTCTCTCGGATTTCCGCCTGCGCTCGCTCGGCTTCGTGTTCCAGGCCTACAACCTCATCCCGGTGCTGACCGCCGTCGAGAACGTCGAGTACCCGCTCGTGCTGCAGGGCATGGACGCCGGCGAGCGCCGCAAGCTCGCGCACGAGGCCCTGGGCTGGGTCGGCCTCGAGACCTACGCCGAGCGCCGCCCCGACAACCTCTCCGGCGGCCAGCAGCAGCGCGTCGCGGTGGCGCGCGCGATCGTCACGCGCCCCTCGCTCGTCTTGGCCGACGAGCCGACGGCGAACCTCGACTCCAAGACCGGCGCGCAGCTCCTCGACCTGATGCAGGGGCTCAACAAAGAGCACGGCATCACCTTCCTTTTCTCGAGCCACGACGGAGCCGTCCTCGAGCGTGCCCGCCGGGTGGTGCGCCTGCAGGACGGCGAGCTCCTGTCCGATGAGACCCGGCCTCGCTAGCATCCTCTCTCTGCTCCTCGCCGCGCCCGCCTCGGCCGGCGTGAAGGCCGGGGGCTACCTCAAGGATTTCTGGCAGTATTCTCATTCCGCTCTCGACGGGCGCGCCTACAACCTCAACACCACGCGCGCGCGCCTCACCGTCGACGCCGAGAAGGACGTGTTCAAGGCCCGCGTCGATTTCGATCAGCAGCTCGCCGTCGGCTCCTTCTTTCGCACGACGGAGTTCCGGCGGTTCGGCTACGCCCCGCCCAAGCCCTGGCTCGACATGGAGCATACCGTCTCCACCGGGACGACCAACGGCTACGGCATCGGCGCCTACCGCGCCTGGATCGGCCTGGAGGACGAGCGCGGCGTCGTCCGCGTCGGCCGCCAGCGCATCGCCTGGGGCAGCGGCAAGCTCTGGAACCCGACCGACGTGCTTAACCCCTACGATCCGACGACGATCGAGCGCGATGAAAGGCGCGGCGTGGACGCGCTGTACGGCCGCGCGGGCGTCGGCTCCCTCGGCCAGGCCGAGCTGGCCTGGGCCCCCGGCGACTATTGGGCGGATCACGCTTTGCTCGCTCGCGGGCGCGCCAACTGGGAGGGCTGGGACGCGTCCTTGCTCGGCGGCAAGATCACAGGCTCGACCGCGTCCTTTGTCGTCGGCGGCGACTTCGCGGGCGCGCTGTTGGAGGGAACGTTCCACGGCGAGGCCGCCTGGTTCGAGCCCGAGAACCGGTCCCCGTACTGGAAGGCCGGGCTGGGCTACGACTACAACTTCCCGTCGGGCACCGCCCTCGTCGTCGAGGTCTACCACGCGGGCAACGGCGCCACCGACCCGCGGCGCTACGACTACGCCGCCCTGCGCGCGGGCCGCGAGCAGGGCGTGGCCCAGAACTACGCCGGCGTCACCTTCTCCAAGGACCTGCACACCTTGCTCAAGCTCGAGTGCGCCGCCATCGTCAACGCCGACGACGGCTCGACCCTGGCGTACCCGAGCCTGTCCTGGAACGCCCTGCCCGACCTCTGGCTCACCGCGGCGTGGCGGCGCTTCGGAGGTGATAGGATATCCGAGTACGGCCCGCAGCCCAACGCGGCCGTGCTGACGGCCCAGTACTGGTTCTGATGAAATCCCTTCTCCTCGCCGTCCTGCTCGCCGCCCCCGCTTCGGCGGCGCACGTGAAGGCGACCTTGCTCGTCTCCGGCGACGAGGCCGCCTTGCGCCTCGTCCACGACGCGGGCTGGCACACCTACTGGACCAACCCCGGCGACTCGGGCCTGGCGCCGACATTGTCGACGGGCACGCTCGAGTTCCCGGCGCCGGAGCGCATCGTCGCCGGCCCGCTCACGAGCTTCGGCTACTCCGGCGAGGTCCTGCTCCCGGCGACCTTGCCCAAGGGCGTCAAGACGGTCACCGCGACCTGGCTCGAGTGCGCGGAGGTGTGCATACCCGGCAAGGCCGTGCTGACCGCCAAGGCCGAGCGCCGCGAGCTCGTCGCCGAGGCCCGCGCGCGCCTGCCCAAGCCCGATCCGTCGGCCGCGCTGGGCGCGACGCGCCGCGGCGACCGTGTCATCCTCGAGATCGCCGACCGCCACCCGCGCGCCGAGTTCTTCCCGCACGTCAATGGCGCCTTCGAGGGCGCGCGCGGCGCCGTCGCCGTGGCCCCGACGCGCACCGAGATCACGTTGGAGAAGACGCCCGGCGCGCCCGACCTCGAGGCGCTCTCCGGCGTCCTCGTGCGCCCCGGCCTCCCGCCGGTCACCGTCGCCGTGCCGATCGGCTCGGGCGGCGCGGCCGCGCGCAACCTCCTCCTCGCCTTCCTGGGCGGACTGCTGCTCAACCTCATGCCGTGCGTCTTTCCCGTGCTCGCGATCAAGGTCACGTCCTTGCTCGAGCGCCCCGGTCGCGGCCACGCGCTGGCCTACACCGCCGGCGTGGTGACGACCTTCCTGGCGCTGGCGGGGGGGCTGCTCGCCGCGCGCGCCGCGGGCGCCACGTTCGGCTGGGGCTTCCAGCTCCAGTCGCCGTGGGTGGTCGGCGCTTTGGCCGCCCTGTTCGTCGCCATCGGCCTCAACCTGCTCGGCCTCTTCGAGGTCGGCACCAAGATCATGGCCCTGGGCGGACGCGCCGGCGGCGGCTCCTCGTTCTCCTCGGGGGTGTTCGCGGTCGTCGTCGCGGCACCCTGCACCGCCCCGTTCATGGGCGCCGCGCTCGGCTGGGCGCTGACCCGCCCCGCGTGGGAGGCCCTGTCCGTGTTCGCGGCCCTCGGCCTGGGCACCGCCGCGCCGTACGCCGTCCTCGCCTCCTGGCCGTCCTTGCTGTCGCTGCTGCCGCGGCCCGGCCGCTGGATGGAGACCTTCAAGAAGGCGCTGTCCGTTCCGATGTTCGTGACCGCGGCCTGGCTCCTCTGGGTTTTGTGGCGCCTGGTCGCGGCACCCGCCGCCGTCGATCCGCTTTGGAAGGTCTGGTCGCCCGAGGCCGTGCGCGAGGCCCGCGCCTCGGGGAAAACGGTGTTCGTCGATTTCACCGCCGCCTGGTGCCTGTCCTGCCAGGTCAACGAGCGCGTCGTCCTCGCGCGTCCCGAGGTCAAGGCGGCCCTGTCGAAGGGCTTCGCCTTCAAGGCCGACTGGACCGACCGCGACCCGGTCATCGAGGCGGAACTCGCCAGGCATGGACGCGCCGGGGTCCCACTTTATATCGTGTATCCGAAGGACGGGGAAGCCGTGACTTTGCCCGAGATTTTGACGCCGGGCCTCGTGCTCGAAACCCTGGGAGATAATCCATGAGAATCATGCTCGCCGCCGTGCTGCTGTCCCTGTCCGCCGCCGCCCACGCCGCCCCTCAGCTCGGCAAGCCCGCCCCGGACTTCACGCTCGCCGACCAGGACGGCAAGTCCGTCAAGCTCTCCGACGCCAAGGGCAAGCTCGTCGTCCTCGAGTGGTTCAACGAGGAATGCCCGTTCGTCAAGAAGCACTACGGCTCCAAGAACATGCAGGGCCTGCAGAAGAAGTACGCCAAGAAGGACGTCGTCTGGTACACCATCGTCTCCTCGAAGCCCGGCAAGCAGGGGCACCTGACGGCGGGCGAGGCGGCGGACCGGCTCAAGGGCATGTCCTCCAAGGCCATCCTCCTCGACGAAAAAGGCGACGTCGGCCGGCTCTATTCGGCGAAGGTCACGCCGCACATGTACGTGATCGACAAGAAGGGCGACCTCGTCTACATGGGCGGCATCGACGACAACCCCAGCGCCGACCCGGCCGACATCAAGGGCGCGCGCAACCACGTGGCCGCGGCGCTCGACGAGGTCCTGGCGGGCAAGCCCGTCTCGACTCCCGCGTCGGCCCCTTACGGCTGCTCGGTCAAGTACTGAGCCGATAGCGGCACGACTGTTTCCGGAAACAGTCGTAAGGCCCTCCAGAGATGGAGGGCCTTACATTTGTCCGGTTTTGGGCTACGGCGCATTTAGAGCGCAAAAGTTTCACACGGCCTCCCTGTGCCGCGAACGGGTCGAAGGGTTATCCTGAGGCGCCGGGTGAACATCGCCAAGGAGGTCCCCGATGAATCCTCGCTCGATGGCCGTGGTCGCGAGCGTTCTCATCCCTCTGTGCGGCTGCGGCGGCCTCCGGCCGCGCCCGCTTCCCGGCGAGGAAACGCGCCTGAAGGTCCCGTACATCTCCGACCGGAGGGAGCAGTGGGGCCCGGCCGCGGTCGCGGACGTCCTGAGCTTCTGGGGAAAGCCGGTCGACCTCAAGGCCGTCCGCCGCGGAGTCCGCTTCACGAGGAAGGCGGAGGACGTCGCGCTCGACCTCGAGAAAGCGGGGACCGACCACGGGTTCAAGGCGGAGATGAGCAAGGCCGATCTGACGACGATCAAGCGGGAGCTCGACGCCGGCCGGCCCGTCATCGCGCTGGTCAATACCGGCTTTAGCTGGGCCCCGGTGCGCGGCTATATGGTCGTCACGGGCTACAGCGAGCACCGGCGCTGCATCTACGCCCATTGGGGCCCGAACAAGGACTTCTTCGTCTCCTATCGCCAGTTCGAAACGGACTGGAAGAAGTCGGGAAATTGGCTCTTGCGGATCGAGGGAACGAAGGTGGCGAAGGCCGAGCCGCTGCCGGTCATGAAGGAGCAGCCCGAGACGGTCCGCCGGCCGCCCGCGGATGCCGCTCTGCCCGCCGCCCCGATCGAGGATCCGGCGATGCCGGAATTGCTGTGGCTTACGCCATGACTGTTTCCGGAAACAGTCAGCGCGTCGCGGCGCGAAGCGCCGGCCACGGGTCCTTGCGATCGAGGGCGCCGAGCGCGGCGAGCGTCCTGCGCCAGTCGGAGCCGTGCTTCGAGTGAAGCGCGTCGAACAGGGCGGGCTCCCCGCGATAGGTACGGTGGGCGGCGACGACGGCGTTGTTGAGCGTCTTGGGCAGGTCGAGCCCCGTCTTCGCGGCCTCGGCGCGGGCCCAGTCGAAGAGCTTCTCGCGATCGGGGCGGCCCGCCTTGTAATGCTCGTCGAGCAGCTTGCCCAGCTCCTCGAACAAGACCGACATCGTCTCGGAGCGGGCGCGTCCGAACTCCCAATCGTCCAGCTCCGGGGACGCCTCGCCGAACCTTTCGACGAGATAGAGCTTCACGCCGCGCTCCCCGATCCAGGAGGCCATCGCCTCGTTGAAGGCCTGGTCGCGGGTATCGACGGTTCCGTGGGTGAACTCATGAAATAACAGCTCGGCCAGGTCGCCGGGGCCGTACGTCAGCGCCGACGACGGCAAGGGATCGGCGATGGGAAACGGCGTGTTGTAAGCCCCGGCCGGCATGACCGCCGCGTCATAGCCCTTCTTCGCCCAGGAGGCGGCCTCGCGCTCGGCCCACGCCCGCCGGAAATGGCCTTTATAAGGGAAGCCCAGGAACGAGACCGGCTTGAGGCTGTCCGTGGAGCACGCGTACACCAGCCAGGTGACCGCGCCGTCGACGGGCGTCCAGTCTTGATAATCGCGCGACGGCGCGAGCGCCAGGCGCTCCACGGCGAAGCGCCGCGCGTCGACGACCAGCTTCAGGCGCTCGCGGCGGCCCGGCGCGGTCGAGGGATCGGCGATGGATTTCTCGATGGAGCGGCTGCGCCACAGGAGGCCGGCATGGCCGGCGGCCGAGCGATAAGCATACAGCGGAGAACAACCCGCGAGGGCCGTTAAGAAAAGGAGCCCTAAGGCTCGACCCATTTACCGTGCTTTTTGATGAGCGCGACGAGCGCGTCGTCGGACTGCGCGAAGGGGATGCCCTTCTGCACGCATTCCTTGCCGACGTAGAGGTTGATGGAATCGGGCGCGCCGCCGACATAGCCGAAGTCGGCGTCGGCCATCTCGCCGGGGCCGTTGACGATGCAGCCCATGATCGCGATCTTGACGCCCTTGAGGTGGCCGGTGCGGGCCTTGATGCGCTCCGTCGTCGTCTGCAGGTCGAACAAGGTCCGGCCGCAGGACGGGCACGAGACGAACTCGGTCTTGGTGATGCGCACGCCCGCGCCCTGGAGGACGTTGTAGAGCAAGGAGAGGCCGCGCTCGAGCGGCAGGTCGGCGTCGATGGATACCGCGTCGCCCAAGCCGTCGCACAGCAGCCCACCGATGAGCGTCGACGCGCGCATGATCTGCTCGTCGGCCGAAGCCTCGCGCGGAGCGCGGATCAGGATGGGCGAGGCGCCGGCCGTCGCGGCCAGGGCGCGGTACTCGCGGATCAGCTTGCCCGCGTCGGTCCCGCGCAGGGACAGCATGGTCGGCACGACCTTGTAGAGCGAGGCGGCCTCGTATTTGCGCGCGAGTTCTGCGGTCTCGGCCTCGACGAGGTTGACCATGCCGGTGGCCTTCAGCGCGTCGAGATAGGCGGCGTAGTCCCGCTCGGTCGGAGTCGCCCAGCAGACCATGTCGGCGATCTTGACGGCGTCGAGCGCGAGGGCGAGCGTTCCTTCCACGCGCGCGAGGTAGGCGAGGCGGGAGGTCTCCGTGGCGAGCTTCGCGCGGATGTCGCGCAGGCGCTCGAGGCTGTCCTTATCGGTGACCGGGAACTCGAGGATCTCGAGGTCGGCGCCGGAGGCCTTGGCGAGCAGGACCTCGTGCAGGTCGAGGATCGCGTCGGCGGTCATGATCTTGGGGACCTTCGTGACCACGCGGACCAGGTCGAGCCCTCCGGTCACGAACGGCCCGACGGGGAAGTAATCGGCCTTGCGGCGTTTATAGGAATAAAAATCGAGGCAATGATACACTGGCTTCTTGCTCTCGGCGCGCGCCGGCTCCTGCTCGCGCTTGTGGAAAGGCTTGGCGAGCACCTGGCAGACCGGCACCTCGCGCTCGGGGTCTTCGGTGAGCGAGACGCGGATGGTGTCGCCGATGCCGTCCTCGAGGAGCGAGCCGATGCCGATGGCGCTCTTGATGCGGCCGTCCTCGCCGTCGCCGGCCTCGGTCACGCCGAGGTGGAGGGGGTAGTTCATGCCCAGGTCGTCGAGGCGCTGGGTGAGCAGGCGGTACGCCGCGATCATGACCTTGGGGTTGGAGGACTTCATCGAGAAGATCAGGTCGTAGTAGCCGTTCTTCTCCGCGATGCGGGCGAACTCGAGCGCGCTCTCGACCATGCCGAGCGCCGAATCCCCGTATCGATTCATGATGCGGTCGGAGAGGGACCCGTGGTTCGTGCCGATGCGGCAGGCGCGCTTGAGCCGCTTGAGCTTGAGGACGAGGGGGGTGAAGCGTTCCTCGATGCGGTCGATCTCGGCCGCGTACTGCTCGTCCGTATACTCCTTGACCGCGAAGCGCTTGCTGTCGACGAAGTTGCCGGGGTTGATGCGGATCTTCTCGCAGAAGTCGGCGGCGGCGTCGGCCGCGTTCGGGGAAAAATGGATGTCCGCGACGATCGGCTGATCGAACCCGGCCTTGACGAGCTTCTCTTTGATCTTGCCGATGGCCTGGGCGTCGGCGACGGTGGGCGCGGTGATGCGCACGATCTCGCAGCCGGCCTCGATCATCTTGACCGACTGCAGGAACGTCGCCTCGACATCCAAGGTATCCGTGGTCGTCATGGACTGAACGCGGATCGGGTTGTCGCCGCCCACTCCGACGCTGCCCACCATGACCTCGCGCGCGCGGCGGCGGCGATAGGCGAAGATGTCGGGCACGTATTTCGGGATCTGGATGAGAGTTTCGGGCATCGGATGAAAATTATATCATTTCGCCATGGATCTACCGACGACGCTGGGAATAAGACATATTGCGCTGTTCACCGGAGATCTGCCCCGCGCGGAGGCTTTTTATTGCGGACTTTTGGGCTACCAGGTGGAGTGGCGTCCGGACGCCGACAACCTTTATCTGACCATGAACGGCCAGGACAACTTGGCCATCCATAAAGGAATGCCCGGCAAAGAGACCCGCCTCGACCACTTCGGCATCATGCTCAAGAGGGCCGGGGACGTGGACGCCTGGTACGAGCACTTGAAGGCGCACGCGACGAAGGCGCCCAAGACCCACCGCGACGGCGCGCGGTCCTTCTACGTCAAGGACCCGGACGGCAACGGCCTCCAGTTCATCCACCACCCTCCCATAGCGGATCGCGGCTAGACCTGTTATACTCGCCGTCATGGAACTTGCGCGGCGCCGCGACCGGGTCTGGGCCAAGGTCATCGACAACGTCATCTTCGCGGCGGCCGGCATCCTCGCCGCGCTCCTGATCCCGGGCCTGAAGGACTCGAGCCTTCTGATGCCGGCGATGGGGCTGCTCGGGGCCGTCCTCCTGGGGTTCTTCGCCTATCAGATCTGGCTGCTGACCACCCAAGGCCAGACCTTGGGCAAGAAGATCATGGGCGTGCGCATCGTGAAGACCTCGGACATGAGCAACGGGGGCTTCGTCACCAACGTGCTCCTCCGGGCGTTGGCCTCCGCCGCGGTCACCTTGGTGCCCATCTTCGGCGCTCTTTTCGCGATGGCCGATCCCCTTTTCATCTTCCGCGAGGACCGTCGCTGCCTCCACGACCACATCGCGGGAACCTGCGTCATCAAGGCTTAAAGGATATCCCATGGAACTCGCCACCAAGACCCAGCGCCTGCTCGCCGCGATCGCCGACAGCCTCATCACCGCCGTGCCGTACGTCCTGGGCACCGTCGAGGGCATGCCCGACCCCGTGCGCGTGCTGGGCGTCATCGTCTCCCTGGGCGTGATCATCGCCCAGCTCGTCCTCGTCTCCAAGCAGGGCCAGACGATCGGCAAGAAGCTCGTGGGCATCAGGATCGTGCGCAAGGACACGATGGAGAACGGAGGCTTCGTCGTCAACGTCCTCAAGCGCGGCTTCCTCAACGGCCTGCTGAGCCTCATCCCCGGCTACTTTCTCGTGGACTGCCTGTTCATCTTCCGGGATGACCGCCGCTGCATCCACGATATGATCGCGGGCACTATCGTGGTACAATGATGGGGTGAACGGACCCGCCGTCGAGAAACTCGAAGAAATCCGCCGCAGCCTGGCCATCCTGGAAAGCGTCGTCTCCGATCCGGGGCTCATCCGCGACCTGAGCGAGGACGAGCGCATCCGCCTCATGAAGGCCGCGGGCAAGCTCGCCCGCCCGACCCGGCTGCAGCGTTCCCGCATCTCCCGTCTCGAGCGCCAGGAGGCCAAGCTCGCCGCCGTCGAGGCGGACCGCGCCGCCCGCGCCGCCTCCGGCATCCGCACCGCCCGCCTGGCCCCCGTCTTCACCGCCCCGCTGCCGGCCCTGCCGGCTCCCGAGGCCCCCGAGCGGCACCTCTCGCGCCCCCAGGGCTGCTACTGCTGCAAGCAGGACTTCACCAAGCTTCACCACTTCTACGACAACATGTGCCCGGACTGCGCCGAGTTCAATTACGCGAAGCGCTTCCAGACCGCCGACCTGAACGGCCGCACCGCCTACATCACCGGCGCGCGCCTGAAGATCGGCTACCAGGCGGCTCTCAAGATGCTCCGCGCCGGCGCCCGCGTGATCGTCTCGACCCGCTTCCCGCATGACGGCGCCAAGCGCTTCGCCGCCGAGGAGGACTTCAAGGACTGGGGCCACCGCGTGAAGGTGTACGGGCTCGACCTGCGCCATTCGCCCAGCGTGGAGATCTTCTGCCGCTACCTGAGCCAGACCGAGGACCGCCTCGACGCCTTGCTCAACAACGCCGCGCAGACCGTGCGGCGCCCCGTGGGTTTTTACGAGCATCTTCTCCCGTATGAATCCCTGTCCTGGTCCGGCTTGTCGCAAGCGGAGAAGAATGTCCTCGCCGGACACTACGAAGCCACGGCCGCGTTGCCCGCCGAGAACGCATTGGTCGCGCTCGACGGAGGAGGGATCGGCATCGGGCTCAAGAGTTCCGCGGCCTTGTCCCAGGTCCGCATGGTCTACGATGACAAGATCACCGGAAAAGACATTTTCCCGTCGGGGAAATATGACGCCGACCTCCAGCAGGTCGACCTGCGCACGATGAACACCTGGCGCATGACCTTGGCCGAGGTGCCCACGCCCGAGCTGCTCGAGGTCATCCTCATCAACTCGGTGGCCCCGTTCATCCTCGCCTCGAAGCTCAAGCCCCTGATGCTGCGCCACAAGACCGGCGACAAGCACATCATCAACGTGACCGCGATGGAGGGCATCTTCTCGCGCGGCACCAAGACCGACAAGCACCCGCACACGAACATGGCCAAGGCCGCGCTCAACATGATGACCCTGACGAGCGCGCGGGACTACGTCAACGACGGCATCTGGATGAACGCGGTCGACACCGGCTGGGTCACCGACGAGGATCCCGTCGTGCACTCCCTGCGCAAGCAGGCCGTCCACGACTTCCAGCCCCCGCTCGACGTCGTCGACGGCGCGGCCCGCATCCTCGACCCGTGGTTCGTCGGCCTCAACACCGGCGAGCACGTCTCCGGCAAGTTCCTCAAGGACTACAAGCAAGCCAACTGGTAACAACGCAACAACCCGGGGTCAGACCCCGTTGTTGCGTTGTTGTATGGAACTTGTGTTGCAACTCTTATAAGGGATGATCCGAGTCATTTGGCTTGCGGCCGCGCTCGCCGTCCTTCCCGCCCGGCCTTCATTCGCCGCGCTCTGGCCCGAGCTCTCCGCTTTGCCTGCGGAGCAGGGGGGCGGGGAAGACGACGCGGCCGTCATCGTCGGCATCGAGCGCTACCCCTTCGTCGCCCCCGTGCCGGGCGCCGCGCGGAACGCCGAGGACTGGCACCTTTATCTCACCAAGACGCGCAGGGTCCCCGTAGGGCAGGTCAAGCTCCTGCGCGACAGCGAGGCGTCCTTGGAGGACATGAGGGACGCCGCCACCTGGGCGGCCGGGGCCGTGAAGCCGGGAGGCACGCTCTGGTTCGTCTTCATCGGCCACGGCGCGCCGCATAAGGACGGCCAGGACGGCGTGCTCATCGGCGTCGACGCGCAGCAGCGCGCCGAGAGCCTCTACAACCGCAGCCTGCGCCGCTCCGAGCTCATGACGATCCTGGGCAAAGGCAAGCAGGAGAACGCGGTGGTCGTGCTCGACGCCTGCTTCAGCGGCCGCACCGCCGAGGGCAAGGAGCTCGTGAAGGGGCTTCAGCCGCTCATCACGCTCGCCGCCGCGGGGTCCTGGCCGAAGGCCGCCGTGTTCACCGCCGCCCGCTCCGACCAGTTCGCCGGTCCGCTGCCGGGAGCCGCGCGCCCCGCCTTCTCCTACCTCATGCTCGGCGCCTTGCGCGGCTGGGCGGACGCGGACAAGGATGGGACGGTGACCTCCCAGGAGGCGCTGACCTACACCCAGGACTCACTCGAGGCCCTCCTCAAGGACCGCCGCCAGACGCCGGAGCTCCTGGGCGTGCTGCCGGGGAGCTTGTCGCGGGGCGCGCGCGAGGCGGGCCCGGACGTGGGCTCGATCGTGCGCGCGGTGCGCCCCAAGGACCCCAGCGAGCTCGCTTTCGGCGGAGCCGCGAGCATGACGGCGCCCGTCGTGAACCTCGCGGTCGCCGAGGGTAGCTTCAAGGACGCCGACATCGCCGTCGAACGCCTGCTCGAGGAGGCGATGCTGCGTGAGAAGGACGCGGCCTTCCTGCCGGTGGAAAAGATGCAGGCCTGGTGCCTGCTCGGCGGCGTCCCCGCCGAGGACGCCCACCCCTATCTCTCCCAGGCCATCGGGGCCTGCGGCGCTTGGATGGACTTCGTCGAAAAGTCCCACGAGCAGGAGCTCAACCTCCTCTCCGATTACGCGGCGCTCTCCGGCTATCTCAGCCTGCGCCTGAAGACTCCGGAGCAGAAGGCGGCGGCGGTCGCGGCTTTTCTGGCGGCTTACGAGCCGCTCAAGGACCACTCGGCGGTGGCCGCCGTGCTCAAGGCGCGCGAGGCGCTGGCGGCCGGCCAGCCGGTCGCGCTGCCGCAGATGGATGAACAAGGTCCGCCGGCGCGGCCGAGGAAGGCCGAGGTGCCCGAGGCGATCAAGGACCTCGCCTTCGCGCCGAACAGCGGCTACGAGAGCCAAATGGACATGTGCCAGCGCCACGGCGGCTCGTACTGCGACACTTTCTTCAGCGCCGTCTACAACCAATTCATGACCGACGAAGGCTACCGCCGGCGCGAAGTGGCCGTGGGCCTGCTCGTCTGCCTGGGGGGCACCAACGCCTCCCTCGACGCATGCTCGAAGGCCGGCATCCAATACGACGTCGCGGGCTTCCCGAAGAGCGAGGCGGCGGCGGCGCTCGCCTTCACGCACGGCTGCCTCGTGTTGAGGGACCACAACTCCTGCGTAGCGGCGGTGAAGGCGTCCGTGAAGGCGGCGAACCAGGGCCGTCTCGGGCCGTACCTGCGCGAGGCGGCCTGCCTGCGCGGCAGCGCCCCGTACTGCGGCTTCGCGGGGAAGTCCCATGTGCAGACGGAAGCCGCTCTGGCCGACCTGCGCCGCGCCAAGCTCCTTTTCGCGAAAGGCTGCCGGCAGAAAGACGAGTACTCATGTTCGGAGCTCTCTTCGCTCAAGCCCCAGCTCTCCGCTGCCGAGAAGGCGGAGGCCGAGAAGCGCGCGACGCAGCGCGAGCGCCCATCCACTCCCGTCTCGCGCGCCGCCCTCGAGGCCGCCTGCGAGAAGAACGCGGAGTGCCGCGGCCTCAAGGCGGGCTGCGCGCGCGACGCCAAGCTCTGCAACGCCTACGCGTCGTGCTGGTCGGACCCGTCGTGCGGCATGAAGCAGGATCCGGCCTTCGCGGCGCAGCTGTTCAAGAGAGCATGCGACGCCGGGTACGCGCTGGGTTGCGCGAACCTCGCGTTCTCCTACCTCGGCGGCTTCGGGGTCCCAAAGGACGAGAAGCGCCACGAGGCCTTGCGCGAGCGCGCCTGCGAGCTCGGCGATACCGGCGCTTGCTCTGAGATCGCTAACCAGGGGAAGCGATGAACGGGCTTTTTTGGCTGGCGGCGGCGCTCGCGGCCGGCCTCGGGACCGCACACGCCGAGGGCTTCCTCGTCTTCGACGGGACCGTCACCAACTACGCGCCCGACGCGCAGGGCAAGCTCGCCGTCGTCGGCACGCTGAGGTCCGGCGACATCGACGACTTCTTCGCCGCGCACGGGCGCGTCTATCATCTCGAGAAGCTGCTCGGCCGCGCCATCGAGCTCAAGCCCGACCTCACCCCGCTGCGCGAGGCGTCCGTGAAGAGCAAGACGGGCATCCCCGAGTGGATCGGCGCCTGGGATAAGGGCGTCCTCGTCTTCTGCGACAACGCCGTGGTCTACCTTGACCGGGAGTTGAAGGAGGCCGGCCGCACGGCTCTCGAGCCGCGCAAGTCCGGGGACATCACTCCGGTCCTGCAGCCCACGGTCTTCGCGGCCCTCGACGGCGCCGGCTATCTCCTGGTCAACACCAACCAGGTCTTCGTGCTGCCTCTGGGCAAGCCCGGGAAGGGCCCGCTGCGACCGGAGGTCACCGTCGACTACGAGCAGAGGCTCGTCGGCCTCTGGGTCGACCCGAAGGAGCGCACGCTGAACCTGCTGGCGACGACCCGTGACGAGAAGCCGCCCCGCGTCGTCAAGCAGCAACGGGTGCTTGCCTACGGGCTCTCCGCGCTCGACAAGGCCCCACGCTCGGCCGTCGTGCACGAGGAGGTCGAGGTCCACGAGCCGCAACGCCTCCGACCGAAGGACGAGGACGACGGGCAGGGCCGCGAGGAAGAGCGCATGCCGCCTTACCGCAAGGAGATTTCCTCGGGCACCTACATCGGCATCCGCAGCCATACCACGCCCGCCTACGCCGAGACTTTCGCCGAGGGCGGCGAAGGGCTGCGCGCGCGCCGCATCTCTCGTCTGGGAACTCTCGGGCTCCTCGAACCTGCGGAGTTCCACCGTGACTTCGAGGGCAGCGAGCCCTGGCTCGAGGAAGGGGGGCGCCGGCTGTACATCGAGTCCGACATGACCGAGCGCGTCGTGCGGCTGCAACCCGCCCGCTACGGCGCTCTGGTGATGCAGCCCGGCCTGCGCCGGCACTACTTTAAGACGCTAGCCTACTAGACCTGCTTGCGGCCCTTGTCAGAGTAATGTATTAAGATACATTACTCTGACAAGGGCATGCCCAGGCTCTCCCGCGGCTCCGTCGTCCAGCTCCAAGCGATCAACGAACTGATCCGCTATGTCGAGCGCGCCCCGAAGGCGGCGGCTCATCCGGCGGGATTCTATTTGCGCGCGCTACGAGGAAAGCTGAGGATGAGCCAGGCGCAGCTCTCGCGCAGGAGCGGAGTCGATCAGGCGCAGATCGCGCGCATCGAGCTGGGCAAGGTCGAGGCGGAGCTAAAGACCCTGCGGAAGCTGTTCGGCGCCCTTTTCTGCGACCTGCTGGTGATCCCGAAGCCGCGCCAGCACCTCGGGGACGCTCTCGCGGACCGCAACGCGGAATGGGAGAGGCCGCCGCACGGGCACACCAGCCTTTGGGCGGAACGCGAGCCTAGGTAAGGCGCTTCCCGGCGGAGCGGTCGATCAGGATCGAGACCATCATGTCGCTGAGCACGTTGACGACCGAGCGCGCCCGCGCGAGTATCCAGTCCACGGTCAGAAGCAGCGGCAGCAGCTCGACGGGCAGGCCCACCGTGGCGAGCACGAGCGAGAGGGAGATGAAGCCCGCCTCGGGCACGCCGGCGATGCCCATCGCGGCGACGAGGCAGGAGAACGCGGCCGAGAGCTGCTGACCCAAGGTCAGGTCCAGGCCGTGGGCCTGGGCGATGAAAAGAACGGCCATCGCCTCGTAGAGGATGATGCCGTCGTTGTTGAGGTTGGTGCCCACGCAGGCGCCCAGGGTCGAGGAGGACTTTGACACCCCGAGGCGGTCGAGCGCGCGCAAGGTGATCGGCAAGGTGGCGAGGCTCGAGTTGGCGCCGGCGGCGTAGACCACGGGCTCGCGCGCCTCGCGCCAGAAGCGCGACAACGGCAGGCGCACGTAGAGGACGAGCCAGGTCTGATAGACGAGCAGCGGATGCAGGATCAGCCCGACCAGGCCCACCGCGACGTAAGCCGCGAGGCCCTTGATCGGGGCCAGGCCGAACTTGCCGATCGAGCTCGCGACCACGCCGAACACCGCCAGCGGCACCGCCTGGATGATCCAGGAGAGCAGGATCTCCATCGCGCGGCGCATGGTCGCGACACCCTTCTCGACGCTCTCCACGTCCTCGCCCTTGTTCTTGAGCGCCCGCAGCGCCAGGCCGAAGGCCAGGGACAGCACGACAAGGGGGAAGATCGCGTTGTCGGCGAGCGGCTGGACCAGGCTCGGGGGGACGAAGTTCTCGAGGAAGGCGGCCAGCCCGAGCTTGCGGCTCGCCGCGGCCGCGAGCGCGTCGCCGTCGGCCCCGCTCGCCGCCGCGAGGTGCAGGCCGGGCTTGAGCACGTTCGAGAGCAGCAGCCCGAGCGCCAGGGCGAGCAGGGCGTTGACGGTGCAGAAGAAGGTCATGCGCGCGCCGTCCTTGGCGTTGACCTCGGTGGTCAGGACGGCCCCGATGATGGTGAACACGAGCAGCGGCGCGGCGGCGAGCTTGATCGCCTGGATGACGAGCTTGCCGATCTCGCCCAGGATGGCGGCGTCGGCGCCGAGGTAGAGCCCGACGGGCAGGCCCGCGATCAGGCCCATGATGATCCGGCCAGTCAAGCCGTATTTGAGCATGCGGGCCATCATAGCAACTGAAAATAGTGAAATGGTAATATCTCCTATCATGGTTAAAAAGACCGTCGTCTCCAAGAAAGCCGCCGCGAAAACGCCCGCCAAAAAGGCCGGGCTCAAGGTCGTCATCGATTATCCCGCCGCCCACGAGATCATCCTCCCGGGCCATTACGCGATCCGCCTCACCGCCGCCGGCGCCGACCAGGCGCAGGTGCGGTTCGACGGCGACGAGTGGTCCGACTGCCGCGAATCGTTCGGCCATTTCTGGTACGACTGGGCCCCGCAGTCCGGGCGCGTGCGCATCGAGGTCCGCGCGCGCGCCGGCAAGGGACGCTGGACGCCGGCGGTCGCGCTCGATACCGTCATCAAGCCCAACGAGGTCAGCCTCGTCGCGTAGCGGGATGCCGCTGCTCTTCCTCCTGTCTTCGCTCATCGCGTCCCCGGTTTTCGCCAAGGCCATGCCCGTGGAGCTGGGCCGGGAGTTCCGGCTGAAGAAGGGGGAGGTCGCCGCCATCGAGGGCGATCGGGCGACTCTGCGGATCGTCAGGTTCATCAACTCGCCCTGCCCGAAGGGAGCGCGCTGCGTCTGGAGCGGCCAGGCGGTGATCACCGAGCTCACCGTGGACGGCAAGGTCGTCCCCGAGGACGCCAAGACCCGGCCCTACGACGTCCTGGTCAAGGACAGCGACTTTAAGACCTTCGCCGTCTTGGTCGTCGATGAGCCGGAGGCGGCGTGCCGCAGGCCTAAGGCCGGCCACCTCGGGGAGTGCCTGCGCGGCCTCGCCCGCCGCCGGAGCGACCCCGCCCTGTGCAGCAAGATCGACGACGAGCGCACGCGCGGCTTCTGCCTCGAGGACCTGGCCGAGGAGCTCAAGCGGGACGACCTTTGCGAGGGCGTCGCGAACCCGACCCAGCATTGCCTCTATCTGAAGGCGAAAAAGGCGGGCGACCGCAAGCTGTGCGAAGGCATCGTGACCTTCGGCGCGCGCGAACGCTGCCTCAAGGAGCTGTGAGGGCGGGGACTCCGCCGAAGGTCGCGCCGTAGCAGAAATACGCCCGGTTGGGCAGCTTCCAGAGGGTCTTCCAGTCCTTCTGCATCATCTCCTCGTCGTCGTAGAAATCGGGGAGGGTATAGGCCCGGGTGTGGTTCTTCACGCCGTAGTCGAGCGCCGACATGATCATGAATTTGCTGTAGTGCGCGAACTCCGGGTCGCAGACGTGCGTGAACATCTCGTACTGGTGCGGCAGCGCGCCCCCGATATAGACGCCGATGAGGCGGTCCTTCACGAAGAACGAGATCGGCATCGCCAGCGGGCTCGACGCGAAGAAAGATCGAAAGCCCTCGGAAAAATCGAGCAGCCAGCTGTCAGCGCCGAACGTGCCGCGGCTCCAGCCGAGGTACTCGTCCCAGCGCAACATGTCGATTTGCCCCGGCCGCACGGTCACTTCCGCGGAGCACGTCTCATGGTAGGCGCGCAACGGCTTGAACCGCTTGGTCTTCAGCGCCTTGGAGAGATGGGTGAGGACATCCTCCTCGAGCCAGTGATGGTAGGGCAGGCCTGCCTTGAGCGTGCCCCCGGGCACCTCCGTCTCGGCGCTGAAATTCGAGCCGGGGATGAGCTTATCGACGAAGGAAAGGTCCCGAGGGAGCCCGAACACCGAGTGGGACGGCGCCACCAGCCAATGCATCACCTCGCGGTCGAAGTAGGTGAGGAACTTGCCGTCCACGCAGAACATCTGGGGCACGGTGCCGATGAAATGACGGACGAACTCGGGATGGAAGGCCATGGCGTGGCCGCTGAGCCCGCGCAGGTCGTCGACCGACTCGACGCGCTTGTACTCCTTGGGGAGGGGATCCGTGTCCGTGGGGATCATGCTCGTATATTGTAGCAAGCGCGTCTCTCTATCCTATAATCAAACCACGCCCCCTTAGCTCAATGGATAGAGCTCCTGCCTTCTAAGCAGGCAATCCAGGTTCGATTCCTGGAGGGGGCACGATTTTTTTAGTATTGTCGCAGGATGATCAAATTGTCTCTCGTCGCCGCCGTGCTCGCCGCCTCTCTCGCCCCGCTGCACGCGGCATCTTCCGCCGATGAGGCCGCCCTGCGGGCGTCGCTCGAAAACGTCTTCACGATGTCGGATGAGGACTACCGGGACATGGCGAAGAGCGCGCCGGCCGGGGCGCGCTGGACCAAGCTCGAGCGCCCGGCGCTTCTGCACGCCGGGTTCAAGAGCCTCGCGGCCTCGCGCCGCAAGCTCGCCGTCGAGGCGGGGCTGATCGCCGCCGGGCGAGAGCTCGACGCCGACGCCCAGGCCGCGGGTCCCGATCACTCGCTGCTGCAGGAGACCGGCTGGTGGAGCGACGTCAACTCCTGGGCCAACACTCGGCATCAGGGGCCCCGCAGCGGACTGCCCGCCGTGGCTGCCGTACGCGGCGGACGCAAGCTCTCGACCGACGCCGACAAGGAGGTCACCCGCCTGCTCGCCGCCGCCGACGCCGGGAACCACCTCGAGGCGGCTAAGGCCTACGACGCCGCCGCGGGCCTGTTCGCGCCGGTCCCTGCCGCCGTCTCGACCTCGCTGTCCGCGAAGGAGATTTATCAGCGGGCCGCACCTTCCGTCGTGCTGATCCTGGCCGCGGAAAAGGAGGGGTCCGGGGAGCTCGGCACCGGCAGCGTCATCGAGGGCGGCCGCGTGCTCACCAACGCCCACGTGGTGATCAACGACAAGACCGGCCGGCCGTTCGCGGCGGTTCGCGTCTACCTGAAGCCGGAGCGCGTCAGCGGCGACACCAAGCGCGACCTGAAGAGCCCCGTCATCGCCAAGGTCGTGCGTTTCGACCGCGGCCTCGACCTCGCGATCCTGGAGCCCTCGACGAAGCTCAAGGCCGGAGCGCTGTCCCTCGGCGACGACTCGGCCGTCGAGCCCGGGGACTCCGTCGTCGCGATCGGCCACCCCGAGCAGGGCGGGCTTTGGACCTTGACGCAGGGCGTGGTCAGCACCGTCATCGCCGACCTCGGCGGCGTCGCCGGCAAAGACGCCTTCCAGACAGACGCGAGCATCAATCGCGGCAACTCCGGCGGCCCGCTGCTCGACCGTTCCGGCGCCATCATCGGCGTGAACACCTCGATGGCGCGCAAGGCCGCCGACGGCCTCACGATCACGAGCGTCAATTTCTCGGTGAAGTCCTCGGTCGCCCGCCGCTGGCTGGGCGGCGAGAGCGCGCCGGCCGCTCCCGCCGCTCCCGCCGCCCCCGCCGCGGAAGCTCCCGTCGAGACGCCCAAGGCTCCCGAGCCCCTGCCGCCGGCTCCGAAGACGAAGCCGGTCGTGCTGACGCCTCAGGCGCCCTACCGCATCGAGACCGTGCTCGAGGCCGAGATGAAGGAGATGGAAGACCTCGAAGGCGAGATGCGCCGCGAGATCGAGTCTAGACGCTAGAGCAGGAAGAGGAAGACGCTGGCGAGCGTGAGGAACGCGCCCGTGAACATGCGCGATACGCTGGCCTCCCGGCGTCCCGTCGTCAGGTAGTACATCCCGACGGCCATGAGCACGGTCGACAAGGCCGCCTTCCCCATGACGCGAGGCGTGATATCGAGCCAAGGCTTGGCGCCCGGATTCACTTCTTGAGGCCCTCGGCGTTCTCCGTCACCCACGTCGCCCAGCTCGCGTAGTCGCGCCGGCCGAAGGTCTGGTGGGAGAGCTGGCCGAGCACGGTGTAGGCCAGGTCGTGGCTGCCGGGCTCCGACAGCTTCAGGATGTCGATGAGGCGCGGCGCGGCCGCGAGGATCTTGCGGCGCTCGGCCTTGTCGTCGACCATCGGCACGAGCAGTCCGAGCGTCTTGCCGCGCACGGAGCCGCTGGGGTCGTCGAGGAGGGGAACGATCTTCTCGGCGTCGACGCGGAGGTCCTTGCGGTGGTTGATGATGTCGGCCAGGATCTGAAGACCCGCGCCGCGCACGAGGGGGGAGGGGTCCTTGAGCACGGCGAGGCAGGACTCGACCACCTTCTCGCCGCGGGGCCCATAGCTGAGCACGAACAGGGCCGCGGCGCGGCGCTGGGGATCCTGCTCGTGAACGAGGACCGCGCGCAGCTCGCGCTCCTTGGCGGCGGCGCCGGCGATGAATTTGCTCTGCAGGGCGCCGAGCTCGGGCGTCGCGGCTCCCCAGAGGCAGTAGAAGCCGGGGCAGTCGGGGCGGTCGACAGGCATCTCCCCGCGGCGGGCCAGCGCCGAGCCGAGGTCGTAGTAGGACTTCCAGGCGGCGAGCAGGCCCTCCGGGTCGGTGGTCTTGCGCGTCGGCTCCGGCGCGAACGCGAGGCGGCCGCGATCGGCCTCGTCGACGATGTCGAATGTGACGTACATCGCGTGATCGACGGAGGTGAAGTGCTCGGAGAGCGTGAGCCCGGCGTGGGCGATCCCGGGGAGCTTGGACGCATCGCGCTCGAGGTCCTTGCGCAGGGCCTCGGCCTTGTCGCTCGAGGCGGGCCGGCGATGGTTGCGCAGGACGACGAGCTCCGCGATCCTGCGGCCGTACAGCTCCTTAGCCTTTTCGGGCGTCAGCACCGTGGAGCGGTAGACGTCGATGCCTCGCAATGTCGCGGTCGATTGGGCGCGCGCGGAGGTAGGGGCGGCCGCCAGCAGCAAAGACGTTACCAATAGGGTCATCATCGTCCGAAATTATAGCCATTTTGCTATCGTCGTTCGGTGGCCAGAACGAGCGTAAGCTCCGCGCGCGTGTTCCTCGTCGAATCGAGACTCAAGCGCCCGTTCATCACCGCCTTGGGGCGGCGCGAGAGCACGGTCAACGCGGCGATCCTGGTGCGCCTGAAGAGCGGCGCGCAGGGTTATGGAGAAGCGTCCACGTCGATCGCCCAGAAGCACCTCACGCCTCAGGCGCTGCACCGGGCGCTCTCGTCCATGGCCCTGCGCGCCCGCGGGCGCGACGTGCGCGGGTGGCGCGCGCTCGTCGACGAGGCGTGGACGCGGCACGGGGAGCTGAGCCCCGCCGTCGCCGCCTTCGAGGCGGCCCTGCTGTCGGCGCTGGCGCAGGAGGCGGGCACGAGCCTGGCGGGCTGGCTTGGGGGGGCTAAGCGGCGCCTCGAGACCGACGTCACGATCTCGGCGTCGAACGAGCCCGCGGAGACGAAGGCCGCCGCGAGCGAGGCGGCGGCGGCCGGGTTCCGCGTCCTCAAGGTCAAGGTCGGGGGGCGGCCGGCCGACGACCTGGCGCGGGTCGCGGCGGTCCGGGCGACGGCGCCGAAGGCGCGGCTGCTGCTCGACGGCAACCAGGGCTTCACTCCGGCGGGCGCGCTCCGTTTCGTCGCGGCCGTGCTGAAGACGGGGGCGGCCGTGGAGCTCTTCGAGCAGCCGACGCCGAAGGCGGACCTCGCCGGTCTCGCGTTCGTCGCCAAGCGCTGCCCCATCCCGGTCGCCGCCGATGAAAGCGCGGCGACGCCGGCGGACGCCGCGCGCGCCGCGGACGCCGGCGTGAGCGCGATCAACATCAAGCTCGCGAAATCGGGCGTCTCGCGCGGCCTGGAGATCGCGGCCGTCGCCCGCGCGGCGGGGCTGCCGCTGATGATCGGCTGCATGGCCGAAACCGCGCGCGGCCTCGCGGCGAGCGTGCACCTGGCGCTCGGCACCGGATTTTTCACCTGGTGCGATCTCGACAGCGATGTCCTTCTCGTGGAGAACGCCGAGGAGCGCCTGACGGCGGGCTGGACCCGGCGCGGACGCTTCGCGGTTCTCGAATAAGGATTGGCGTTAGCCAATCATACTAGCTCCCACCAACGGCGCTTGCGCTCGTCGTGGGTGGGGAGGATCACGAGGCCGCCGGGGATCGAGAAGACCTTGCCGTCGTGGGAGTGCACGCGCTCGCGGATGGCGGACGGCGTGATCTCGACGGTCAGGTAGTGATGGAAGCTGTCCACGTTGCCGGAGGGGAACAGCGCCGAGCCGCCGCCGCCGGTGAGCACGTAGCGCACGCCGCCGTGGTCCTGGACGCCGAAGGCGTGCACATGGCCCATGTAGACGCGGCTGACCTTCGCCGCCGAGACGATCTCGGCGAACTCGCGCGAGCCGCCGATGAAGCCGCCGAGCTCGTGGACCTTCCCGACTCCGCCCCACAGGCTGAGCTGGACCGGCGGCATATGAGTGAACACGATCTTCCGTCCGGGGAAGTCGAGGGCCAGCTTGAGCCAGCGCAGCTGCGTGCGGGTCACGCGCTTGTAGCTCGAGTCGAGGACGACGAAGCGCACGCCGGCGTGGTCGAAGAAGTAATTGGGCCTTCCGAACAAGGTCCGGTAGAGGGTCGAGTGGGACTTGCCGTTGGGCTGGGAGCGGTCGTGGTTGCCGATCACGGTGAGGTAGGGCCGCCCCGTCCACGCGCGGCGCAGGTGGCGCAGGAAGATCTCGTAGTTGGCGCGCGTGCCCTTGCTGACCATGTCCCCGAGCTGGACCGTGAAGGTCAGCGGCTGGGCCTGGAGCTCGTGCATCTGGTCGTGGAACACGCCCTCGCGGTTGAACAGCTTGCGGTAGATCCAGAAGCGCGAGGGCTCCACGTCCCCGAGGACCGCGAAGGAGACCTTGTCGCCCGAGGCGCCGGGCAGGCGCGAGAGGCGGCGCAGCTGGCGCTCGGTGCGGAAGCGCGAGGCCATCAGGATCAGGCTTTCGGGGACCACGGTCATAGAATGGCCCTGCGCCGGACGAAAGTCAAGGCGAGCAAGGCGCCGGCGGAATCGATGAGCACGTCGCTGACGGCCCCGGCGCGTCCCGGCACGAAGGTCTGGTGCCACTCGTCGCCGGCGGCGTAGAGGACGGTGAAGGCGAAGCCCCAGCCGTCGCCGAGCGGCCGGCGGGCCAGGAGCCACAGGATCGCGAACACCGCGAGGTGTCCGGCCTTGCGCAGCGGGTAGTCGTAGGCCAGCCCGGTGCTCAGGTCGGGGGTCGCGGAGAAGGCGAAGATCACGCCGCACCAGGCGGCGACGGGAACCCAGAGGCTCAGGAACCGCTTCACGCCATAATCGTACGATTTTGATAGGATGGCCGTCATGCTCAGGGAGCTGCGCGGCCTCGCGCGCGAGACGGCGGTCTACGGCCTGTCCACCGTCCTGGGACGCCTGCTGAGCTTCATGCTCACCCCGCTGTTCTCGCATCTCCTCGTGCCCGGGGAGAACGGCGCGATGCAGGCGCTGTACGCCTATATCGCCTTCCTGACCGTGGTCTACGGCCTCGGCCTCGACACGGCCTACCTGCGGTTAGGAAGGACAAAAAGCGGCGGCGAAGCCGACGCGGGAGCTTTCGGCGCGGCCTACCTGACGGTCGCCGGCTCGGCGCTGGCGCTTTCGACCGTCATCCACCTGGCCGCGCAGCCGCTGGCCCGGGCCATCGGCCTGCCCGCCGAGATGGCCGTCCTCGTCCGCTACGGCGCCTGGATCCTGGCCGCCGACGCCGCCATGCTCATCCCGTACGCCGAGCTGCGCGGCTCCCACCGCGCCGGGGCCTACGCGGGCATCAAGCTCGTCGGCATCGCGATGAACCTCGTCCTCGCCTACGTGTTCGTGCGCCACCTTAACCTCGGCCTTCGCGGCGTCCTGCTCGCGAACCTCACGGCCTCGCTTTCGTGCCTGGCGATGCTGGCCCCCGTCATCCTGTCCCGCTTCGGCGCGCCGGACCGCGCGCGCCTCAAGGAGATGGCCGCCTTCGGCGTCCCGCTCATCGTCGCGGGCCTGGGCTCGATGGTCGTGCAGGTCGCCGACCGCCCGATCCTCGCCAAGGCCGCGGGCCTGGCCGAGGCGGGCATCTACGGAACGTGCTACAAGCTCGGCATCGGGATGATGCTGCTGGTGGGGATGTTCGACCAGGCCTGGAAGCCTTTCATCTTGGAGCGCGCCGACCGCCCCGACGCCGGCGCGCTGATCGCGCGCGTGCTCACGTATTTCAGCGCGCTCGCGGCGTGGGCGCTGCTCGCCATCGTCTTCTTCATCGGCCCGCTCGTGCAGGCGCCCCTGTTCTCCGGCAAGCCGCTGATCCACCCCTCGTTCTGGGGCGGCCTTCCGGTCGTGCCCATCGTGGCCCTCGCCTACCTGTTCAACGGCCTCTACTTCGTCATGCTGGCGCCGCTCATGCTCGACAAGCGCACGGGCGCCGTCAGCGCCGCGACATGGGCGGGCGCCCTCGTCAACCTCGGCCTCAACCTGCTGCTCATCCCGCGCTACGGGATGATGGGCGCGGCGTGGGCGACCTTGGCCGCGTACGCCGCGATGGCGGCGGCGGTGTGGGCGCTGGGACGCTCCTCGCGCCCGGTGCCCTACGAGTGGAAGCGCCTCGCCATACTCGCCGGCTGGACGGCCGCGCTGTGGTGGCCGGCGTCGAGCGTCGGCCTGCCCGCGCGCTTGCTGCTCCTCGCCGCGTATCCGGCGGGGCTTCTGCTCTCGGGCTTCCTCGGCGCCGACGAGCTCGCCGAGCTGCGGTCCTTGCTCCGCGCCCGCCGCGCCTGAGCCGCCTGCAACCAACTATTTCCGGAAACAGTTGCGTCGCGCAGTTCAGCGCCCGACGGGCTTGATGTTCAGGAACTGAGCGTCGGGGCGCGGGGCGAAGGGATCGTTCAGCGGCAGCACCGGACGCGGAGGCTCGAGGACGCGCGCGTGATGGGCGATCAGGCGCTCGCCCGCGAAGGAGAACGCGATTTCCACGCCGGCTCCCTTCCAAGAGTCGAGCGCGCGCGCCAGGCGCGCGACCCGGGCCAGGCGCGCGGGGGACAGGACGGAGGCGGCGGCGCCCGAGCGGGGGCCGGTCTCGCGGCCCGAGCGGCGCTCGAGCGTGTAGGACTCGGTCGCGGCGTCGCCGGCGAGGAGTCCGTCGAGCGGTCCCGCCGCCGCCTCGACGAAGACGCGCTCGCGCCGCCCGGAGCCGGGGTCGCGGGAGAAGGCGAGCCCGGAGGCGTCGGCCGGGACGAGCTTCTCGACGCGCACGCGGCCGTCGTAGGCGAGGCCGCGCCCCGCGCGCTGGCGCGCGCCGAGCGGGCCGGGCCCCCAGGACGCCGCCCAGACCTCCTTGACCCGCTGGGGCGCGTCGGCGGGGCCGTCGGCCTTGAGGGCGGCGTCTTGCCCGATGATCAGGCTTGGAGCGACGAGCGCGTCGATCGGGCCCAGGCGCCCGGACATGATCCGCTCGCGGATGCGCTCGGATTTTCGGCGCAGGCCGAGCGACGCGTCGTCGAGCGTGCGCGCGAGCCACTCCCCGAGGCCGTTGCTCTCGACGAAGCGCGACCAGGCGCCCTCGGGCAGGTCGACGCCCTCGGGACGGTCGGCGCCGCCGGCCGCGGCGGCCTCGGCGAAGTCCGCC
>JAUYSH010000077.1 GCA_030696455.1 Elusimicrobiota bacterium
CGTCGAGCGGCGAACGCGCGGCCAGCGCGCGCACCCGCGCGGCCGAGAGCCCCCACGCGAGCGCGGACGAGAGCAGCAGCGCCTCGAGGAACGCGGCCGGGTCGGGCGGCACTGCCAGGTCCACGCCGAAATGCGGAGCCTGCCCCGCCGCGAGGGCCGCCACGCCCCAGCCCGCGAGGCTGCCGCCGAGGCCGCCGGCGAGGCCGGCGCCGACGCACAGCCCGCCGTAGAGGCGCTCGACCTCGCGCGCCGAGGCGCCGAGGCAGCGCAGCAGGCCCATCGTCTCGGCCTGGGAGTCGAGGAACAGGGCCAGGCCCGCGCGCAGGCCCGCCGCGCCGAGCAGCAGGGCCGCCAGCGAGAGCACGGTGAAGAACAGCGCCGAGCGGCGCAGGCCGTCGCGCATCGCGGGCTCGCCCTCGGTGTAGGACTCGATCGAAAGATGCGGCTCGGGCAGCGCCCGCTCGAGCGCGGTCTTGACCGCCTTCGAGCCGGCGACGGGGTCCTCCGCGTCGCCGAGCGCCAAGGTCCAGCGGAAGCGCGTGCGCGCGCCGAGGCCCAGCAGGCGCGTGCGCTCCAGGTCCTGCGCGGCGATCATCAGGCGCGGCGCGAAGGAGAACGCGGCGAAGCCCCGGTCGGGCTCCCGGTCGATGACGCCGGCCACGGTCAAGGTGATCGCGCCGAGCCGGACGCGCTCGCCTATCTTGATCTCGCGCTGCAAGGTCAGCGTTCTCTCCACGAGACATTTGCCGCCGCCCGCGAGCAGGGCCGTCCCTCCGGGAGGATCGGTCACGAGTTCGCCGCGCAGCGGGTAGGCGGGCTCGACGGACTTCACGGAGACCAGGAAGGGGGACGCGCCGCTCGCCGGCGAGAGCATCGAGGCGAACGCCACGGAGCGCGCCGCGCGCCGCCCCGGCGTCAGCGCCGCGGCGAAGGCCTCCTTCTCCCGCGCGCCGAAATCGCGGCCCGACGCGACCTCGACGTCCCCGGCGAGCAGCTCGCGGGCGCGCACCGCCACGGCCCGGTCCACCGCGCCGAGCAGGTGGGAAACCGCGACGAGAAAGCCGGTGCCCAGCGACAGGCACGCCGCGAAGAAGACGAAGCGCGCCCACTGGCGCGCGGCCAGCTTGAGGCCGAGCCGGATCAAGGAGCGATCCGGCCCCGCTCCAGGCGCACGGAGCGCCCGAGGGCGGCCGCCACCGTCGGATCGTGCGTGACGACCGCGAGCGCCGTGCCGGAGCGCGCGTTGAGCTCGAGCAAGGCGGCGAGCACCTTCTCCGCGGTCGCGCGGTCGAGGCTGCCCGTCGGCTCGTCGGCGAGGATCAGGGCGGGCGCGTGCGCGTAGGCGCGCGCGAGCGCTACGCGCTGCTGCTCGCCGCCGGACAGCGCCGACGGGCGGTGGTCCAGGCGTCCCTCGAGCCCCAGCGCGCGCAGCAACCCGGCGGCCTTTTCCTCGGCCTCGGCCGGGTCCGCGCCGAGCAGCTCGAGCGGCATCGCGGCGTTCTCGAGGGCGGTCAAGGTGGGCACGAGGCGGAAGCTTTGGAACACGAAGCCGAGGCGCCGGCGGCGCCAGCCCGCGAGGCGGTCCTCGTCCCAGGTTGAGGCGTCCTCGCCGTCGCGCCGGACGAGGCCGAGGGAGGGGCGCTCCAGGCCGGCCATGATCCCGAGCAAGGTCGACTTGCCCGAGCCGCTCGGGCCCGTCACGGCGAGGGTCTCGCCGGGCCGTATCGAGAGCTCCACCCCGTCGAGCACGCGCAGCGACTCGCCGCCGGAGGCGAAGTCCTTGGAGATGCCCGACAGCTCGAGGATCGGCGCGCTCATTTCGGCAGCCCCTGGGCGTCGAGGAAGGACAGCACCGACGCGGCGAGTTTCTTGTGTCCCTCGGGATTGGGATGAATGCCGTCGGGCAGGTTGAAGCGCGGATCGGCCGCCACGCCCTCGAGCAGGAAGGGCATGTACGTCACGCCGTGCCTCTTGGCGAGCGCCGGGAAAAGCTCGGCGAAGCCGTCGGCGTACGCGCGGCCGTAGTTCGGGGGGATCTTCATGCCGGCGAGGACCACGGTCCGGCGGTCGCGCTTGAGCTCCGTCAGCAGGGCGTCGACGTTCCGGTTCGTCTCCGCGAGCGGCGTGCCGCGCAGGCCGTCGTTGCCGCCGATGCAGACGAAGACGAGCTTGACGTCGGGGGTCAGCGCCCAGCGCGCGGCCTCGAGCACGCCCGCGGTCGTCGAGCCCGAGACGGCGGCGTTGCGCGCGCGCCAGGAAAGTCCGCGCCCGGACCAGGCCTCGCCGACGAGGTAAGGCCACGCCTCCTCCGGATCGACGCCGTAGCCCGCGGTGAGGGAGTCGCCGATGAACAAGGCGACGGGGCCGGCGCCCGGGACGGGCGCGGAGTCCTCGGGCGCCTTGGTGCAGGCGGCGAGAAGCAGCAGCGAGAGGGCGAGCAGGCGTGGGAGACGGAATTGACCCTTCATGTCCTGATTTTAGCCTTTTGCGGTATCATGCATCATGGACTGGACGCCCTTCGTCGTCTGCGCGCCCGAGGAATACGCGCCCTCCGCGCGCGGCATGGGCGGCCCCGAGGGTCTCGGCGACCGCCTGCGCACCGCGGCTTTCGCCGAGCGACAGGCCTTCGCGGCGTTCCTGTGGGCCGCGGAGACCTTGACCGACGCGTCCGAGGAGCTGCGCGCGGCGTGGCGGCGCATCGGCCTCGAGGAAGAGGTACACCTGAACCTTCTGCTCGGGCGCATGGCGGAGCTCGGCGTGAAGGTCGGGGAGCGTCCGGTGAGCGACCGCCTGTGGCGGCGCCTGACCATGGCCAAGACCGCCGCCGAGTTCGCCGTCATGATGCGCGAGGCCGAGGCCCGGGGCCAGGCCGCCGAGGAAAGCTTTCGCCGCTCGCTGGCCCAGCGCGACCCCGTCACCGCCGCCATCTTCGGGCGCATCGCGGACGACGAGGCCGAGCACTTGGCTGTGGCGGACCGCCTCGCGAACCTGTAGTCCTCCGCCACGGCGATCATTTAAAGTCCTTCGTTTTTGAATAAATTATCCAATTATTTACAGCATAATTCACTTTCGGTGCCGAAAGTAAATTGCCCTTTAAAAATAACCATTAATTTTAGAGAAACGAGGGGTTTTTCTCGGGCGATCCTTGGTCCCGGCCGAAGGTGGGTCTTCCGACCCCTGCGCCGGGCGCGCTCCCTCAATACACTAAAGGCGTGAGACGCTTCATCGCCCTGAGCGCCGCCTTATTCCTCGGCCTTTCCACGGCCGCCTCGGCCGGCGTGGTCACGCGCCTGACGCCGTCGCTGGGCTCGAACGCGTCGCCGGTCCCCGCGTTGTCCTTGTCGATGAGCGCCCCCGTCTCCGCGAGCTTCATGCCCGCGCTGACCGGCGCGATCTCGGCGCCCTCGCTTTCAGCTCCCTCACCCGCGCTCCTTCCCGCGCCGCTCGTCGTTACCGCCGTCGCCCCCGCCGTCGCCGCCGCGGTCCCGGCGCTCGCAGCCGCGCCCTTGCCCGCGCCCGCCTCGCATTACGACGGGCGCGGACCGCCGAGCGCCCGCGATTCCGGCTATTCGGCTTTTGTCGCCAAAAGCGTCGCCGAGACGGTCCGCAGCTGGGCGGTCCCCGTCGAGGATATTTTCTCCAAGCATGACGCTTTGCTCGTCGGCGAGAACCACGGAAGCCTGACCTCGGTGGACATCCTGACCCGGGAGATGCCGCGCCTGGCCGCCGCGGGCGTGACCGCGATCGGCATCGAGGGCCTCAAACGTAATCATCAGGTCGCCGTGGACGAATTTGTCGCCGGTCGCAGAGGCGACCTGTCCGACGAGGCCCTGTCTTTCTCGCCGAAGCGCCGCGCGTCCTTCCGGGCCCTGCTCGACGCCGCGCGTGACCACGGCGTGAGGGTCGTAGCGCTCGGCCTTCCGCTCGATGGGTGGGCCAAGGCCGCCGCCGAACTCGCGGCCGCGAAGACCGGCCGGCCCGCCGAGGAATTCCCCAAAGACGTGGACTCACAGTTCTCCAAGGCCGGCGACGGCTACGAGCCCGGCTTCAACGAGGCCGTCGCCGAGGTATTCCTCACGCGGCGCAACCAGGCGATGGCGTCCTTCCTCAAGGAGGCCCTGAAGACGGGCGGAAAGGCCGTGGCGCTCGTCGGCCAGGCCCACGTGGACGGCCTCGACATGGTGCCGGGCCGCCTGATGAACGCGCCCGGCGACTGGGGAACCTTGGCCCGCGAGCTGGGCTCGCTGGCCCTTCGCGCCTACTCCCTGACGATGACCGGCGGCGTGTTCACCGATCCCCACGCCTCGCAGGTCGACCGCAGCGCGCGCCCGGCGTCCTATCGCGCGGCGGCGGCCGCCGCTCCGGCCGGCGCCCGCGCCTACCGGGAGCTCGGCCCCGGACGGGCGCTGTGGCACGCGGGCGGCACGATCGAGCCCTCGTACGCCCACTAACGGTGGACTAAGCCTTCCCCGATACGCTATTCTCGGCGCATGACCACAGACACCTTGAACCGGGACATCATCGGGGACATCCGCCGCAAGGCCGCGGCGCTGAAGAAGCGCATCGTGCTGCCCGAGGGCGACGAGAAGCGCACGCTGAAGGCCGCCGCGATCCTGAAAAAGGACGGCCTGTGCGTTCCGGTCCTCGTCGGAGACCTCGCCAAGGCCCGCAAGGTCGCCGCGGAGAACGGCGTGGACCTCGCCGGCATCGAATTCATCGAGACGACGAAGGACGCGAAGTTCGCCGAGTACGCCGCGCAGTACTACGAGCTGCGCAAGCATAAGGGCATCACCGAGGACGAGGCGAAGGCGGCGGTGGCCGAGCCCCTCGTTTACGGCGTGATGATGCTTCACAACGACAGAGTGGACGGGTTCTTGTCCGGCGCCGATCATGCGACGGCCGACACCGTGAGACCGGCATTACACATCATCAAGCCCGCCGCGGGCGTGCGCACGATCTCGAGCTTCTTCGTCATGATCTTCCCCGACCGCAAGCAGGGCGACGACGGCGTGCTCATCATGGGCGACTGCGCGATCAACATCGATCCCGTGCCCGTGAAGCTCGCCGCCATCGGCATCTCCTCGGCGCGCATGGCCAAGGTGCTCACCGGCATCGACCCGCGCATCGCCTTCCTGTCCTTCTCGACGAACGGCTCGACCGAGCATCCGCTCGCCTCCGCGGTCAAGGACGCCGTGCGCATCGCCAAGGAGAAGGCGCCGGACCTGGCCATCGACGGCGAGATGCAGGCCGACGCCGCGCTCGTGCCCGAGATCGGCCAGAAGAAGTTCCCGGGCTCGAAGGTGGCGGGGCGCGCCAACGTTCTCGTGTTCCCCGACCTGCAGAGCGGCAACATCGGCTACAAGCTCGTGCAGCGTCTGACCGGCGCCGAGGCGCTCGGGCCCATCCTGCAGGGCTTCGCCAAGCCGGTCAACGACCTGTCCCGCGGCGCGTCCGTCGACGACATCGTCAACATGGCCTGCGTGACCGCGCTTCAGTCCGATCCGTCCCTGCGCTAGCTACTTCTTGTTCAGGGCGGTGCTTTTCGCGAGGGCCTTGAGCGCGGCGGCCAGGTCGTCCTTCTCGGTGTAGGCGTCGAACTCGTCGAGGACCTCGGCGGTCTTGAGCACCTGCAGCGGCTGCTTGCGCAGGCCGCAGAGCAGCAGCGCGGTCCCGCGGCGACGGCAGCGGGCCTGGAAATCCCTGAGGGCGTGCATGCCCGTGGCGTCCATGACGGGGACGTCGCCCAGGCGCAGGATGAAGACCTTGGGCGGATCCGAGATGTGGGTGAGGACCTCGCCGAGCTTGTCGGCCGCGCCGAAGAAAAGCGCTCCGCTGACCCGGTAGACCTCGACGCCGTTGGGCAAGGCCTCCGAGAGCGGCTCCGCGGCGCCGCCGGCCTCCTCGTCGGCTCGGTCTCGCAGGGCGGCGCCGACGGTGGTCATCTCCGCCATGCGCCGCATGAACAGGAAGGCGGAGAGCACGATGCCGACCTCGACGGCGAAGGTCAGGTCGACGAGCACCGTGAGTCCGAAGGTGGCGAGGAGCACCGCGACGTCGGACCGGGGGGCTTTGAGGAGAAACAGGAAGGTTCGCCATTCGCTCATGTTGTAGGCGACGATGACGAGCACGGCCGCCAGCGCGCACAGCGGGATGCGCGCGACGAGCGGCCCCGCGAAGAGCAGCACGCAGACCAGGACCACGGCGTGCGTGATGCCCGCGACGGGCGTGCGACCGCCGCTCTTGACGTTGGTGGCGGTGCGCGCGATGGCGCCCGTGACCGGGATGCCGCCGAACATCGGGGAGAGTATGTTGGCCGCGCCCTGCGCGACGAGCTCCACGCTCGAGCGGTGGCGCCCGCCGATCATGCCGTCGGCCACGACGGCCGAGAGCAAAGACTCGATGGCGGCGAGCAGCGCGACGATGGTCGCCGGGCGGACCAAGGTCATGGCGGTCTTGAAGTCGACCTCGGGCAGCCTCGGCATGGGCAGGCCGCGAGGGAGGTCCCCGAAGCGCGAGCCGATGGTCTCGACCGGGAGGGAGAAAACCGCGGCGGCGCCCGTGGCGAAGACCAAGGCCGCGAAGGGCGAGGGGATCTTCTTGGTCAGACGCGGCAGGAAGATGAGAACCGCCAAGGTCGCGGCGGAGAGCCCGAAGGTGTGCCAGTCGGCGGTGGGCAGGGCGTGGAAATAGGCTTCCCACTTCTCGACGAATTCGGGCGGGACCGCGCCCATCCGAAGGCCGAGCAGGTCCTTGACCTGAGAGGAGAAGATGATGACCGCGATGCCGCTGGTGAAGCCCGTCGTGACGGGATAGGGGATCCACTTGATGAGGTTCCCCATCCGGAACAGGCCCATGACGATGAGGATCACGCCGGCCATGATCGTGCAGACGGCGAGGGCCTCGCGTCCGTACTGGTGCACGATGCCGTAGATGATGACGACGAAGGCCCCGGTCGGTCCGCCGATCTGCACCCGGCTGCCGCCCAGCAAGGAGATGACGAACCCGCCGATGACGGCGGCGTAGAGGCCCTCGGCGGGTGTCACGCCCGAGGCGATGCCGAAGGCCAGGGCGAGGGGGATGGCGACGACTCCGACGATGAGCCCGGCGATGAGGTCGTCGAGGAACTGGGCGCGGTCGTAGGTCTGGAGGGTGGTGAAGAGCTTCGGTGTCAGGTAAGGAGGAAGCACGACCCGATGATACTATTCTCCCGGCTAGAGGAATAGCTTGCCGAGGAAGTGGCCGATCACGCCGCCGACCACCGCCCCGATCAGGCCGCCGATGGGACCGCCCAAGGCCGTGCCGATGATGGCCCCCGCGGTCACCCCGAACGCGCCGCCGTAGTCCTTCTTATGGAAGAGCCAAGCGGCGGCCAGCCCCAGGCCCGCGCCCGCGGCCGCGCCGAGAAGCCCCGCCGAGAACCAGCCTTGCATGCCGCCGAGCAACGCGGCCCCGCCCATCATGAGGCCCGTCGAGAGCTTGCTCGAGCGGGCGCCCTGTTCTCCGGCGAGCGGGGGCTCTTTCTTGGACGCGCGCTCGACGGGGGAAGACCTGGCCAGGACCGCGGCTCCCGTCCGGTCCCGCCCCGCGACCACGGTCTCGGACTCGGGGCTTCCGTCGAAAGGCCGGGCCGCGCTCTCGCGGACGGAGGCGTCGTCTCCCGAGAGAGGCACGACGGCCGCGTCGCGCGCCTGCGACTCGGCGTTCTCGGCCCGTGCGGGGGCCGCGCACAAAAGGAGGGACAGGAGCAGGAGGGGCAGCATGCCGCCCTAAGGATAACAGGCCGCGCTCCTGGGTGCCAGGGGTGCGGGATCGGCCTCGACTATCCTTGAGGCCGGCGGGAAAAAAGTAAGATTCGGGCATGACCGACCAAGAGCTGGTGCGCGAGGCGTACCTGGAAGCGAAGAAGGGCTACGACGAGGGCGGCCTGCCGATCGGCTCCGTGCTCGTGGACGCGAAAGGCGTCATCGTCGCGCGCGGGCACAACCAGCGCGTCCAGACCGGGGACCCCACCGCGCACGCCGAGGTTGTCTGCCTGCGCAACGCCGGCCGCCGCCGGGACTGGCCGCACCTGACCTTGGTCTCCTCGCTCAGCCCGTGCGTCATGTGCACGGGCACGACCTTGCTCTATCGCATCCCCCGGGTGATCGTCGGCGAGAACAAGAATTTCCTCGGCGCCGAGGACCTCTTCGCCGCGCGCGGCGTGAAGGTGACGGTGCTCCAGGACCCGGACTGCGTCGCCTTGATGGAGCGGTTCGTGCGCGAGAAGCCCGACCTCTGGAACGAGGACATCGGGCTCTAACCCCGGCCCCAGGCTCCGGTGTGGTATCATTCCCTCGTCGGGCAGGTGGCGAAACTGGTAAACGCTGGAGACTTAAAATCTCCCGACCGCAAGGTCATGCGGGTTCGAGTCCCGCCCTGCCCATGATTTGGCGTTTGGTATGATAACTCTCGAATGAAAATCGCTCCCCAGGCGTGGCAGTTCGTGGTCCCGGCCGTCGCGGCCGGCGCCGTCGGCATGTGGCTCATGGGCCGCCCCTCGACCGTGCTCCCGGGGACCTTGCTGTCCTTCCTCGCCTTCGGCTTCGCGGGCTTCACCCTCTACTTCTTCCGCGATCCCGAGCGTGCGCTCCCCTCCGATGGACGCATCTACTCTCCCGGCGACGGCGTCGTGCTCTCGGTGGCCCGCGAGGGCCCCGGCGACGTGATGACCTGCCGGATTTTCCTTTCAGTGTTCGACGTCCACATCCAGCGCGCGCCGTGCGCGGGCCGCGTGACCAAGGTCGCCGAGGTCCCGGGCTCCTTCGCCGCCGCGATGAAGGACGCCGCGCGCGGCAACTACCGCGTGGTCATGACGATCGAGCCGGAAGGCGGACGCGAGCTTCTCGTCGTCGAGCAGATCTCCGGCCTCATCGCGCGTCGCATCGAGTGCTGGCGCAAGCCCGGCGACGAGGTGAAGACGGGCGAGAAATACGGGATCATCTACTTCGGGTCGCAAGCGGCCGTGCATTTCCCGGCCGGCTCGAAGTGCACGGTCAAGGCCGGCGATCGCGTCGCCGGCGGCCTGACCCCCATCGGAGAATGGACAAGCAAGCCTTAAAGCGCGGCGGCGCGATCCTCGCCCCGTCCCTGTTCACGCTCGGCAACATGGCGTGCGGTTTCTATGCGCTGATGTCGTCCGTGCGCGGCGAGTTCGTGTCCGCGGCGACGGCGATCATCGCGGGCATGCTGTTCGACGCGCTCGACGGGCGCGTCGCGCGCCTCGTCCACGGCGAGTCCGAGTTCGGCGTCGAGTTCGATTCGATGTCGGATTTCCTGACCTTCGGCGTGGCGCCCGCGCTCATGATGTACGCCTTCATCTTGAAGGACTACGGGGCCTGGGGCTACCCGATCGCCTTCCTGTACGCGCTGTGCGGCGGGCTGCGTCTGGCGCGCTTCAACGCGATGGCGCACCTCGGGCAGGGCTCCAAGACGCACTTCACCGGCCTCGCGATCCCGGCGGGCGCGGGCTTCCTGGCGAGCTTCGTGCTGCTGTATCAGGTCATCGAGGAAGGGCGTCCGGCGGGCACCTGGAAGTTCCTGATGGACCAGATCCCGGCGTTGTACGGCCTGGCGCCGGTGATGGTCGTCATCATCGCCCTGCTCATGGTTTCCACCATCCCCTATCCGGCGTTCAAGCAGCCCGGCGTGATGCGCCCGAAGACGATGACGCGGATCATCGTCGTGGTCGGCCTCGGCCTCCTGCTGTTCTACTACCCGCTCATGGTGCTGTTCTTCGTCTTCTTCTTCTACGCCCTGCTCGGACCCGTGTCCTGGCTCGCGCGCTGGGCCGGGCAGGTGGTGGGCTGGAAGCCGCCGCACCACGAGCACGACAACTACGGAGAACACCTTTGACCGAGTCTAAACGAGGAAATGGTCGCATCGATCGCCGGGGGAAGCGACCATGAACGCCAAACCCGTCCACGGAATACTCGCGATGCGCCGCCTCGAGGCCGCCGCCACCTTGCCCACCCGGGCGCACGCCGACGACGCCGGCCTCGATCTGTACTCGCTCGAGGACGCGGAGCTGGCTCCGGGCGAGGGCAAGGTCGTGCACACCGGCGTCGCGATGGCCATCCCGGCCGGACACGTCGGCCTCGTCTGCGACCGCTCGTCGATGGCCAAGCGCGGCCTGAAGACCGCCGGCGGCGTGATCGACGCGGGCTACCGCGGCGAGGTCGGCGTCATGCTCTGGAACATCTCGAGGGCGACGCACGCGCTCAAGAAGGGCGAGCGCATCGCGCAACTCCTCGTCATCCCGATCGCGACCCCCGCGCCCGTCGACTCCGAGGACCTGGGCGAGACGGCGCGCGGGCTCGGCGGCTTCGGCTCGACGGGCAAATAGCGCGCGCGAACTCGCACCGGTGCGAGTTCGTGTGCCGTCTAGCGCAGCTCGATGACCGCGGCGCGGCCGTCGGTGTGGAAGGGGTAGCCCTTGTCGTTGGCGCCCGAGCGCGGGATGGAGGGCAGCTCGACGAAGCCCGCGCGCTCCAGGCGCGCGGAGCCCTTCAACGACGCGGCGATGAAGTCCCGCTCGGCGTCGAGGTCGGGGTCCCGCACGTGCGACAGGTCATGCCAGCGGATGGAGAGGTCGTAGTCGCCCGCGCCCCACCAGATCGCGCGCCCGCGTTCGTCGCGCAGGCCGGTGTCCCAGACGCGAAAATGATGCCGGGCCGAGAGGAACTTCGTCGGGATCGCCCAGTTCATGTCCTGGCGCCGGCCGTCGAGCCAGTACTCGTTCATCGGCGGCGCCGACGCGACCGCGCGGCCCGTGAGGAGCTCGGCGGCGCCGCCGGCGATCGACGCCCGTATGGTGCCCGGCACCTCGGTCCATCCCGCGCCGCTCAGCGCCTCGCGCAGGCCCGCCTCGGTGCCGACGAAGACGAGGTTCAGCGGATTGCCCACCCGGCCGAAGCGGCCTGAGTTCGCGCCGGGCAGGCCGGGGAGGGCTTCGTCGAGCGCGACGGTCCGCAGGGGCGCGGGCGATCGCGGCGCCTCGGGCATGACCCGGTCCAGGCTCAGCGCCAGGAAGAGAACGGGCAGCGCGAGCGCGAGCCGCCGCATCCTAGACCTTGCGCGGGAAAAGGACCGGGCCCTTCTGAATCAGGCCGGGACGCTGCGTCTTCCCGTCGAGCACGTCCTCGGCCGTCAAGGGATCGTGGAACACGCGCACGCCGAGCTGCATGTGGATCTTCGCCGCGGTGTGGGGCATGAACGGGTCGAGCCAGCCCGACACGAGGCGCAGCGACCACACCAGGTCGAACAGAACGAGCTCGCACTGCGCCGGGTCCTCCTTGGCGAGCTTCCACGGGGACTTCTCGTTGACGCGCGCGTTGAGGCTGCGGATCACCTCCCACATCACATCGAGCGCGCCGGCGAAATCAAGGGCCTCCATCTTGGCCGAGATCTCTTCGGTACGCTTGGCGACCGCCGTCGTGTAGAAGTCCTGGCCGAGCGGCGGCTTGGTCGGCAGGCGGCCGCCGAGGAATTTGTCGACCATTTCGGAGACGCGCGAGACGAGGTTGCCGAGGTCGTTGGCGAGCTCGGCGTTGTAGCGCTTGGTCAGCGACGCCTTCGAGAAGTCGCCGTCGTTGCCGAAGGGCATCTCGCGCAGCAGGAAGTAGCGCAGGGCGTCGACGCCGAACTCGGAGGTGATGTCGCGGGCGTCGACGAAGTTTCCGGCCGATTTCGACATCTTCGCGCCCTCGACCGTCCACCAGCCGTGCGCGAAGACCTTCTTCGGCAGGGGCAGCCCGGCGGCCATCAGCATCGCGGGCCAGATCACGCCATGAAATCGAAAAATTTCTTTCCCGACGATGTGGACGTCGGCGGGCCATAGGGCGGTTCCCGCGGCCGCCGACCAGTAGTTGATCAAGGCGTCAAACCAGACGTAGATCGTGTGGTCGGGGTCGCCGGGGACCGGGATGCCCCACTTGACCTTGGTCCGCGACACCGAGACGTCGTCGAGGCCGCCCTCGACGAAGCGGTGCAGCTCCGAGGCCCGGTGCGCCGGCGCGAGGAAGCCCGGGTTGGCCTTGTAATGCTCGAGCAGAAGCGGCCCGTATTTCGACAGCTTGAAGAAGTAGGTCTCCTCGGAGAGCTTCTGCAGAGGCTTGCCCGAGTCGGGGCCGAGCAGGACGCCGCCCGGGCCCTTCACCGCGTCGGATTCTTTGACGAACGCTTCGCTCACGACGTCGTAGAGGCCTTCATACTTGCCCTTATAGATGTCGCCGTTCTTCATGAGCAGGGCGAACAGCTCCTGCACCTTGTCCTCGTGGCGCTTCTCGGTCGTGCGGATGTAGTCGTCGACGTGGATGTCGAGGTGCTTCCAGAGGTCGCGGAACTTCGCCGAGGTCAGGTCGCAGAAGTCCATCACGTGCTTGCCCGCCGCTTTGGCCGCGTCCTCGACCTTCTGGCCGTGCTCGTCGGTCCCCGTGAGGAGGAACGCGGAGCGCCCGCGTCCGCGGATGTGGCGCGCGAGGACGTCGGCGGCGATCGTCGTGTACGCGTGGCCGATGTGGGGCGCCGCGTTGATGTAATAGATCGGCGTCGTGATGTAGTAGGGCTTCATATGGGGGTCACCGTGCGGCTTCGGCCTCGAGGGCCGCGAGAGTGAGGATCAATTTGGGGTCGGCGTTGGCGCGAAGGGCGGCGCGCAGGCGCAGGAGCTCCCGCAGAGGAGACTCCACCTTGGAAAACGCGGTTTCGCCGTCGAGATGGCGGCAGCGCAGCTCCTGGCCGAGCGAGTACAGCGCGCGCTCCACCTTGACGCGCGCGGCGGCCAGATCCTTGGGCAGGCCGTCGGAGGCGGTCACGGCGGCGAGAGGGCCGCCGGCGGCGGCGAAGCCGCCGTGCAGGCCGTCGTCGTCGGCGAGCTCGAGGGCGCGGCCGGCGGAGCCGTCGGACAGGGCGGCCAGGCGCTTGGCCTGAGGCGCCGCGATGCCGCGGCCCGTCAGGATCTTCTCGAGCACCGGCTCGGGCAAAGGACCGAACGGCACCGAGAAGCAGCGCGAGGAGATCGTGCGGGGCAGCCGCTCTCGCTGGGTCGCGCCGAGGATCCACAAGGTCTTGGGCTGGGGCTCCTCGAGCAGCTTGAGCATCGCGTTGGCGGCGGCCTCGTTGAGGCGCTGGGCGTCGGGGATCACCGCGATCTTCCAGCCGTCCATCATGGATTTGAAGCTCAGGTCCTTGAGCAGGTGGCGGATGGTGTCCACCTTCCAGACCTTCTGCTTCTCGGGCTCCTCCTCCTCGAGCGAGGCCTGGTAGGCGGCGTCCACGATCACGGCGTCGGGGTGCATGCGGCCGTCCACGCCTCGGCAGTCGGGGCATTCGCCGCAGGACGCCTCCCCGGTGAACGGGCGCTCGCGGCACAGGAGCGCCTTGGCGAACTCGATGGCGGCGAGCGACTTGCCCACGCCCTCGGGACCGATGAACAGCATCGCCGCCGGCAGGCGCCCGGAGGCCAAAAGGCCCTCGAGGGTCTTGACGGCGCGGCGCTGGCCGAGGACCTTGTCGAGCCGCACTATAATTTCTTCCCGACGAGCTGAACGATCTTCTTCTGGAGGACGTCCGCCGGGAGCTTCCCGTTCAGCACGACGGCGCGCCGGTCCGCCTTGGCGGCCTTCAGGTAGCCCTCGCGGACCTTCCGCCGGAACTCGGCGTTCTCTCGCTCGAGACGGTCGAGCTCGCGGCCCTGGTCGCGCGTGTCGAATTCCGCGACCGGAATGTCGAGCAGGAGGGTGATGTCCGGCATCAGGCCGCTCGTCGCGATCTTGTTGAGCGTGCCGGTCGTCTTGAGGCCGAGGCCGCGGGCGGCGCCCTGATAAGCGTCGGTGGACATCGTGAAGCGTTCGGAGATCACGATCTGCCCGGCCTTCAGGGCGGGAATGATCTTCTCGTTCGTGTGCTGCGCCCGCGACGCCTCATAGAGGAACAGCTCGGCCAGGGGATCGATGGTCAGGGCGGGGTCGAGCAGCACCTTGCGCACGCCTTCGGCGACCGAGGTCCCGCCGGGCTCGCGCGTGTGAAGCACCGCGTGGCCCCGGCCGCGGAGCGTGTCGGCCAGAAGGCGCGCTTGGGTGGATTTGCCGGATTTGTCGGGCCCCTCGAACACGATGAACAGGCCTTTGGCGCGCTTCACGGCGCTATTCTATCATTCGCGCGGGGCCACGCAGTAGCCTCTGCCGTGTATGGCCGTGAGGCACTGATCCGAGCGCCAGCCCATCTTGAGGCGGATGCGGCGGACGTGCACGTCCACGGTGCGCAGGCTTATCTCCGAGGGCGCCTCCAGGCCCCAGACCTCGGCGTAAAGCTCCGTGCGGTCGAGGGGCTCCGGGCTGCGCTGAGCGAGGGCGAACAGCAGGCCGAACTCCTTCGGCGTCAGGTGCGGGAATTCCTTTCCGGCCCAGGTCACGAGCTTGCGCGCGTAGTCGAGGCTGAGCGGCCCGACCTCCAAGGCCGTCGCGCGGCCCTTGCCCTGGGCGCGGCGCAGCAGAGCCCGCACGTGGGCGAGGAGGCGGGTGCCCTGCACGGGCTTGGTCAGGTAGTCGTCGGCGCCGAGGTCGAGGCACGCGACCTCCTGCCCCTCCTTGTCGTTGCCGGTCAGCACGAGCAGGGGGATGCTGGCCGTCTCCGTGCGCTGCTTGAGCTCCTGGCAGACCTCGAGGCCGCTCAGCCCCGGCATCACGAGGTCGAGTATGACCAGGTCCGGCGGGGTTTTCAGGCAATGCTCGACGCCGGCCTTGCCGGTCGGGGCCTCGTGCACCCTGTAGCCGTGGAGGCCGAGCAGGCGGTTCACGGACTTCCGGAAGGCGGCGCTGTCCTCGAGGAGAAGGACGTTCTGAGGCACGGGGCGATTTTATATAACTTCCCCGTGCACGCCAAGTACGCCCTGCTTTTTCGCGTGGTCCTGGGCGAGACCCTTCTGCTTCAGGTCGTGCACCACCCGAAGGCCGGGCCCCACGCCCTGTGGCTGGGCGCGCTCTTCCTCCTTTACGCGGCGGCGGCGGTGGGGCTCTTCGTCGCCGGACGCAAGGCGCCGCTCCATCCCTGGGTCAGCCTGTGGAGCTTCATGCTCGACATCGCCATGACGTCGGTGGTGATGTGGGCGGGGGATCTCGGGGCCACGGACTTCTACGTCGCTTACTTTCTCGTCATCCTCGCGTCCTGCTTCCTGGACCGGCTCATGCTGAGCTTCATCGTGGGTGGCGTCGCCAGCGTGGTGTACGCGGCGCTGGCCTTTCCGGGCCCGGACGCCTGGCTGGACCCGTTCTACATGCTGAGGGTGTCGCTGCTCCTGGTCTCCTCGTTTTTCGCGGGCTACATGGCCGACCAATCCCGGCGCATCACCCGCGAGCTAGAGGCCCGCTTCGAGGAGCGCCTGGCGTGGATGCAGAGGCTTTCGCTGGTGGGCCGCGCCATGGCGGGCATCCTGCACGAAACCAAGACCCCGCTCGCCTCGATCCTGATCAACGTCGAGTCCGCCCGCGAGATGCTCAAGCGCGGCGGCGACGTCAGCGAGCCTCTCGACACGATCGAGGAGGAGGCGCAGAGGGCGGCGGAGATCCTCTCTGATTTTCTGCAGTTCTCCAGGCCGGCGGAGCTGGCGATCAAGCCGGTGCGGGCCCAGGACCTGCTGCGCAAGGTCCTCGACAACGCGCGCGGACGGCTCAAGGACCGCGGGATCGTCCTGGAGCTCGAGGCGGCGGAGATCCCGCCGGTCGCCGGCAGCGAGCGCCACCTGGTCCAGGTCTTCACCAACCTGGTCAACAACGCCATCGACGCCATGCCCCTGGGCGGACGGCTGACGGCGGCCGTCCGCAGCCGCGGCGGAAAGGCCGAGTTCCGGCTCACCGACACGGGCATCGGCATTCCGGCGGAGCGGCTGGCCGGGCTCTTCGAGCCTTTCGCCACCACCAAGGGCGAGCAGGGCGGCCATGGCCTGGGCTTAAGCATCGCCCGGTGGATCGTGGAGCAGCATTCCGGGGAGCTCCGCGTCGAGAGCGAAGGCGTCAACCGGGGCTCGACGTTCACCGTCGTCCTTCCTCTCGTCGCGTAACGGAGAGTTAACAGGAAGTTTGATGGCGCGGGCCCGGGGGAGGGCTTATGCTTGGAAAGCATGGACTCCCGCGGCTCGGTGCTCCTGGAAACGCTCCTGGCGGTAATGATCATGACGGTCGTGGGCGTCGCCCTCATCGCCATGATCGAGCGCGCCACCGTCGTTTCCTTGAAGGCCCGGCAGCAGTCCACGTGCGAGCGCATGGCGCAGACGGGGTTCGCGCGGCTCAGAAACATCGATTTCTACCACGTTTTCGACGCCGATTCGGCGCAGGCGGACTACGGTCTGCAGGCCGCCTATTCCTATCGCGGCGTGCTCGATGGGCTGCGGGGCACGCTGAACGCCTCCCGCTTCGACCGCTTCCGGATCCAAGTCGCGTTCATGCGCCGCGACACCTCCGACGCCAACGCGAATGGAATGACCTCGGACCTCCTCGAGTTCGCCGACGCGGGCGGCGACCTCATCGACGACTACGACTCCAACATCCGCTTCCTTGACCAGAACGGGGACGGGGACTTCTTCGATACTTATCTGGCCGGGGGCCGTACCGTCGCCGAGCAGCCCGACACCCATATCAAGAGGGTCCGGTTCGAGGTCTATCGCCGCGGGGAGCTGGCCTGCGGTCATAGCGAGCTCGTGAGCCTCGAGCAGTTCACGGGCGACCCGAATCCGTCGAGCGAGGCGGCGCTCGCCCTGCTGATCTCGACTCCCGCCAACGCGGGCTATTCCTACAGCCTCGCGTCCGCCTCGCAAAGCGGGTCTTGGAACCTCGCCATCGCCAAGGCTTATCCGTCCGATATCGCGCGCTACCGCGCCGACGCGGCCTCGCCCTTCCCGATCGCCGGGGAGACGGATCCGCTCGCGGACGTGAACGTCTACGTGGGCGGCAGCGGCGTCCTGGCCGCGGCCCCGGCCGACGGCCTCGGCGCCTTCGCCGCGGCGCCGGCCGCCGTCACCGCGGCCTTGGTCGAAGGCGCCAACATGCTTCGTTTTCAGGCGTCCAAGGACGGCTATACCTCCCCGGTCACCGAGCGCGAACTGCTCCACGATGTGAACCCCCCGTCCGCCTCCGGGGCGACGCCGACGGGCTCCCAGGGCACGCGTTCTCCCTATGTCGCCGTGGCGCTCGCCGACGCGGGGCTGTCGACCACGGCGGTCAGCGGCATCTGCCCCGACGTGATCTCGCTGCGCGCCAACGGCGCCGACGCGTCCTTCAGCTTCGCGGCCGGGATGCTCGTGTGGATCGACTCGACCACGGGAACGGTGCCGGTGCTGGCGCCCGGCGCGTACGCGATGGTCGCGGAGACCGGCGATTACGCGGGCTACAAGACGAGCGCGACCTGGTCGTTTACGGTCGCGGTCCCGGCCACCGATAATTCCGCGCCCGCCATCTCCAATAAGAGCCCCATCGGCATGGCGGGCTCCACTTTGCCGGAGCTCTCCGTGCGCGTATTCGACAATCAGAGCGGCATCATCCCCGCGAGCATCGTGCTCCGGCTGGATGGGGCGATCGTCGTCGACTCCGCGAACGTCGGCTCCCATTACGACGCCGCGACCGGCTATGTCCGCTACGTTCCCGGCGCGGCGTTCGCGTCGGGCAGCGGCCACACCCTGGAGATCGCGGCCAGCCACTGGGCCGACGACCCCCTGGATAAGGTCACGTCCACCGACTCATGGTTCTTCACCGTCCCATGAGGAACGCGAAGCGCGGCACGACCTTGACCGAGCTCATGCTCGCTGTGGCCGTGCTTGGCGTCGTTTCGAGCGGCGTCTTCGGGCTGCTGAAGTACACGGGGGTCGCGGTCAACCGCGCGCAAACCACCGTGCAGGCGCAGGAGGAGACCCGCCAGGCGCTCGCGCTTATCGAGGACGCCTTGATCCACGCCAACGAGGTCCGGGTGGCGTCGGCGACCTATGCCCAGTTCATCCTCGACATCGAGCATGCCCCCGGCTACGATCCGAACGCGGACGGGGACGGCGACGGCGTGCCGAGCTTTCGCGACGGCGACCGGGATTCCGACGTGCAGCTCCTGCTGCCCGCCGCGACGCAGTGGCAGGCGGGCTACAACCTCAAGGACGACGACGAGGACGGCGACGGGCAGATCGATATGGAGGGACGGCTGTACCTCTCCGGACGCTCGCTGCTCTACGAGACGCGCGTCAACGGAGGCGCGTGGGGCGGCCGCCGCCCGCTGCTCAACGAGGTCTCGACCTTCACGCTCACCTACTGGGGCAACCGCGCGAATCCTTTGGGCGCGCAAATCGACCTGGGCGCCAACGGCACCGCCGTCAACGACGCGGGCCAGAACGACGGCGTCATTTCTTCCGTCGAGATGGACGCGGTGCTCGCGCCGGCGGGCATGGGCAACCGCAACGGAGCCCTCGACTTGGCCAATGAACGCCGCTACATCACCTCGATCCGCGTCGCCCTGGCCGTGGACCGCGATAAGGATGGGAAAAATGACTATGCGCTGGAGATGGACCTCTATCCGCCCCTTCTTCCGCTCAAGAGCCGATAAGGGCGGCTTCGCTTTGCCCTCGGCCCTGGTGCTGCTGATCTTCCTTCTGCCCATGGGTATCATGTTCTATCGCTACTCCGCCCAGGCGCTGCGCAGCGCCGTGCAGGAGCGACGTCAGAAGACCGCCACGCAGATGGCCAACGCGATCGTCACGGATTATATGCGCCAGTTCTCCCAGGACCCCTACAACGGCCACTACGACACGGACCGTCTCCAGCGACCCGAGGCGGTTTTCGAGGGGGGGTTCTCCACGGTGACCTTCACCGCCGACGAGATCAACCGCACCGTGCACTTGACGGCGACCGGCGGCTACGGCGCGCCGGAAAATCCGCAGGCGCGGCGCCGCCTCGAGGCCCTGGTGCAGTTCTCCTCCGATCTGACCCAGTTTGGGACCATGTCGAACGGCCCGTTTTCGATCTCGGCCAACAACGCGGCCTATGAGGGGGGGCTTTGGATCAACGGGAACCTCACCGTCACCGGCGCCAACGTCCGCTTCAACGGAGGGCCCCTGGTGGTCGAGGGAAACATCGTCGCCCCGGCCAGCGCGGTGCTCGACGGCGATCTTTATTACACCGGCAACAGCATCGGAAATCTCACCGTGCTCGGCACGGTCTACAATTTCACGCCGTCGGCCAGCTGGCCGGCCCTCGACTTCAACTACTACGACGCCCACTACACCTATAAGTCGACCGCCGACCGGACCATCATCTTCAACTCGACGGGCAGCTTCACCGTCGTCGACGGCCCGACCATGCTGATCCCGCCGTCGGGGGCGATCCTGTACTGCGACAACTGCAGCTTTACCTTGCGCGGCGTCGTGAGCGGGCGGGTCACCGCGGTCGCGGGGGCCGGCGCCGGCTCCTGCGCCAGCGCGGCGGGGCGGATCACGATCAACGACAACCTGTACTACGCGGGAGCGAGCTCGATCACCGCCTCCGCCGGGGCCTCGTTCGCCGCGCTCGCGCGCAACTGCGTGACCTTCAGCAAGAACGCTTCGCACCTGACCGCCGTGGGGGTGTATTTCGTCGAGCAGGGGACGAGCAACATGCGCCTGACCGGCTCGGCGGGCTTTCGGTTCTGGCTGTACGGCGTGCGCACGCAGGGCATCACGATCACCCCGGGGACTTCCTTCAGCGCCCAGCGTTCGCTCAACTACGACGCGAACCTGCGGTCCTATCCTCCGCCCGGCCTGCCGGAGCGCGCTCTGCTCGTCGGCTGGAACCTGCGCTGAGCCGGTTAGGGGCGGGGGGCGTTGAAGCCCGGCAGCAAACGAAGCCCGGCGCCGCGGAATCGGGCGAAGGCCGCCAGACGCTCGAGGGTCGGGCGCCGGTCATGGTGCAGGCCGCCTGCTCCGGCGACGAGGGGAGTCTGACGCTCGCCGAAGATGAGGAGGCCGTAGAGGTCCTGGGCGGAAGCGACGCCGAGGCCTTTCATCGCGGCGGCGACCTCCGGGCGTTTGAGGCGGCGGTCGAGGCCGGCGGGATCCGGTTTTAAAGGGCGGTCCCGTCCGATGAACACGACATCCCCGTCGCCCAAGGACCAGACGCTGACCGAGGGAAAGGCCGACGAGAAGGTTCGCAGCGCCAGAGAGAACGTTTCCGTGTCCATGTCGTACAGATGAAACCATTGGGTCATCAGCCCGCCCGGTCGCAGCCGCTTGGCCGCGCGGGCGTAGAACTCGGCCGTGAACAGGTTTGCCTGCCCGGATGCCCAGGGATTGGAGGGCTCGCTGATGAGAACGTCGTAGGAACGTCCGGCGCGGGCCAGGGCCGTTCGCGCGTCCTCGACCATCAGGGTCAGGCGGGGGTCCTCCGCGGCGCGGCCGTTCTCGGAATCGAAGAAACGGGAAGCGGCGACCACTTCCGGAGAAATTTCGTAGGCGTCGAGGCGGTCCAAGGGGTGGGTCAGGGCCGCGCCGGCCGTCATCCCGCTGCCCCAGCCGATGATCATCGCGTCGCGCGCTTCCGGCAGCAGCAGCAGCGGCATGTGGGCGAGCATGAGCTGCACGCTTTTGTCCGAGGCGTTGGAGGCGTCGGCCTTGGCGTTGATGTGCAAGGTTCGAAACCCATGCGGGTCCACGATGACCGCGACGGTGGCGTCGAGGCCGTCCTGGGAGTAGAGCGTGCGCCGGCTGCCGAAGACGGCCGCGGTGAACGCTTGATACGAGGAGAGCGGCAGGCCGCGGACGCGAAAGGCGCCGGTGGCGAGACCCGATCGGTCGAGGGCCGGGCTGAGAAAAGGGACGGCCAGGGAGGCGAGAGACAGCGCGGCGGCGCGGCGACCGCCGGCGCGGACGGCGCAGGCGATCGCCGCCAACGCGCAGGCCGCGGCGGCGGCTCGCACGACGCCGACGAGCCCCGCGTGCGGCAGCAGGAG
>JAUYSH010000032.1 GCA_030696455.1 Elusimicrobiota bacterium
ACGTTGCCGAACTGGTCGGCCGAGCCGGTCACCGCGAAGTTCTGGCCGATGCCGACGCCGGACAGCGCCGACAGGATCGAGTAGATCTCCGTCGAGGTCGCCGAGTCGCCGTCGATGCCGCCGTAGTTCTGCTCGTAGCTGATCGACAGGCGCGCCGGGAACGGGCGCTTCTGCGCGAACAGGTTCTGCAGGAAGCCCTCGACGACGCCGAGCGCCTTGTTGAAGGATGAGCCGGTCTGGCTCGGGCCCGCCTGGCGGTCCACCGAGATGATCCCGCCCGCGCCGGCCGCGGCGGACGGCACCACGGTGATGCGCATCGGCACGCCGAAGGTCCCCATCACGGCGAGGCCGTTGATCTGGCCGACCTTCTTGCCCTCGGTCTCGACGACGAACACGTTGTCCTTATAAACCTGGAGCAGGTGGCGGCGATAGACCTCCTCGCGATCCTGCTTGGTCTGCAGAGCGGTGTCGACGTCCTCGCGGCGAACCTCGGTGCGGCCCGCCTCCCTCGCCCAGTAGGTGGCCTCGCGGACGACGCCGTACAGGGCGCCGAACTGCGCGGTCAGCTTCTTGTTGGAGTCGGCCATGCGCGCGCCCTGCTCGACGAGGGCGCTCATCGCGTCCTGCGTCAGGTTCGTCACGTCCTGCTTGAGCTCGGCGGCGAGAGTCAGCACGGCCTTCTTGAAGAACTGCACGTAGCCGGCCACCGACTCCTCGCTCACCTTGAGCGAGGACTCGAAGTCGGCCGAGGCCTGGAAGTTCAGCGCGAAGTCGGGATCCTGGCGCGCGACCATCATGCGCAGGCTGGGCGAGCCGATCAGCACGATCTTGACCTTACTGGGAACGTGGTACGACTCGTTCTTGCCGTTCATCAGGCTCTGCAGGCCGCCCTCGACCATCGACGCCTCGCCGGTCTTCGCGGCCGCCATCAGGGCCTGGTAGAGCCCCGGGGCGCGCAGCACGTCCATGAAGTCCATGACCAGGAAGCCGCCCTCGGCCTGCTGGATGGCGCCGCCGATGAGCGTTGGGCCGCCCGGGGCGCCGCCCTTGACGAGGCCGACTCCCGGGATGATCATCGTGCGCCGGTTGTCGTCGGCCTTGCCGAAGACCTTGTCGAGGGTCGGGTTCTTGACCCAGACCACCGGGGCGCCGGTCTTGCCGCCGTTGCCGGAGAGAACGCTGGCTTCGAAGAAGTCCTCGGCGTCCATCGGCTTCTGGCCGGGGGCGTCCTTGATGCCTTCCTCGTCGGACGACGAGCCGATCTTGCCCATGAAGATCTGATAGTTCGACGCGGAGAACTGCATCAGCATCTTCACGTAGCCGACCGCCTTCATCTGCTCCGGCGTCGGCGCCGACTTGGGCTGGCTTTTGGCCAGCTCCTGCTGGGCCTTGCCGAACTCCTGGTTCTTCGCCTTGAACTCCTCGAGGAGCGGCTTCACCGCGGAGGCCAGCTGCAGCTGTATCCGCTTGAGGTCCACCTGCGACAGTCCGGCCTTCATGAGCTCCTCGACCTTGTTCTGGCTGAGCGGCTCGCCTCCGTGTGTGTACGCGACCTGCAGCTTATTGCCGTTCTGGATGAAGGCGACGCCGAATCCCTCGATGGAAAGGGCCGAGACGCGCTTCTCGAAATCGGCGGACCACGCCTCGACCTTCTCCTGCAGCGCGTCCATCTCGGGGGAGGCCTTGGTCTCCGGCATGACCAGCGACAGCAGCGGCTGGGCGACCTGGGAAACGATGGAGGCGACCGCCTTGGACTCGAGCTCGGCGAGCTGCTCCTGGACGGCCTCCATCTCCTTGTTGGTCTGCTCCATCATGGCCTTGAACTTCTCCATGACCTCGGGGAATTTCCGGTCGCGCTCCTTGTTCGCCTGGTCGAACTGGGCGCGGGTGTAGGCGCCGGCGGCGACGTCCGCGTCGACGGCGGAGGGGTCGACGGCACGGCCGTCGCGCATCAGCTTCAGGCCGACCATCACGCGGCCTTCGCCGGAGGGCTTGGCGAAGAACTCGACGGTGAAGACGCCGCCGGCGAGGGTGATCGCGGCGACCTCGGCCTTGAAGGCCTCCTCGCGCTCGGCGGCCGCGGCTTCGACCTGGGCGACGGCCTGCTTCTTGGCCTCGCCGATCTGTCCGGACCCGAGCTGCTCGGGCAGCACGGCCTTGAGGGTGGCCACGAACTTGCGCACGCCCTTCACGAACGCCGGGCCGCGGCCCGTCTCGAGGTTGAGGACGAGCGGGTTCTCTTTGTCCTGGAAATTCGTCACGGCCACGCGATCGCCGGGCGTCGCCATCTTGCCGGCCACCTCGGGGAGCATGTGACGCAGCGCCGTCTCGCGGCCGGAGCCGTCGGGGCCGGCGACGAAGAGGTTGTAGTGGCGGCCGGGCATCTGCAGGCCGAACTTGATCGCCTTGAGGCCCGCGTCCTGGCCGACGACCTGCTTGTCGGAAACGGGGATCTTGGAGGTGTTCTCCGGAAGCTGCGCGGCCGCGGGCGCGTAGTGCAGGTCCTCGAGCTTCACCGCGAAGTCCGCGGGATCGGCCGGCTGGGCGACGGGGACGGGCGCCGCCTCGGGAGCCTTCTTGGCGACCATCTTCGCGAGCGTGGAGGGAAGCAGGCGCGAAACGACCGAGCGCCAGCCGCCGGCCTGGACCGGCGCGGCCTCGGGCGCCTCGGCGCGGGCCTGCTCGGCGTCGAAGATCCGGCCGAGTTGGGCCGACGAGCCCGTGTTGTTCGCCGCGTTGATGGCCGCGGCCATCGCGATCATGTTCTGCTTGGCCGTGCCCTCGGGCATGGCCTGGGCCGCGACGATGAGCTTGGCCGCGTCCTCGCGCGTGGTGAGGGTCTCGGGAAGCTGAACGCCCTTGGCCTGAAGCGCGTTGAGGACGCCGATCACCGGATGCGCCTCGAGCGCGAGCGGCTGCGCGGCGAGAGAAGGGGCCGCGGCCGCGGCGACGGGCGCGGCGGCCATCGCCGTCAACGCCGGGGCGACGGCCGGAGTGGGAACGTTCAGCGAGAGATTCGGAAGCGCGATGGGAGCCATCACCGCCGACATATTCGGGGTCATCGTTCCCATCGCGCCGACGGTGCCGAGGACGCCGGCTCCGTTGCCCGCCCGGGCCGCGGCGGCCTGGGTCTGAGACCAGGCGTTCACCGGCGCGGAAGCGAAAAGGGCCAAGGCCAAGGTCACGGCCAGGGACTTCCTCGCGGCGGTCTTCTCGATGATCATGTTCGGCTCCTCTAAATAGAACAACCAGTGGCGTTGCTGAATTATAGAGGAACTGCCGAGTTTTTAACTGGTGCGGATGGGTAAGCCGGGCCCAGACAAGAGGCCTACGGCCAATTAGGCCTTACTCCGGGCGGAAGACCACGGCCAGGCCGGCGGCGTCGGGCGACGCCGCGAACGGGCTCAGGTCCAAGGACGCCACCGGAGCGTCCGGGCGGAAGCGAAGGCCGCGCTGGCCCCCCGCGCGCGCGCGGCCGCCCTCGAGAACCGCCTCGAAAACGAAGAGCGGGGCGCCGACATCGTCGGGATGGAGATCGACGGCCTTCGCGAAATCCTTCGGTTTTACCCGGCACTCGGCGATCACCGACGTGCGGGGGCCGAGAGGGACCACTCTGGCGGCGAGGTCGTCCGCCGAAGCCCGGCAGGAGTATTTCCACCGCTTTCCCCCGCGCCGGACGATCGCGATGCTCAGGCGGGAGCTCCGGGACAGCCGTCCGTCGCCGTCGAGGGCGAAGTCGAAGACGGCTTCGTAGCCGGTCCAGCCGAAGCGGTCCGGGAATTCGATCGTGCGCCCCGAAGGATCGAAGCCCCCGGCGTCGCTCACCCGGACGCGCTCGCCCGCGAGGACCGGAGCGGACATCAGCAGGACGAAGGCGGCGGCGATGAGGCCCATGCCCCGAGCGTAGCCGGGCGGTGTTTCGCCCCTATTTCGCGAAAGCTGCCTTAACATAGGAATATAGGGCTGCGCGGCCGTCAGATTTCGACTTGGTAGTAGGACGCTTCCAGGAAAGGCCGGGGCTCGGTCGAGCCCTCAGGAGAAGCGCGTAGATCGAGAATTTTTTTCCAGGGAATACGGAAGTCCCGCCCCGCGGGGGCCTGAGGCGCGAGGTCGAAGCCCTTTTGCGCGGGAAGGTACGAGGAGGGCGCCGCCGGCGACGGAGGCGCGGTCACGACCGCCGCGCCGAGCTCGACGGCGCGCGCCGCGGCGGCGCGCGAGAGGCGGGCCGCCCCCCTCTCGTCCTCCGCCGGCACGGGCACGAGCACGAGCTGGACGGCGCGCTTCTTCAAGGAGGCCGCGATCTCGGTCTTCTGGAGAGAATACGAGGGAAGGACCGCGACGACGCCGCCGCGGAAGCGAAAGAGCGGAAGCCGAGCTCCGGCCTTCACGGGCGGCTTGGCGGTCAGTTCGGCGGGGGTCGGATCGAGCTTGTCCACGGCCTGCCACGCGCCTCCGGATAAAGCGTAGGCACGGCTGACGACGTGGTCTTCCCCCATCGCGCGGCGAGGCGCGTTTCCAAGCACCACGAAGCGGTCTTCCCCCGCCGCGGCCCGCACCCCATCGAGAATATTGTCCAGGGAGCGGCCGCCCGAGAACTGCTCCGGGAATATGATGACGTCCGCCCGCGCCTTGGCGGCGGCGGAGACCGCGCCGATCACGCGCGCGTTCCACTCCGTATCCGGCGCGGAGTTCCAGGCGAGATTCCATTCGATCGCCCGCACCGTCAAGGTCTCCTGCGACGCCGCCCGCGCGGAGCTCCAGGGCCCGAGGGAAATCAGAGAGTAAAAGAGGATTTTTCTCATGGCGCGATCGTATCATTTTCACTCGGAGCGGGGACTATGGACCCACGGCCGGGAGTCCAAGGTCCCGCCGGGGGCGTAGTGCGATTGCCTCCCCCTTGTGGGACCAAATTCAGCAACGCCGGCGGTTGTCGCGTGGTAACATCACCCTTCATGAAAACGCGCGCGCTTCGCTCCGCGATGTCCCTCGTCGTTTCGTTCGTCCTCATCCTCGCGCCCTGGCCGGCGTGGGCGCAGACCGCGCGCGTCGTCGCGGCCGCCTCCGCCGGCGCTTCATCGGCCGCGGGCGCGGGCGCGGCGATCATCTCGCCTCTGCCGAGCGCGCCGTCCCCCTCGCTCTCGCCTTCGCTCGGGGCTTTGTCGGCCGCCTCGCTCCAAGCCGGCTCCGCCTCCCCCCCGCTCGTTCGCGCCGCCATCGGCGCCGCCCTCTCCGCCCCGGTGTCTATGCCCGCCGCGCAGGGCGCCGTCCCCATCCCGGCGCGGCCGGCGGCCCCGGTCGCCGCCCCCCTCCCGTCGGAGACGCAGGCGTCGGCGCTGGCCGCCGCCTCGGTCCGAGGCAAGACCGTCATCATGGTCGGAACCAAGGGCTCGCGCCCATTCATTATGGAGGAAGCGCTGCGCGTCGCCCGCGAACTCGGCCTCGACTTGGTGCTCGTGGACGACCCCGCCAACCGGGCGAACTCGATCGACGGCATCCCGGACTCCCATTTCATTCCCGTCTCGGTCAACACGCGCGACGCCAAGACGATGGGGAAGATCGCCGAAACCGTCGCCGCCCACCCCGTCGCCTCCCGGGCGCACGCCGTCGTCGGTTTCATGAGCCTGTACGCGAACCTCACCGGCAAGATCACCGACCGGCTCGGCGTCGCGGGCATTCCCGGCGCCGCCGTCGCCGCCGCGGACGACAAGCCCGAGGCGCGCAAGCTCCTTAATAGGGATCCCAAGCTCGAGGTCCCCTTCCGCGAGCTCCGGACCGTAGTCCAGGCGCGCAAGGCCTATCACGAGATCTCCGATGGGGGGCGGTACAAGGTCGTCCTCAAGACCATCCGGGGCGAGAACAGCCGCTTTCTCGCGATGAGCCTCGATTCCGAGGAGGCCGTGGCCGCCGCCTACTTGAAGATGGACGCCGATGTGCGCGACTTCGTCGCGCGTCCCGAGTCCAAGCAGACCACCTTCAGCGCGCATCCCGGCCTGATGATGGAGCGCATGCTCGTAAAGTCCCCCGGCACCGAGGAGACCAGCGTCGAGGTCGTCATGCAGGACGGCAAGGCCGCCTTCGCCATGGTCACCGACACGAAAGGCATCGGCGCCAAGGGCGAACTCGCCGGCGGCATCATGATCTTTCCCTCCCAGCAGCCCCGGGCCGAGCACAACGCGCTCATCGAGGCCGCCGAGCGCGCGATGAACGCCATCGGCATCGCGAACGGCAACGCCCGTCTCGACATGATGACGACGCCCGACGGCCCGCGCGTCATCGAGATCAACCCGTTCATGGGAGGCGTAGCGATCTGGCAGGCGGTCAAAAGCCTGACCGGCATGAGCCTCGTGGAACAAGGATTGCGCTCCATACTCGGCCTTCCCGTGGACCCCGGGCACGCGCCCGACGGCGTGATCCACTACATCTTCCTCGCCTCGAGCCGCAACGGCACCGTCGCCGGCATCGAGGGCCTGGACGCGGCGAAGCGGCTGCCCGGCGTCGAGCTCGCCCGCGTGTTCGTCGAGCCCGGCGACGACATCGTCGCCGCGAAGGGCAACGCCTACGAGGAGTGGGCGGAGATCATCGGCAAGGGCAAGACCTGGCGCGAGGCCATCGGAGCCTCGCTCGGCGCCGCGCGCCGCCTCGTTCTGAAGATCAAGCGCCACAACGGCGAGATCGTCCGCGCCCGCGGGGATTACCAGCAACCCACCGCCGACGATTTGTCGCCGCTGCCGACGGAAGCGCCCGCGCCGGCGCCCGAGGCCGCCCCCTCCCAAGCCCCCGGGCTTTTCTCCAAGGTCGTGCTGGGCTTCCTGTCCACCTTCGTGCTCGTCTCGACCGTCGTCGAGTCCACCTCGCTCGCCGTCTCTCAGATGACCCAGCCTCTGACCCAGGGCTTCCTGGCGCTCGCGGGCCTGACCGTCGTCAGCTACCTCGCCTACACCGCCGGCGCCCTGTTCGGCGGGCGCTGGGTGGATAAGTTCGGCATCAGCCGCACCTACCGCACCGTCCTCGCCGTGCGCACCGGCATCTGGGTCACGATCGCCCTGCTGTTCAACCCCCTGACCGGCACCTTGCCGCTGGCGGCCTTGATCGGCCTTTTCAGCCTCGACTATTTCTTCCACTCGATCGGCCGCGTCGCCGAGCACAAGCTGCAGGTCGCCTGGTTCCACGACAAGCCGACGTCCTCGAGCCGTTTCGGCTCCTTCCGCGATTTCATCGAGTACGGCACCGTGTTCGTCGCCTCGGCGATGGGCCTGGCGATCGCCGCGTTCGGCTTCGGCGCCGTGATCTACCCCGCGCCCATCGCCTTCGCGATCGCGGCGGGCCTCGCGTTCCTGCTGAAGCTGCCCAAGGCCACGCCGGCCGCCGCCGTCGAGGCGAAGAAGGCGGGCTGGGGCGCGGGCTTCCGCGGCGTCTTCAAGAACCCCGGCATCGCCAAGCCGCTCCTAGGCTATATCCTGCTCTCCAGCTTCCTGTACATGATGTACTACATCATCGCGACCGCCTTCGGCGCCTATGTCGCGGGCGATCCCAAGCAGGCGGCCGCCGTCGCGGGCTCCCTGACCGGCCTTTACGGCGTCGGCGCGCTGTTCGGCGCGCTTGCGATGGATCGGCTCAGCCGCCGCATCGACAAAAAGACCGCGTTGCTGCCCGAGGCTCAACGCGACGACGCGGGCCGCAAGCTTTACGCGAAGAGCGCCGCCAAATCCCTGATCTGGACCGCGGCCGCGATGCTCGGCTCCTGGGCCTTCATCAGCCAGACCGCGCTGTTCACCTTCGTCTGGCCGATCTTCCCGATCTCGCCGATCCTCCTGCTGATCGGCTTCACGAGCCAGATGGCGATCATCCACCTCGACACCATCATGAAGGACCGCATCCCCAAGGAAGACAAGGCGCTCGCGGGCAGCATACTCGGCGCGATCCGCACCTTGACCTACCTGAGCTTCGTCGCGGGCTTCCTGCTGTGGGGCGGCCTGTTCGCCGGCTTCGGCACGGCGACCTTCTGGCTGTTCGCCGCCTTCTACACCGCGGTCGCCCTCGTCTACCTCAAGCTCGCCCGCTGGCTCAAAAACTCCTGATAATATTGGTGTCAGGCATATCGTTCAACGCACCAGGATGCCGGCGATGGTGGCGGTCATGAAGGACGCGAGCGTGCCGCCGATGAGGGCCCGTATGCCGAGCTTGGCCAGGTCGCCGCGACGGCTCGGGGCCAACGGACCGATCCCGCCGATCTGGATGCCGATGGACAGGAAGTTCGAGAAGCCGCACAGCGCGTAGGTCGCGATCACGATGGAGCGGTACTCGAGCGCCTGGGGGTTCGCCTTCAGGATCTCGCCGAGCTGGGCGTAGGCCACGAACTCGTTGAGCACGGTCTTGACGCCCATCAGTTGGCCGATGGCGAAGCAGTCCTTCCACGGCACGCCCATCACCCACGCCAGCGGAGAGAGGACGTAGCCCAACACGCGCTCGATGGTGAAGCCCGGGAAGCCGATCAGCCCGAGCGCCGAGCCGAAGAGGAAGTTGACCAGGGCGAGCAAAGACATGAAGGCGATGAGCATGGTGCCGACGTTGAGCGCCAAGGACAGCCCCGCGGCCGCGCCGTTGGAGGCCGCGTCGATGATGTTGATCGACGGATCCTTGTACTCGAGCTTGATGGTGCCCGCCGTCTTGGGCGTGCCGGTCTCGGGGATCATCACCTTGGCCAGGGCCAGCGCCGCGGGAGCGGACATCACCGACGCCGCGAGCAGATGGCCCGCGATGTCGGGGAAGTAGGGCTGGAGCATGCCGACGTAGGCCGCCATCACGCCGCCGGCCACCGTGGCCATGCCGCCGACCATGATGCAGAACAGCTCGGACTCGGTCATGTCCTCGACGTAGGGCTTGATGAGCAGGGGCGCCTCGGTCTGGCCGACGAAGATGTTGGCGGAGGCCGACAACGACTCGGCGCCGGAGGTGCCCAGGAAGCGCTTCATGACGACGGCGAAGACCAGGACGATCTTCTGCATGACGCCGAGGTAATAAAGGACGGACATTAAGGAAGAGAAGAAGATGATGGTGGTCAGCACCTGGAAGGCGAAGAAGAAGCCCATCGAGCCCGGGCTGCCCGGCGAGATGCCCAGGGGGCCGAAGAGGAACTGCGCCCCCTCTTGCTGGAAGCTCAGCAGCTTGACGATCACGTCGTTCATGCCGGCGAAGAACCAGCGGCCAGGGGTGGTGCGCAGGACGATCACGGCGAAGACGAACTGGAGCACGACGCCCCAGATGACGGGCTTCCAGTTGATCTGCTTCTTCTTGCGGCACATGAGCCAACCGGCCCCGATCATCAACGCCGTGCCGAAAAGGCTGACCACCTGCTGGAATTCCATGCCGTTCCTCCCGCGGATTCGAGGAATATTACCATAGCCCGCCGTCGCAATTTCGTCGCGTTTCTGCTAAATTAAGCCGATGAACGCCGCCTCGGTCCTGCTGGGTGCCGCCGCGGCGTACGCTTTAGCCCTGCGCTTTTACGGCCGGCGCCTGGAGGCGACGTTCGGCGTCGATCCCTCCCGCCCCACCCCGGCGCATGTCCGCAACGACGGCGTGGACTACGTCCCCACGCGCTGGCCCGTGCTCTTCGGGCACCACTTCTCCTCGATCTGCGGCGCGGGCCCCATCGTGGGACCGGCGCTCGCCGCGGCCTATTGGGGCTGGGGGCCGACCGTGCTATGGGTCGTGCTGGGCGCCGCTCTGCTGGGCGCGGTCTCGGACTTCGCGTCTTTGATCGTCAGCGTACGCCACGGAGGAAAGTCGGTCGCCGATGTCTCGGGCGAACTGCTGGGCCGCCGCAGCCGGCTCTGCTTCATGGCCTTCATCTGGTGCGCACTGATCCTCGTCCTCGCCGTCTTCGCGGACCTGACCGCGCGCACCTTGACCGCCATGCCCGAGATCGCGCTTCCTTCCATGGGTCTCATCGGCGCGGCCCTGATCGCCGGCCGGCTCTCCGAACGCGGCGCGAGCCTCGCGACGGTGACGGCCGTGGGCCTGGGCTTGCTGGCCGGGCTGATGGCGGCGGGGCAATACCTGCCCATCGTCCTGCCCCAGCAGGCGTGGGTGGTGGTGCTGCTGGCCTATTGCGCGGTCGCCTCCATCGTGCCCGTGCAGCGCCTGCTGCAGCCCCGCGATTATCTGGCCAGCTATCTGCTCTACGCGATGATCATCGCGGGCGTGATCGGCACGCTATGGACCCGGCCCGACATGAGCGCGACCGCGTTCAAGGCCTTCGACCCCGAGGCCTGGCCGGCGGCGGGGCCCGCCTGGCCGATGCTGTTCGTCACGGTCGCGTGCGGGGCGCTCTCCGGCTTTCACGCCTTGGTCTCCGGCGGCACGACCTGCAAGCAGCTCGACTCCGAGGCCCACGCCTGCCGCATCGGCTACGGTGCCATGCTGCTCGAGGGCTTCGTCGCCGTGCTGGTGATCATCGCCGTGGCCGCGGGGCTCGAGGCGGGCCGGCACGCGGAGCTGCTGCGCGGGCCCGGCGCGGTGGCCGCCTTCGCCGAGGGCTTCGCCGGGCTCACCTACCCCTTCCTCGGCGGGTTCGGCGCCGCGTTCGCCACCCTGGCGATCAACACCTTCCTGCTGACGACGCTCGACACGGCCACGCGCATCGGCCGCTACCTGACCGAGGAGCTCGCCCCCATCCGCGACCGGCGCCTGTCCACCGCCGTCGTCGTCGCCGCGGCCGCCGCGCTCGCGCTGCCCGGGCATTGGCGCCGCATCTGGGCGGTGTTCGGCGCCTCCAACCAACTCATCGGCGCGCTCTCGCTTCTGGTGGCGGGGCTCTGGCTGCTGCGTCAAGGGCGGCCGGCCCTCGCCGTGCTGGTCCCCGCGGCCCTCATGCTCGTCACCACTTTGGCCGCGTTCGCCTGGCAGCTGATCGGCGCCCTTCGCGCCGGCGACCTGGTGATGGCCGGCCTGCTCGCGGTGCTGTGCGCCCTGGCGCTGAGCGTCGTCTTCGACGCGTTGGGCGCCCTGCGCGGCCGCGGCGCCGCTCTGAGCCGGGAGGCCGCATGACCGAGCCGAAGCACGCCCTGACGTTCAAGATCATGACGGGCATGGCCCTGGGCCTGGCAACGGGCCTCGCGCTCCACGCGCTCGGCCCCTGGGCGGGATCCGCGCCCGTCGCCGGGCTCCTCGACGCCGGCGGGCGCGTGTTCCTCGCCCTGCTCAAGCTCCTGGTCGTGCCGCTGGTCTTCGTCTCGCTCGTCGTGGGCACCGCCTCCCTCGACAACGTAAGGCAGCTCGGGCGCATGGGGCTCAAGACCCTAGGGCTTTACCTCGCCACGACGATGGTCGCGATCGCCGTCGCCTTGCTCATGGGGGTCGTCTTCGCGCCCGGCGCCGGCATGAGGCTCTCGACGGGCGCCGCGTTCAAGGCCGCGCCGCCGCCGCCGCTCGTCGATACTCTCGTCAACATCGTCCCCTCGAACCCGGTCAAGGCCCTCGCCGAGGGCGAGATGCTTCAGATCATCTTCTTCGGCATCCTCTTCGGGGTGGCGTTGATCCTGAGCGGAAAGCCCGGGGAGCGCCTGGCCGCCGTGTTCCGCGATCTCGATACGGCGATCATGCGCATGGTGACGATCCTGATCCAGGCCGCGCCCTACGGCGTGTTCTGCCTGATCGCGAAGGTGTTCTCCGAGCAGGGCCTCGGCGCGGCGGGCCCCATCGCGAAGTACTTCCTCGTCGTCCTCTTCGCCCTGGCGTTGCACTGCGCCGTCGTCTACCCGCTGCTGCTCCGGGGGCTCGCCGGCCTGAGCCCGCTCGTCTTCCTGCGCCGTTATAAGGCCGTGCCGGTGTTCGCCTTCAGCACGTCGAGCAGCAACGCCACCATCCCGGTGACGCTCGAGACCCTCGTCGACAAGCTCGGCGTTTCGAAGACCGTCGCGTCCTTCACCGTCCCGCTGGGTGCGACGATCAACATGGACGGCACGGCGATCATGCAGGGCGTGGCCACCGCCTTCATCGCGCAGGTTTACGGCATCGACATCGGCCTTCAAGGCTATCTGATGGTGGTGCTGACGGCCACCTTGGCGTCGATCGGCACGGCCGGCGTCCCCGGCGTCGGGCTGATCACCCTGGCGATGGTGCTGCGCCAGGTGAATCTCCCCGTCGAGGGCATCGCCCTGATCATCGGCGTGGACCGCCTCCTCGACATGGCCCGCACGGTCGTCAACGTGACCGGGGACGCGGTCGTGAGCTGCGTCGTCGCCCGCAGCGAGGGACAGCTCTCGATGGACGCCTGGCGCCCGGACTAGCCCTCAGCCGAGCTCTTCTTCGAGGCGGTCGGCGACGGCCTTCATCACGCGCAGGCGCGCCCAGCGCTTGTCCTCGGCCTCGATCAAGGTCCAGGGCGCGTCCGGGGCGCTCGTTTTCGCGATCATGTCGACGGCGGCAGCCTGATAGGCGTCCCACTTGGCGCGGTTGCGCCAGTCGTCCTCGGTGATCTTGTACTGCTTGAAGGGCGTCTTCACCCGCTCCTTGAAGCGGCGCAGCTGCTCCTCCTGGGAAATCTGGAGCCAGAACTTACAGACGATGACGCCCGACTCCGCCAGCTCGGCCTCGAACTCGACGATCTCGGCATAGGCGCGAGTCCAGTCCTCCTTCGCGCAATACCCCTCGACGCGCTCGACGAGAACGCGGCCGTACCAGGAGCGGTCGTAGATCGTCGTCTTGCCCAGGCGCGGCAAGGTCCGCCAGAAGCGCCAGAGATACGGATGCGCGTTCTCCTCGTCCGTGGGCGCGGCGACGGCCATGACGCGGGCGTTGCGCACGTCGATGGCGCCCAGGAGGCGGCGGATCGACCCGCCCTTGCCCGCGGCGTCCACGCCCTCGAAGGCGCAGATCAAGGATCGCCCTTCCTTGCGCAGGCGCCGCGACAGCAAGGCCACCCGCGTCTGCTGCTTCTCGAACTTCTTGTCGCCGTCCTCGAGCCTGCGGGTCAGATCGAGGCGGCTGAGCACGGAGATTTTCGGCGGCTTCGCGCGGTCCGGGACGCCTTGGGCGGGCGGCGGACGCTTGAGAGCGGCCTGAAGCGCGGCGAGCACGGCTTCGCCCGCGGCCAGGTCGCGGTAGCGCCGGTCGGTCGCCTCGATGACGGTCCAGGGCGCATCGGCGACGCTGGTCTTGGCAAGCGCCCGCTCGCAGACGCCGCGGAAGCGGTCGTATTTCTTGGAGAACGCCCAGTCCTGCTTGGTCACGCGCCAGGCCGTGTCGGGGTCCGACTGCAGCTCCGTAAAACGGCGCTTCTGCTCTTTTTTGGACAGGTGCAGCCACAGCTTGACGAGCGCGGTGTCCTCGCGGATGAGCATGGCTTCGAACGCCATCGCGAGGTCGAGGGCCTGATCGAATTCGCCGGAGCCGATTTCCTTAAAAGCGCGTCCGACGATGGTGCGCGTGTACCAGGAGCCGACGAGGATCGCGCCGTGGCCGGCCGGAGGCAAGGTGCGCCAATAGCGCCAGTACTCGGGCCGCTCGTTCTCCTCGTCCGAGGGCTCTCCGTAGGCCTCGACCCGCAGGCCGCGCGGATCCATCCAGTCGAGAAAGCGCCGCGCCAACTCGGTCTTTCCCCCGCCCTCCACCCCGCCGACCACGATCACGAGCCTCAGGCGCGTGGCGGCGAGGGCCTGTTGGGCCTTGAGGATGCGCGCGCGCAGCTCCGGGGCGCGCTTCGCGTACTCCTTCTTGTCCACCGTACGTCCGACTTCCGCGCTCTCGAACATGCGCGCAGTATAGCAAGCTATAATGAGGAGTGAGCCGCACGCGCGTCCTGCGTCCCGACGAGAAATCCCTGGCCTTGGCCGCGGCGATCCTGCGCCGCGGCGGCCTGGTCGCCTTTCCGACGGAGACCGTCTACGGTCTCGGGGCCCGCGCCTACGACGCGGCCGCCGCGCGGCGCGTGTACAAGGCCAAGGGGCGCCCCTCGGACAACCCGCTGATCGTGCACGTCGCCGACGAGGCGATGCTCGCCGACGTCGTGCGCCGGATCACGCCGTTGGCCCGCAAGCTGATCGACGCCTTCTGGCCCGGCCCGCTCACCCTCATCCTTGAGAAATCGGCCCGCGTCCCCGGCGCGGTGACGGCGGGCGGGCGCACCGTCGCCGTGCGCTGCCCGGGGCATCCCGCGGCGCGCGCCTTGATCCGCGCGCTGGGCGAGCCGGTGGCGGCGCCCTCCGCGAATCTCTCGGGACGACCGAGCCCGACGACCGCCGCGCACGTGCTGCGCGATCTGCGGGGCCGCGTACCCCTGATCCTGGACGGCGGCCCGTGCCGCAAGGGGCTGGAATCGGCGATCGTGGACGCCCGAGGAAGCCGCCCGGTCGTCCTCCGCCACGGGACCTTGACCGGCGAGAGCATCGCGCGCGCCGCCGGCGCCCCGCTGCGCTCCGCGGGGGGAACGGCGCCCGCCTCCCCCGGGACGGCCCACCGTCACTACGCGCCCTCGTGCCGCGTGATCCTGATCCCGCCCGCGCGCGTACGCGACGGCGGGTTCGTTCTGCGCGGCGCCGGACTCATCCACCGCGCGCCCTGGGCGGGACGCCGTCCCGCGTTCGCCCGGCGTGTGACCGGCGGCGCGGGGGCCTACGCCGCAGCATTGTTCGCCGCCTTGCGCGACGCGGAGGCCGCCGGGGTCAGGACCGTTTACGTCGAGACCGTGCCGGACCGGGGCGTCGGGCGCGCCGTGATGGACCGCCTTCGGCGCGCCGCGCGGCGCTGACGCTCTCACGGAGGTCCCGCGCCGTGAAGGGCTTCGCAAGAAAGCCGGCGCTCCCTCCCCCGGTGAGGCCGCAGTCCTCGCGGCGCCGGCCCGAAGTGAAGAGCACCCGCGCCCCGGGCTGGCGCAGCCGCAGGCGCTCGGCGAGCTCCGGCCCGCGCATCCGCGGCATCGCGACGTCGATGAGGAGCAGGTCGAAGAGTCCTTCGTTGGCGCCGTCGATGCGAAGCGCCTCCGACGAGTCTCCCGCGGACAGGACCTCGTAGCCGTCGCGCTCCAGGCAGCGCACCGAGAAGCACCGGCTCGCATCGTCGTCGTCGACCACGAGCACTCGGCCGCGGGACTTCCGCGGGGCCCCGGCCAGCGGCCAGTACACATGGAACGCGGAGCCCTTGCCGGGGGCGCTCTCGACCTCGATGCCGCCCTCGCAACGCCGCACCGTGTCGGCGACCGTCGCGAGGCCGAGGCCGCTGCCGTTCTCCTTGGTCGTGAAGAAGGGCTCGAAGATGCGGGCCTTGAGCTTCGCCGTCATGCCGACGCCGCGGTCGCGCACCGTCAGGCGCGCGCACGGCCCGCTCACCCCGCCGCCGCCCTTCGGGGCGCTCGCGAGCTCGACCGTCGCCCGGCCGCCCTTCGGCATCGCCTCTCCGGCGTTGACGACGAGATTGAGGAGTATCTGCTCGACGAGGCCCGGATCTGCGCTGATCGCGCCCAGGGCCGTCTTCGGCGGGACCACGTCCAATCCCACGCCCGGCGGCAGAAGGCGTCGGAGGAGTTCGCTCATACCGCCGACAAGCGCGGCGAGATCCACCGACCTCGCCATCCCGCGGGGGCGCCGGCCGAACGACAGCAGCCGGCGCGTCAGCGCCGAGGCCCGGTCCCCGGCGGAGCGGATCTCCTCGGCCTCGGCCCGCGACGGATGCCCCTTCGGCAGACTCTCGAGCAGAAGTTCGGCGGACCCGCGTATCGCGGCGAGGAGATTGTTGAAATCGTGGGCCACGCCGCCGGCCATATAACCCATCGCCTCGAGCTTCTGGGCGTGGTGGAGCCTCTCCTGGCTGCGCTTGATGGTTTCCGCGGCGTCGACGCTCTCGGTGACGTCTCGGATCGCGCCGATGAGGTATTTCTTCCCCGCCGCGGACGTCCAGAGCGTCTTGCGAGTGACCAGCACGTGGATCCGGCCCCGCGCGTCGGTCAGCATCTCCTCGTTGGCGTTCTCCCGGCCGGTCTCGAACACGAGCTCGTCCTGCCGCCAGAACACGTCGGCCTGGGCCTTCGGGAAGAACTCGTAGTCGGATTTTCCCAGCAGGTGCTCGCGAGGGCGGCCGAGGAGCGAGACGAACGCCTCGTTGAAGAGCACCCACCGGTGCTCGCGGTCCTTGACGAAAATCGGGTCGGCCACCGAATCGATGAGCGATTCGAGGAAGCCGGACTGTCCGCTCTGCATCGGAGCAGGCATTCCCTAAAGCTTAGCCCCCGCCCCCTCCGTCCGCAAGTGCGATTCGGTCACACCGCCCTTGACGCGGCCTCCGCGCGCTCCTATGCTCTACGTAAGATGGCGAAGATACTGGTGGTCGACGACGAGGTCTCCCTGACCGAGGTGCTGCGGGAATGCCTCCAGGGCGAAGGCCACGACGTCGTCTTATGCCACGATTCGACGGCCGCCGTGCGCGCCGCGCTCGAGGAGAATCCCGACCTCGCGCTCATCGACTATCAGATGCCCCGCAAGACCGGCGTCCAGCTGCTCAGCGACCTTCGGGCCCGCGAGGAGACGCGCCTCCTGCCGGTGCTCCTCATCAGCGGCACCGAGGCGGTGCGCTTCGCCGCCCAGATCCCGCCCGAGCCGCGCGTACGCTTCCTCCTCAAGCCGCTGGACATGGAGGCGCTCGTGACCATGGTCCGGGAGATGCTCGATCCGAACAGCTGGTCCGCGGGCCTCTAGACCTTGCTGACCGCGGCGGTCTTCGTCGTCGCGTTCCTCTACTCCTGCGTGGGCCACGCGGGAGCGTCGGGCTACATCGCCGCGATGACCTTGTTCGGCCTCGCGCCCGACGCGATCAAGCCGGCCGCGCTGGCCCTCAACATCCTCGTGGCGACGCTCGCGACCTGGCAGTTCCGCCGCGCCGGGCACTTCTCCTGGGGCCTGTTCCGGCCGCTCGCGCTGGCCTCCGTGCCGTGCGCGTTCCTCGGCGGCTGGCTGAACCTGCCCACGCAGGCGTTCAAGATCGCCGTCGGGCTGGTCCTGCTGTTTTCCGCCGCGCGCTTCCTGCTCGACCCTCCGGCCGAATCCGGGTCGAATCCCCCGTCTCTGCCGGCGGCCCTCGGCGTGGGCGCGGGCCTCGGCCTGCTCTCCGGCCTCACCGGCACGGGCGGCGGGATCTTCCTCACCCCGCTCGGGATCTTCCTGCGCTGGGACGCGACCAAGACGATCGCCGCCGTCTCCGCCGCCTTCATCCTCGTCAATTCCGCCGCGGGGCTCGCCGGCCATCTGATCAAGACGCGCTCCTTCCCCGACGCCGCGCCGGCCCTCGCCCTCGCCGCCTTGGCCGGCGGAGCCGCGGGCTCCTACCTCGGCAGCGCGCGCCTGCCGCACGCGGCGATCAAGCGCCTGCTGGCCGTCGTCCTCGCCGTCGCGGGCTTCAAGCTGATCTTCGCCTGAAACGGTATAATCCGCCCATGCCCGTCATCGTCAAAACCGCCGGATTGCTGACCCTCTCCAACATCTTCATGACGTTCGCCTGGTACGCGCACCTGCGCAACCTGAGCGGCTCGAAGTGGTACGTCGCGGCCCTGATCAGCTGGGGCATCGCGCTGTTCGAGTACCTGCTCCAGGTCCCCGCCAACCGCATCGGCTACACCGAGATGAACCTCGGCCAGCTGAAGATCCTGCAGGAGGTCATCACCTTGGCCGTGTTCGTGCCCTTCTCCGTGCTGTACATGAAAGACGCCCTGCGCCTCGACTACCTCTGGGCGGCGCTGTGCCTGCTCGGCGCGGTGTACTTCATCTTCCGCGGCGCCGTCCCGGCATAGCGAGCTACTTCGCGTCCGACAGCAGCGCCTCCAGCTCCTCCGGCGAAGGGATTTTTCCGGACGTCTTCACCGCGCCGTTTATGGCAAGGGCGGGGGTCATCATGACGCCCATCTCCGTGATCTTATCCAGGTCGGTTATTTTTTCCATCTCATACTCCAGGCCGAGCTCCTTGGCCGCCCCTTCCGCCGCCGCGTAGAGCTTGACGCATTTCGCGCAGCCCGTGCCCAGTATCTGAATTTTTTTCATATGTCCTCTTTAAAAGATCGCGCCGTATAACATGCCGCTGAAGGTGGCCATGACGACCACCAGCGCGACGTAGACCGCCGTCCTTTTTACGCCCATCACGGTCTTAAGGACCAGCATATTGGGCAAAGACAGGGCCGGGCCGGCCAGCAGCAGGGCCAGCGCGGGGCCCTTTCCCATGCCCGCGCCCAGCAGCCCCTGAAGAATCGGCACCTCGGTCAAGGTCGCGAAATACATGAAGGCCCCGACCACGGAGGAAAAGAAATTGGCGCCGAAGGAGTTTCCGCCCACGGCCCAGTTCACCCAGGAGGACGGGATGACGCCCTCGTGGCCCGGCCGGCCCAGCAGGAAGCCCGACACCAGCACCCCGCCGATGAGAAGAGGGAAGATCTGCTTGGCGAGGTCCCACGAGGAGGAGAACCAGCCGCGCAGCTCCTCCTCCCCGGAGGAGCTCAGCACCCAGGAAAGGCCGATGAAGCCAGCCGAAAAGGACAGCACGGGCAGGCCCGGGAAGCTCAAGGCGAGGGCGACGGCGGGCAAGGAGGCGAGCAGCAGCTTCTTGCCGTCGGCGCCGAACCAGGCCTTGAGCATGAAGCCGAGGGACAGCGCCGAAAGGGACGTCAGAGCCCACTTCATCCTGTAGACGGCATGGAAGACGGCGTCCGCGGGCTCAGCCTCCGCCCAGTTGGCGAAAACGAGCACCGCGGACATGGAGGCGAAGAAGAGCGCGGTCCGCCAGAGAGGCCTTCTCACCTCGGGCGCGGGCAAAGCCGCCTGCGCCTTCTCCTTGGCCGCCTCTTCGTCGCGGTAGATGAAATGCATGGCCAGGCCGATGACCAGGCTGAAGAGCACCGCGCCGACCGCCCGCGCCGCGCCGAGCTCGAACCCCAGAATGCGGGCGGTCAGCACGATGGCCAGCACGTTCACGGCGGGTCCGGAATACAGAAAAGCCACGGCCGGACCGAGCCCCGCGCCGCGCTTGTAGATGCCGGCGAACATCGGGAGCACCGTGCAGGAGCAGACCGCGAGCAAGGTTCCGGAGACGGAGGCCACGCCGTAGGACAGGAGCTTGTTGGCCCCGGCTCCGAAGTATTTCATCACCGACGCCTGGCTGACGAAGGCGGCGATGCCGCCGGCGATGAAGAGGGCCGGGATGAGGCAGAGCACCACGTGCTCGCGGGTGTACCACTTCGTCAGCTCCAGGGCTTCGGTGACGGCCCCGTCGAAGCGCGGCGCCCCCACCGGCAGGAAGTAAAAGCCGAAGAACAAGGCCGTGAACCCGGCCAGCCACTTCCATTCATCCTTCCAATTCATGCAGGGCGTTACAGCGGGCGCTTGATGCTGAAGGCGCCCCGGATCTGGCCCAGGGCGTAGCCGACGGCTCGGTCATGGGGGTACGAGGTTTTCAGCGAGGCCCTTACATCCTCAGGGATGGCCGCGTCGGTGCCGTGGCATCTCAGGCACGCGCCCTGCGTCGGGATCGCTTTCATGTAGCGGAAGAAACGGCCCTGGGGCTCCTCGACGACCTCGGCGAATTCCATATCGGCCGATTTTCCTGTTTCCATGCGTTTCACGAAGTCCGCCAGGACCTTCTGCTCCCAGGCGTCGGGCAGGCCCAGAGCGGGATTGCGGGTCTTGAGCGAGACCCGGCTCACCTTCCAGCCCGTCTTGCGCGAGGCTTCGGAGGCGATCGCCGGGGCGACCTCGCGGCAAACCGTGATCGCCGCGACGGGCCCGCCGGCCTTCATCTCCTTCTGTAATTCCGCGCCCAACCGCGCGGCCAGCTCGGTCGCGACCTGGCGGCCTTCTTCCCGAATTCGGTCCAGGTCCTCGGCCGCGGCGACGCCTCCGATGAGCGCGACAAGGGCGAAAGTTTGGATCGTGAGCATCTAAGCCTCCTGGGGGGCCGCTGAGAACGGCCAGCGCTTACGGATATGCAACGCGGCGTCCACCAGCAGGATGAGAACCGGCACCTCGACGAGGGGTCCGATGACGGCGGCGAAGGCCTGGCCTGAGTCGATGCCGAACACGGCGACGGCGACCGCGATGGCCAATTCGAAGTTGTTGCTGGCCGCGGTGAAGGAAAGGGTCGCCGTCTTCGCGTAGTTCGCCCCCGCCTTGCGGCTCATCCAGAAGCTGAGGAAGAACATCGCGACGAAGTAGAGCAGCAGAGGCACCGCGATGCGCAGGACGTCGAAGGGCAACGTCACGATGAGCTTGCCCTTGAGGCTGAACATCACGACGATGGTGAAGAGCAAGGACAGCAAGGTCAGCGGGCTGATCCGGGGGATGAAGACGTTCTCATACCACTCCCGGCCGCGCGAGCGGAGCAGGAAGAAGCGCGTCGCCATCCCCGCGACGAACGGGATGCCGAGGTAGATGGCCACGCTCTCCGCGATCTGAAGCATGCTCACGCTGACCGCGGTTCCCTCCAGGCCGAGCTTGGGCAATAGAAAACCGATGAAGAACCAGGCGTACACGCTGAAGAAGAGGACCTGGAAGACGCTGTTGAACGCCACCAGCCCCGCCGCGTACTGCGTGTCGCCCTCGGCCAGCTCGTTCCAGACGATGACCATGGCGATGCACCGCGCGAGGCCGATCATGATCAGGCCGACCATGTACTCGGGATACCCTCGCAGGAAGATGACGGCGAGCGCGAACATCAGGACCGGTCCGACGATCCAGTTCTGGACGAGCGAAAGCCCCAGGATCCTCTTGTCGCGAAACACCGCGCCGAGCTCCTCGTACTTCACCTTCGCGAGCGGCGGGTACATCATCAGGATGAGCCCGAGGGCGATCGGGATGTTCGTCGTGCCGATCTGGAACTGATTGACGAAGCCCGGCAAGCCCGGGAGGAAATAGCCGAGCCCGACGCCGAGAGCCATCGCGGCGAAGATCCAGCCGGTGAGATAGCGGTCGAGGAAGGAGAGGCGGGAGACGCTCACGCGCCCGCCTTGACGGCTCGGTCGATGAGGTCCTTCACCTTGGACTCGACGATGTCGCGGATCTGGCGGAACTCGTCGGGCGGCAGGTGCTTGGGGTCGGGGATGGCCCAGTCCTCCTTGGCCCTCGAGGGCACGAAAGGGCAGGCGTCGCCGCAGCCCATCGTGATCACGTAGTCCCACGTCTGCTTCGGCAATTCGTCCAGGCCCTTGGAACGGTGCGAGGACATGTCCACGCCCTTCTCCTCCATGAGCGCGACGGCCGTCTCGTTGACCTTGCCGCTGGGCTTGGAGCCCGAGCTCCAGGCCGCGACCTTGCCCGCGCCGTGACGCCGGGCGAAGCCCTCGGCCATCTGGGAGCGGCAGGAGTTCTCGATGCACACGAAAAGCACGGTCGGCAGGTGATTCATGAACACTTCTCCTTGGCCCGCATGATTTTCCGGAAATTCATCTGGTCCCGCTTCAGGTCGCCGATCTCGGCGAAGCACTCGCTCAGGCAGCCGACGAGGCGGGCATGGACGCGGCCGGCGGGCTTGGCCAGAGCATAGTGACGCCACTTTCCTTCCTGACGGAAGACGACGAGGCCCGCGGAGCGCAGATACGCCAGATGCTGGGACACCTTGGACTGCGGCACTCCCAGCACGGCCATGAGATCGCAGACGCACACCTCGCGTCCGGACAGAAGGCCGAGTATGCGCAGGCGGGTGGGATCGGCGAAGGCCCGGAACAGATTATTATTCATATTCGTTTGCACGAATATGATATCACCCCGCGGCGCGGCGCGTCAACCTTTCTGGTCTTCGAGCTTCTTGTGCTCGCGGCCGAGGCGCCACGAGGCGTACAGCCACAGGAGCGCGAGCGGTATGCCGAGCAGGGCCGCGCCCGTCGGGCCGCCCTGCAGCCACGCCACGCCGAGCAGGAGCAGACCGGCGAGGCCGCGCGCGAAGCGGTAGACGAACATCTCGATGAAGGCCTTCACGCGGTAGATCGTGTCGCGGTCGGTCGCGGAGTAGGCGGACTCCTTGGCGGTCTTGAACCACGTGTAGCGCGTGACGCCGTCGAGGCCGAAGAACACGGCGGCGACCCCGAGCGTGGGCACGAAGGGGTACAGGGCGAACAGGGCCAGGTTGACCAGGCCGGCGGTCATCAGGCTTCCCCCCGTGCCGATCTTGCGCAAGGTCAGGCCGACGAGCAAAGAGCTCGCGGTGAAGGAGGCGAGGCTCGTGTAGAAGTTCACATTGGCGAACAGCTGCGCCATGCCGCTCGGGTCGCCCTTGTAGGCGGCGGACGCGGCGAAGGCGAACAGGTAGTTCGTGATGTCCGGGACCAGGCGCTCGAGGGCGACGATGACGGTCAGGAAGATCAGGAACGGCGAGCCCAGGATGGTCTTGAGGATGCCCTTCGCCGGCGCGCCCCCTTCGGCCTTCGCCTCCGTGGCGGGCGCCGCGGCGCGGTGCTTCGAGCGGCTCTCCATGAAGAAGAAGATCGGCAGGACCGCGGCGAAGACTCCGGCCGCGACCATGAGCATCGGGACGGGGCCCATCGAGCCGACGACGAGCTTCATCAGCAGGGCCCCCGCGATCGAGCCCAGGGGCGCGCCGGCCGCGATCAGGCCGAACACGCGCTTGGACTCGCTCCGGGTGAACACGTCGTTCGCGTAGGTCCAGAACAAGGTCGCGGACATGATGCCGAACACGTCGGTCCACAGGAAATAGCCGAAGGCGACGGACGGGAGGGCCGTCGCCGAGACGGCGAGCGCGCCGGCGACCAAGGTCGCGGCGAGCATGGCGAGGGAGCCGCCGATGAGGAGCTTGCGGGGCGCGCGGGAGAAACGGCTGTAGGCGAAGACGACGGCGCCTGTCAGCGCCGCGCTGGCCATGTACACCCAGGGCAAGGTCTCGGGGCCGAACTTCGTCATGAGGAGGGCGCCGCGGGCGGGGCCGATTATTGAGTAAGCGGCGATCGTGAGGAAGTTCCAGGCGAAGGCGGCGATGACGAGGGGGCCGGTGCCGTCAGGCATGGAGGATTTCCAGCGGGCGATCAGGGGCTGTTTCTTTTGCGCGGGGGCGGAGGGGGCCAACGCGGAGGGCTGGGAATAACTTCCCGAGACCGGGGTTTCGTCCGAGGAACGGCGGGGGCTCTCGCCGGAGAAGATCTCCTCGGAGACCTGCTTCGCATCCGAGACCGGCTTGTCCGGCGCGGAGGCGGCGGTCAGGCGAGCGGCCGCTGTTGCGAGCAACGGATGAGCGCTGACGACCGGCGTTTTCACGGGAAGGACGGGCGTTATCGCCTTTGGAACGGATGACGGCGACGGAACGGCAGCGGATTGGGGATAGATCGACGGCGCCACCGGGAGCTGACTCAATGACGGAGATAACGACGGGCTGAAGGCGCACGATAACGGCAACGAGCTGGTTATATAGGGGAGTGACTGGAAGGATTTTGGAACGGCAACGGATTGGTGAACCGATGGAAGCACGACCCTCACC
>JAUYSH010000043.1 GCA_030696455.1 Elusimicrobiota bacterium
AGTCCGCCTTCTTCCACAAAACCGGCTCCGTCCCCTCCGACAGCCGGGGCTGGGCCTCCGACTACTCCCGCTTCGCCGACGTCCTGCGCCCGGCCTCGGTCGCCGACGACATCACCGTCGCCATCGAGTACCACTGCTCCCCGGTGGGCCGCTCCCGCATCGATGTCCTCTTAGCCGGCAGCGACGGCCGGAACGACAACGCCCTCATCATCGAGCTCAAGGCCTGGGACACGGCTTCCGCAGCCCCTTTCTAACGGCGTGTGGAAGGGGCACTTCCTCGCCTTATGGCTCGGTCGTCCCCCATCGAGAACATGGTCCTCTCCCCCATCGGCGGCGGCACGGTCAAGCAGCACCCGAACCTGCAGGCGCGCCAGTATAAGGGCATGATCCTGCGCTTCAACCAGGACATCCTCGAGAAAGGCGTTCAGCTGCACCCGTCCGCCTACCTCTTCAATCTCTACCGGCGCGATCCCGAGCCGCTCGAGGACGCCCGCTATCAAGACCTCCTCTCCGAGTCCCGGCTGTTCCTCGCCAACGACGCGGCCCCGCTCAAGGCCTACCTCGAGCGGCTGGTGCCCCGCAAGGCGAAGAACGACATCCTCTTCCTTCTCGAGCACGGGAAATGGCGGCCGGCGGACGAGCTCATCAGCCGGGTGGGCAGCATGCTCGAGGGCAACGAGGAGTTCACTCTCATCGACGAGCAGGACGAGGCCTTCCGCATCATCCGCCACCAGGTCCTCGGGTGAGGAGGACCGTTCCAAGCGCCATGTCTTCGTGGCGCCGATTTAGTGTTTCGCCGCCGCCTCTAGATCAACTGCTGCACGAACGGTGCAGCGACGCAGCTCAAGGGGTGACGATCCGTATCTGGAGGCTGCCCTTCAACGCCCGCGCGATCCGGTCAAGCGTCACCAGCGTCAGATTCTGCCCTCCCTGCTCGATGCGCGAGACCGTCTGCTGCTTCGACTTGATGCGCCGCGCGAGCTCCCCCTGCGTCATCTTCGCGGCCTCCCGCGCCTTCGTGATCTCGAACGCGACCTTCATCTCGATCTCCGCGTCGGCGTAAAGCTGCCGGAACTCCGGATCCTTCATCTCCACGGCCAGAAACTCTTCCAGCGTCGTTCCTCGTTTCACGCGTTTCTTCATATCCCCTCTGTGCGTCTTTGGATCCACTCCGCTCTTCGGCGACGGGCGCGCGTCAATTCCTCGGGCGGCACCTTGTCCTCGTTCTTCAAAAACGCGCTCGTGACGACGATAATGGTCCTTTCATGAAAAAAATACAGGACCCGGTGTTGATGTCCCTCAGCCGGCACCCGCAGCTCGTATATATCGTTTCCAAGGTAATCGACCATCGGCCTGCGCGCCCAATGCCCCAACTCCTTCAGGCACTCCAACGCGAACCCGATCTTCGCCTTATGCGCCTTAACCTGCGCCCGGATGTAGTCCAACGCGGGCTCGTCTCCTCGCGTCGTGCGGTAAAACTCCAACCGATACCCCATGCGGCCCTCCTAGTATACAGCGTATACGCTGTATATTCAAGGCCCGCCCCGCGGCCTCACTTACCATACGATTGATATGGACGAAAAGTTCCATCCCCCAGTCCGATTTTCACGCCATTTTCCAGGTCCGTCCCTGGAGAATTTAGAACCCGTAAGCAAGGCGTTTGTCGACGGTGAATCAAACTGATATTCGCGGATCGCAACCGCTAAAAGCGGATGCCAGAACGCATGATTGTGATTCGTCGGGAGCTGCCTCGATCTGAGCACGTGCGTCATGGGTTTAGCCATTGCACACAATCGTAACGAGGGTTCTCCGTACCGTTGCCCTGCTTCCGGGATCAAAATCCTCCAAGCGTCGTTTTATTTTTAACCCTGCACCGTTCGAGCGATCGACCAGGCAAACGCGGCTAATTCCCGCGCCACCGCCACGACGGCGACCCCGTGATGTTTGCCCCTGCCGGTCATCCGCCAAAACTTGCGATGCAGCCGGTCCTGCGCAGTCTTGGCGATCTTCACGATCTCCTCCGGGCAACCCTCCCGGCGTTTGGCGACCGCCGCACTCGTGCCGGCGTGACGGCTGCTCCAGGCGGCTTCAACCAGCACTCGGCGAATGTGCGCGTTGCCGGCCCGGGTGATGCTTCCCCGGCGGATGCGATTGCCGCTGCTGTGTTCCGAGCTCACCACCCCGACGTAGCTCATGAACTGCCGCGCCTTTCTAAAACGTCTGAAATCCTGAGCCTCGACGATCAAAGTCACGGCGCTCAGCGTCCCGATTCCCTTCAGGCACATCAACGCCCGTACCAGTTCCTTGTATTGGGGCTGCTGCGCCAGATCCTCGACCTGCGCATTCAACACTTTCAGTCGACCCAGCACCTCATCGTAGGCGCGCAGGTAGCCCACAAACGACTGCTGAAGATTGGGCCATTCGAATTTCTGTCCGCGCAGCCACTGCTCATGCTTCTGGGTCCACGCTCCCGCCTCGCGGAAGATCCGCCCCTGCCTCAGCAGGAATTTCACCAGCCGGTGCCGCGCCCGCTGCAGGTCTTCGACCGCATCCTCGCGAATGCGCACAAGATCACGCGCCGCTTCCTCCTCGCACGTCGGCACCCGGATCGCCGTCAGTTCGCCTGCGCGATGCAGACGGGCCAGTTTCTCGGCGTCACGCGCGTCGGCCTTGACCCGGTCGCCGGGCCTGACCGGCGTCAACGCCGGCGCGATCACCGTGCAGGCATGCCCGAGCTTCGTGATGTGCCGATGCGCGTCGTAGCCGCACGGACCCGCTTCGTAAACGAATTCAGCCGGACCCGTCGCCGTCGATTGGAGCACCAGCTTCTCAAGCGCCTTAGGCGTATTTTGAATGGTCAACCTGCGTGTCACCGCGTCAGCGCCGGCCGGCAGCACCGCCGCGACAATGGTCTCTTTGTGCACATCCAGGCCGACGATGGTTATAATGTTCATGAACCGACACCTCCCGTGTTATTTGCGGATAGGCTCCTCCCGGAGCAACCCGCGATTTTAATATCTACGTGGGGGTGTCGGTTCGTCCATTCTATCTGACCCCCCTAAAAAGTTGCATGCGCCGGGAGCGGGAACCTCGTTTGGCGGGAGGGCGCGGAGCTAAAGCGCGTCGAGAGACTTCATGGCGGCCCGCATCTTGCTCACGAAGGGTGACTCCGCGCCGTGCGTCATCACGAGCTCATGGGTCGCCCGCGTCATGGCGACATACAGCAGCTTTGCCTCGTCGCCCGGCTCCTCGCTGTGCGCGAAAGGCGCGCCGACGCCGGGGATGCACACCAGCGGGAACTCGAGGCCTTTGCTGGCGTGCATGGTCACGACCGCCACGCCGTTCTGGCCCGGCACGAAGGCATGCGTCGCATCCGGCATCTGGAACGGGACCCCCTTCCGGGAGAACGCCCGACCTACCTCCGCGCCGATGCCCCGGTGGCGGCAGATCACGGCCATGTCGCTCCACGGGGTGCCGTCCTTATTGGCCTCATAAAGAAGGCCGGCGAAGTAGTCGGCTTCGGCCTGAAGGGTCGGGAACTCGATGAGAAGCGGCTTGGGGCCGCGCCGGCCGGCGCTCATCGGCTGGACGGTCGGGGCGAACTCCTCCTCCTCGTCTTTGGGAGACAGAAGCTCGTCCGCGAAGGCCCGCGCGACCGCGAGAATCTCCCGCGTGTTCCGGTAATTCAGCTTCAGGATCGTCGTGCGTCCTTTCGCCTGGACGCCGACGCTGGAGAATGAGAACCTAAGCTTCTTCTTGCCGCCGTAGATCGACTGGGCATCGTCATAGAGAACAAGCAAGGAGTTGCTGTTCGGGTGGATCATCTGGACGACGAGCTTGAACCACTCCGGCTTGAAGTCATGACCCTCGTCGATGAGCACCGCGTCGTACTGCGCGGCGGGGATCAGGTTTTTGCCGACGGAATGAATCACCTTATCCACCATCGCCGCAAAAAAGGCGTCCATATCAGTATTCGGCGGGGGCAGGCCCGCGTTATAGGTCTGCAGTTGTCGCCGGCACCAGGCGTGGAAGCTCACGACGGTGACCTTATTCTGCAGCCCTCTGGCGGCCATCATGCCGCCGAGTTTGGCCGCCAACGCCTTGTTGTAGCAGAGCACAAGGATCGGCCGCGAGCACGCCTTGGCCAGGTGCTCGGCGCGAAAGCCCAGGATCAAGGTCTTCCCCGAGCCGGCGACACCGTGGATGACCCGGTGACCCTCACCGAGGCTTCGCGCCAGCTGTTCCTGCTGAAGGTCCATGACCCGAATAAGGTCCGGAATCTCGACAACCTTCTGCGTGAAATCCTCGAACAGACTTGTTTGGGCGGGAATCCGGATTTCCGGGAACATGTGCCAGCGGATCCGGTCGATCTGAGGCAAAGAAAGCTTGATAGCGAACCGGACCGGGAACATGTCCCACAGGCGCTTCTGGAAGGCCTCAGGATCGACCGTCTCCGTCATCTCGTCCTGGCAGATGACCAAGTGGGAGGGGATCGCCTCCCCGAGCCGGTTATCTTCGAACTGCTTCCGGGTTATGCTCGTCAAGACGACGCCATGGCCATAGGGAAAAAGAGGCTTCCCCCGGTGTGGTCCGTCGCGCAATACCAATTGCGGGTCCTGCTCCATCCGATTGGTGACGGCAAACATATACTGACGAGCTTGCTCGATAGGATTGGGGACTTGCTTGACGGTCCCGGAGGGGCAGATAACGACATTACTCTTGTCGATGCTCTGGATCGTGGAAATCTTCCAGTCCTTCACCTCGAGGACCAAAAGGCCGCGGCCGGGATGGAAGATGACGAAATCCGGATGGAGGGTCCGGTGGCCTATGGAAACGTCATACCAGCACAGGTAATCGTCTTCGAGCTTGTCTTCCAGGCGCTGGGCGAGGCGCCGTTCTCCCGCCTGCATGCGGGGGCCGCATGCGCCGATAGCTGGTATTAAAGTCGCCATAGGGTCGCTTAGCCGCCTAAGTCGGGCGCGGAGCCCAACGGCTCACCTGCTCCCCGTCCGACCCTTCTTTTAGGCCAAGAACGTCCCAGCGAATCTTTGCGGCGTCCGGCTTTCGGGAAACATGCCAACGGATGGTTTTCAGGCCGGCCTCTTTTAACATCTCATCTCGTTTGGCGTCTTTCGCGGGATCACGATGGCTGGAGTCGTCGAGCTCGATCACCGCGACGATGTCGAAGTTCTGGCTGCACACCATGAAGTCCGCGACCTTCTGCTTCATCATCGCCATGGTCCCGAAATTCTCCTTGCGATCCCCTCCCTCGGTGTAGAGAAATTGGCTGCAGGCGACCTGGGACAAGACGATGTGGTCGGGTAGGGCCTTAACAAGGCGGCGAAACAGTTCTTGCTCGGCCTCGGTGAGCGGCGACTGCTTCGAATGAAAGCGCGCTGATCTTTCAGGTCCCGCCAGGAATCGATCGCGAAACGATTCGACCCTGCCCCCAACGAAGGCCAGGAACTTCAACTTCGCATAGAGCACGAGCACCGCACCGGCGACACCAATCAACGCAAAAACAAGGACCACCGATAGAAGGGAGAACACCGAAGGGACTACCGACTTCGCCGGCTTCGTTGGGGCCTGCTTTTGAGTGGAGGACTGCTGAAAGAAAGGGGTAAATCTGGCCATCCCATTTGCCGCCTGGACACGGAGTATCTTCAGGGAAGCCTATCATTACACACGCACAGAATCCCATGACGTCCTCCCGGGCATTCGCGACGAGGACTCTGTGATCCTTCTTCGCTATCGTATCCATCCGCAGCATCCGCCAACAGCCCTCGACGAAGAGGTCCAAGCGCGACGTCTTCGTGGTCGAGGGTGGCGCCGGCCACGGGCAAGTCCGTCATCGCGGTGCGTTTGCTGGCCGAGACTCTGATGAAGAAGCGCGATGGCGTTCTTCGTGGCGCCGAACGCTTAGCAGAGCGGCGGGCGCAGCCCGGCCGCTCAAGCGTCTGGTTCGGCAGGCCGTCTATCGGGATGTGCTTGCCAATAATCTTCGAGCGCCCCAAACCCCGCCGGCACATGTAGCCAGCCGTTATCTTCGGGAGTGAATGCAAAGTCAGCATACTCTTCAGGCTCTGCGGGCTGCGGGGTTGTCTTACCCAAGTACCCGTAGAACAGGTGATTAATCTTGCAACCCGACACATGCCCTCTTAGCTCGTGCCAGCGAGCATCCTCATCATAGCCCTCTTCGCTAAGAGAGCTACGCTCAAAACCCCACACTTCGCATTCAGCTTGAAGTACGCCGCGCCCCATCGCAGTGAAATGCTCCTTAGTGAAGTACTGTTGCGGATCAATTTCGGACCCAAGAACCACATAGCAATCGAGAACGATTTCCAGCAAGGTCACAAAATGCTGTCGGCACACTGAAACAATATCTTGATGCTCTAATGCCGGGATTCCGAGTCGATCATCAAAGAAATACTCCGCTTTATCCCCATGGAAAGTGCCGCCGCGGATAGGATAAGGACCGCCGTGAACGTGGTCGTTTCGCAAATCAAGAAGATATTTGGCAACGGGATCACTTTGCAGGCGCTCTCTATGCGACAGATACCAGGACTCAAAATTAGGGATGTCCTTGAATTGCTGTAGCGCAAGTGTTGTCGTTCTAGAAGCCGAGAGATACGCGCTCAAGTAGCATTGAAACGCGAATATATCCGTGCCCGCTTTGGCCATAGCGGCGAGAAAGAGCTCGGCTTCGGCCGTCTTGTGGTCGACTGTATCGAAGGTGTGTTCCATATAGACGGAGATATTTTGGCACATCCACAGCGCCAGCCTGTCCTTCGGCATGAACATACGAGCTGAGCGGCGTGCAAAGCCCGGCCGCTCTAGCGCGGTTCGGTGTCGATAGCTTCCCGCTTTCTAGGACTTTCTGGGCCTTGTGGCGGAATCTTCTTTTCGATCCAACGGGCCCAAATTCAATAGAATCCAGATATGACTGACGCCAAAGAGACGGAGCGGGCTGAGCTCCATAAAACCATTTGGCGCATCGCCAACGACCTGCGCGGCAGCGTAGACGGCTGGGATTTCAAGACCTATGTGCTCGGCATGCTGTTTTACCGCTTTATCTCGGAGAACCTGTCGGGCTACCTGAACGAGCACGAACGCAAGGCTGGCCATAAGAACTTCGACTATACCGCCTTGAGCGACAAAGACGCCAAGCGCGGTCGCGAGACGACTATCGACGATAAGGGGTTTTACATCTTACCGTCCCAGTTGTTCGCGAACGTACGCAAGCGCGCCCGCACCGACGCCAACCTCAATGAGACTCTCGCCAAAGTCTTCAAGGCCATAGAAAGCTCGGCCCAGGGTACGGAGAGCGAGGACGACTTAAAAGGGCTATTCGACGACCTGGACGTCAACAGCGCCAAGCTTGGCCCCACTGTGGCTAAGCGCAATGAAAAGCTGGTCAAGCTACTGGACGCCATCGGCGACCTGCCGCTGGGCTCCGTACCGGGCGCCAGCATCGACCTTTTCGGCGACGCCTACGAATATCTCATGCAGATGTACGCCTCCACCGCCGGCAAGTCCGGAGGTGAGTTCTACACCCCGCAGGAGGTCTCGGAGCTTCTCGCCCGCATCACCGTGGCTGGCAAGACTTCAGTCAACAAGGTCTATGACCCGGCATGCGGCTCGGGCTCTCTTCTACTGAAATTCTCCAAGGTGCTGGGGCCGGGCAAGGTCCGGCAGGGCTTCTTCGGCCAGGAAGTCAACCTCACCACCTACAACCTTTGCCGCATCAACATGTTCCTGCACGACGTCGGTTACGAGAAGTTCAACATCGCCCACGGCGACACTCTGACCGATCCCGCGCACATGGATGACGAGCCATTCGAGGCCATCGTCTCAAACCCCCCGTATTCCATCAGGTGGGAAGGCGACTCCAACCCGGTCCTCATCAATGACCCGCGCTTCGCCCCCGCCGGAGTTCTGGCGCCCAAGAGCAAGGCTGACCTGGCCTTCACCATGCACATCTTAAGCTGGCTCGCCACCGACGGCACGGCGGCCATCGTAGAGTTCCCGGGCGTACTGTACCGCGGCGGCGCGGAAGCAAAGATCCGCCAATATCTCATCGACAACAACTATATCGACGCCGTCATCCAGCTTCCGCCAGACCTTTTCTTCGGCACCACCATCGCCACCTGCATCATAATCCTGAAAAAGAGTAAGCGCGACAACAAGACCCTGTTCATCGACGCTTCCGCCGAGTTCGTCCGCAGCGGCAACAAAAACAAGTTGACCAAACAGAACCAGGCAAAAATCCTGGCCGCCTTCATTTCGCGCAAGGACACCGCACACTTCGCCAAGCTGATAGATAATAAGGCCCTCGAGGAAAACGGCTACAACATCTCGGTCTCTTCATACATCGAGCATAAGGACACGCGCGTGGCCATTGATATCAAGGCACTGAACGCGGACATCGCGCGCATCGTCAAGCGCCAGACCGAACTTCGCAAGCAGATAGACGCGATCGCAGCTGATTTGGACGGAGATCGGGCGTGAGCCGCATAAATAAGCTCATCACCAAGCTCTGCCCGAAAGGCGTGGAGTTTAAGAGTATCGGGGAGATCGCGGATTGCTACGGCGGGGCGACGCCGGCATCTGGAATGTCGGCCTATTGGGAAAACGGAACCATCCCATGGATGAGCTCGGGCGAAGTTAACAAGGGAACGGTACATGTCACTGACAAACAAATAACGCAAGCCGCCTACGACTCTTGCAGCACGAAGATGGTGCCTTCGAATGCGGTGGTCATCGCACTAGCTGGGCAAGGAAAGACTCGAGGAATGGCCGCCAGGACTCGGCTCGCGCTCTGCACAAATCAATCACTATGCTCAGTAGTCTGCAAAGAATCGATGAGCAGCGATTTTCTCTACCACTACCTCCAAACCCAGTATCACCAACTGCGCAGCGTGTCGTCCGGTGCTGGCGCGCGAGGCGGCTTGAATCTGCAAATGATTCGAGTCTATCGCATTCCCGTTCCGCCGCTTGAAATCCAACGCGAAATCGTAAAAGTCCTTGATACATTTACGGAATTGGAAGCGAAACTCGAGGCCGAACTGGGAGCAAGACAGAAACAGTACAGGCACTACCGCGATTCGCTGTTGTCTTTTGAAGACTCCACCAAAAGAGAGGGGGTCCGGTGGGTGACTTTGAAAGAGGTTGGCGAGTTCACGCGCGGACGGAGATTCACCAACGACGATTTCGTGGAGTCAGGGATTCCGTGCATCCACTATGGCGAAGTCTACACCCACTACGGCCTATCCGCTACGGAAACAAAATCGTTCGTGCGACCAGAACTGGCTCCGTCCCTTCGCATGGCGAAGACCGGAGATTTGATAATCGCAGGAACAGGCGAGAATGTCGAAGACATCGGCAAGGCTGTCGCGTGGCTTGGTAAGAGTGAAGTCGCAGTCCACGACGATTGCTACATCTTCAAGCATTCGTTGAATCCAAAGTATGCCGCCCATTTCTTTCAGTCCAGCCGGTTCAACGAGCAGAAGGTCAAATATTCCGCAGGCGCCAAAATGATTCGGATTCAGAGCGAAGGCCTGCGAAAGATTCACGTTCCTGTCCCGACTCTTGAAGAGCAAGCCCGCATCGTTGCGATTCTCGACAAGTTTGATGCACTGACCAACGACCCCTCCACAGGTCTGCCCGCCGAAATAGCCGCGCGGCGCCAGCAATACGAGCACTGCCGAGACCGTCTACTTACCTTCAAGGAAGCCGCGTGAGCAAACGCCCGCCCCGCTACGAGCCCATCGCGCTTTCCGACGAGAGCACGGTCGTCGCCGAGTTCATCCCGGAGAGCCAAGTCCGCGAGAAGGCCTACCAAAGTGAAGCAGACCTCGAACGAGACTTCCTCGAGCGCCTTGAGGCCCAGGGTTACGAGCACCTCGCTATCCGCGTAGAAGACGATCTCATCAAGAACCTGCGCCAGCAACTTGAAGCGCTCAACGACATCAAGTTCTCGGACAACGAATGGGAGCGCTTCTTTAAAGAGAAGATCGCCGGAGCAAACGACGGCATCGTCGAGAAGACCGCGCGCATCCAGGAAGACCACGTCCAAATCCTCAAACGTGACGACGGCAGCGTCAAAAATATCTACCTGCTCAATAAAGAGCGCATTCACGCCAACCACCTCCAAGTCATCAACCAATACGAGGCGGAAGGGGAGCGCAAGAACCGTTACGACGCGACCATCCTGGTCAACGGCCTTCCGTTGGTTCATGTGGAGGTCAAGCGTCGCGGCGTTGACATCCGCGAGGCCTTCAATCAGATAGACCGCTACCAGCGCGATAGCTTCTGGGCGGGCTCTGGTCTCTTCGAGTATGTCCAGCTCTTCGTCATCAGCAACGGCACCCTCACTAAGTATTACAGCAACACCGTGCGCGACGGCCATTTGGCAGAGCTGCGCCGCGCGCGCGCGCGCAAGAAGACCTCGAACAGCTTCGCCTTCACGAGCTGGTGGGCCGATGGACGCAATAAGCCCATCACAGAACTAGTCCATTTCACCAAGACCTTCTTCGCCAAACACACGCTCCTGAATGTCCTCACTAGGTTTTGTGTCTTCGACTCGGAACGCAAGCTCCTGGTCATGCGCCCCTACCAGATTGCCGCCACCGAACGCATCTTACAGCGCATCGCCACCTCCACCAACCATAGGCAGTTGGGCACGACCGCAGCCGGTGGCTATATCTGGCATACCACAGGCTCCGGAAAGACACTGACCAGCTTTAAGACGGCGCGGCTCGCCAGCCGCTTGGATGGCCTCGATAAGGTGCTCTTCGTGGTCGACCGCAAGGACCTGGACTACCAGACCATGAAAGAGTACGACCGCTTCGAGAAGGGCGCGGTCGACGGGACCAACAACACGGCCAAGCTCAAGCAGCACCTGGAAGATACGAGCTCCCGCATCATCGTTACGACCATCCAGAAGCTCAGCAAATTCGTCTCCAGCAACAAGAAGCATCCGGTTTATGACCAGCACTGCGTGGTCATTTTCGACGAATGCCACAGAAGCCAATTCGGCGACATGCACCTGGAGATCACCAAGGTCTTCAAGCGCTACCACCTCTTTGGATTCACCGGTACTCCCATCTTCGCGGAGAACGCCCGCTCGGGCGGGCAGCAACGATTGCGCACCACCCAACAGGTCTTCGGCGACGGTCTGCACAAGTACACTATCGTAAATGCAATCGACGACAAAAACGTCCTGCCATTCCGTATAGACTTCATCAACACCATCAAGGCCGCCCCGGGGATCAAAGACAAGAAGGTGCCCGCGATCGACACAGAGAAAGCTCTGCTCTCTCCCAAGCGCGTGGAGCAGGTCGCTGCATACATTCGTGAACACTACGAACAGAAGACCAAGCGCGGGTTTAATTCGCTTTTCGCCACCGCCTCCATCGAGGCCGCCAGACGCTACTACGCCGAATTCAAACAACAGCAGGCGCAATTACCCAAAGGTCGTCGCCTCAAGATCGGCCTCATCTACAGTTTCGCCGCGAACGAGGAGAACCCCGACGGACTGCTTGGCGAAGAGGAGTTCGAGACGGCCGAGCTCGATAAGAGCTCCCGGGATTTCCTGGAAGGTGCCATCAAAGACTACAACACCCTGTTTAGCACGAACTTCGATACCGGCGAGAGATTCCAGAACTACTACAAGGACCTGTCCCAGCGCCTAAAGAATCGGGAGCTCGACATCGTGATCGTGGTCAACATGTTCCTGACAGGCTTCGACGCCGCCACGCTCAACACACTCTGGGCGGACAAGAATCTGCGCGCGCACGGGCTGATCCAAGCCTACTCACGCACCAACCGGATTTTGAACTCGGTCAAAACCTACGGCAACATCGTCACCTTCCGCGACCTGGAGCAAGAAACCAACGACGCCTTGGCCTTATTCGGCAACGAAGACGCCAAAGGCGTGGTCCTACTAAAGCCCTACGCCGACTATCACGCAGAGTACACGAAGCTCGTCGCCAAGCTCGCTAATGGCTTCCCTGCCGGCCAAGCGATAGTCGGCGAAGCGGCGAAAAAGGAATTCGCCAAACTCTTCGGTCAGATTCTACGCGTGCGCAATATTCTCACTGCGTTCGACGACTTCACAGGCGACGCGACTATCACAGAACGCGACTTACAGGACTACCAAAGTCTCTACCTGGACATTCACGCAGACCTACGCAGTGCTGCCAAAGCCGACAAGGAGTCCATCAACGATGACTTGGTATTCGAACTGGAGTTGGTCAAGCAGGTAGAAGTCAACGTTGACTACATCCTGCTGCTCGTTGAGAAGTACTTGAAGGCAAAGGACGCGAACGCGAAGGCGGAAATCCGCGCCGGCATCAACCGCTCCGTGGACTCAAGCCCCTCTCTGCGTGACAAGAAGGACCTCATCGAGCAATTCGTGGACTCCGTATCCACGTCAAAGTCCCTGGACAATGCTTGGACCACCTTCATCGCCACCAAAAAGCGCGAGGAGCTTTCGCGCATCATCGCCGAGGAAGGCCTCGACCCGGAGAAAACAAAGGCGTTCATTGCGGATGCCTTCCGCGACGGAGCTGTTCCAGTTACGGGCGTAGCCATAACGAAAATCCTGCCGCCCGCCTCCCGTTTCTCCGTGGACGGCGCCCACGCGATCAAGAAGCGGACGGTCTTAAATCGCCTGCTCGCCTTCTTCAGCCGATACTTTGGCCTCGGCGCATAAACTACCTACTGGCTCCCGGATGCCATAGGGCCCGTTTCTGACGCAGTCGTCTGATTCGAGCGCCGGCAGGAATCAATCTCGCGCTCGGAGGCCGGCGACGCGAGCTGCGCGCGATTCGCCAGCTTTTTCTTCTAGAGGGGCCACTGACGCTAGTGCAGCCTTTTGGACTACAATTCATCGACGAGCTCAGCTATGCTGCTGCGGGGGTTTCTGGGCGGGCTACCCACGCTCGATAACCGGTGCAATCATACCGCGCGGCCTTGAGCAGATCGATTGATTGGGAAATCATCTTTTCAAGAACTGCAGGATCATCGGCCATCACTTGGTCGACATCGCGGGCTGTTAGCTGTTTCGCAATGATCTGCAACGCAAGAATCGCTTCTTTGGGCGGTTCGACGGGCGCAGCGATTGCATGTGGGCGGACTAGATGGGCCTTATCGGCCAGAGACGCTTGTATCGGGCTGAAGTGGAGACAAATCGAGAGCATCTCCGGCTCAGCGTCGCCGCCGATACGATAATAGGCAATATCCCCAGCGGCAACTGCCCAGGCAGGTGTTGCTGAAATGAGTTTCCCGAGAATCCATTTACAGACCCCGACGCCAAAAAACTTCAGAAATTTAGATTTTGAGAGTAGCATCACCTGTGCTGGAGCTCGAGTTAACGCTTCCAGTTTGTGATCGAGTAAAGCCTCAAGCTGCTTTGTGAACTCGGGATTTGCGGTCATATTATCTTGGATAACGCCCCAAAGTTTTCGCGCATCCTCGTCATAGACGTCGTCGGGAGCTGTCCGTGTTGTGAGAAAAAGAACCCAAGGCTCAGTGCGGTTCTTAGTTTGAAGTTCCAGCAGCGCGTGAATGCCATCGTAGTAGGTCGGTACTTTTCGTTCTGGGCTCTGCTTCTTAGACGCAATTGAGTCGCACAGATCGATGTTTATCACGTCAAAAGTGCCAGCCTCAATTATCGCGGCGCGTGCAATTGTGTCCTCTTGCGCAACTAATTCGAGACGGGCGCTAACAACTCGCGATTTCGTTGAAATATTTGCGAGCCGGCTTACCTCATCTATCGAGATATTAAGTTGCGTGCCTTCTTTCTTTGGATCTTTGGTTGAAAAGCCGAGATATCGCAGGCTGAGTTTTTGGCGAACACACAACTCGTGAAGGACCCGAACGTCCAACAGGTCGTCGCCTGGCAAACTTAAATATTTGAGGGGGCGATCATCGCGGAACTTGATTCCCTTAAGAAGAATGCCAATTTCATGCAACCACTGGTACTTTCGAATCCATTGCTTCCTGGGTTTGTGCCAGGAAGAGAATTCGCGCTTTTCCTCCTCGTGACGCGGAACTTCGGGATAAATCCCATCGACAAGTGATTCCGAAGAAGCTTGAACGGGTTTAGGAGACTGATCGGATTCAGTCATTCGCTTTTCATGTAGAGCAACACATCAGCAACGGAGCCAAGCAAGTGCTGTTGCTGTTTATAGCTCAGACCTTCGAGAAGGCCGAATGCATCCAGAATCTTAATCATCGCTTCCAGCTGAGGTAAGATTCGATCGAATTGTTTCTCGGAGCCAATGTTAAAAACCACGGCGCCAGCTTTTTGTTCTTTTACGGCGGCCCCATTGAATTCTTTGACGAATTTAACTGGAGAATATTCACCGTCACTAACATTGAGATTCTTCGCCGAAAAAGCAGCCTTGGCAATAATGTTATTGAGTGATGCCGCACCGGCAAGGACAGCGGCAGTCTTTTGCTCCTTTCGAACCTCCTTAAGGAGCGCCTTGTGCCTATTCGTGAATTGCCGAATGGCCTGATGGAGCCACTCTGCGACAATCTGATAGTGCGGATGGGCAAAGTTGAATGATTCACGGTCAATATTTAGCGCGGCGTCCATGCCTTCGTGTACGAATATTTCTACCGAAATCTGTTTAAGACGTGTCAGTTCCGCTACCTGATACTTCATAAAGGTCTCATCGAATAGCGCACCACTTGCTTCGTGAATGCGGATCAGAGAGCCAATGTGGTCCTTAGGAACTATTTTGGGAGTCCAGAGAATGTAGGCTTCGAAGGAAAGAGATCCTCCGCGTAGCTCTTTCGCAAATTTTGAAAGGTCGGGGGTGTAACTTCCGACGAAGATTAGAGGACCTCCCAGAGGGTTCTCAACCTCAGTTACAGGACGAATGCGCAATGGGCGAGATAGCTGGACGTCATCGATAAAGACCGTGAATTTCGATCTACCAGTATCGGAAGGGGATGTGAGACTGATCTTGTCTCTTATCTTCTCACCAGTCTTCAGCACCACTTCTTCAGCTTGTCCGCCCCGCTCATTGCTCAGACGATATACCCGGGCAGTTCCATCTTGGGCGGTGTCAAAAGGATGTCCATCAATATACTCTAGGGGCGCAGAGAGACTCAGAGTCCAAATCATGCGGAGGTAGTTATCGAGTGACTTTTCGAGGGTTGGATTTCGCTCAGTCGACTCTGCTTCGCTAACGACCGCGTCGACCAATTTGCGAAATCGGACAGGGGATGAGTCCTGCTGGGCCCACGGCACTCGGGGGGCAATAAGAATCGTCTCGGGATTTTTTACATCAATACGCCCAATGTGAAAATTGGGTAGCGTCACAGCTCGTTCAGGATCTTCACGCCGAATGAATTCGGCGCGCGCCCACTCTTCTTCCGACCTCAAATTCTCTTTTATTTTTGGGAGAAGGTCTAAGAGGACAATGTCCGTGCCGTGGGATTCAATGTCAATCGCCGGCACTCGCCATATTTCAACATCGCCAGTTTCGTATTCTGCTCGAGGGCGTTCCTTGCGCACTTCATCTTCAGAGTGGGTGTGCAGAATTACGTCGGCAACCATGCGAAAATCTTGCCCTTTCGTTTTTGTGATGATCTGAAAGTGGCGCGTAAGTTGGGATACGGCGAACAAGCCGATTCCGGATTTCCCGATGAGCTTGCGCCCCCCCGGGCTGCGACTGGGGTCCTCTTTTTGAGTCACGCCAAGCGCGACGCCATCTATCGAGCGCTTTGGGCTACCGCCGATGTGGTGGACTAATGAAGCCAGTGATTCTGTCGTGAATCCGTTTCCGTCGTCTCGAATCCGGATCTGATTGAAACGAGGAGAATCGGTTTGAATTACTACAGAAGTGGCATCTGCGTCATAGGCGTTAGTGATTAGCTCACGAATTGCTGACGCAGGTTGACGATAGATTCCGTCCGTAACTCGAGCCAAGACTTGCTGATCAGTCGTTAGTTTCGTCTCGATTCGCGCCCCGCCTATTGGTGCAGCAAGAATTTCTCTTGCTAAGACGAGCGCCGAATCTTCGATCATTGCTTTACCGTGTCGAGGAGGGCGCGAATTACGCTTTCGGCAAGAGGCGGCGGGACCGCGTTGGTTACTTGTTGTAGCTGTACGCCGAAATTTCCATAAATCTGAAATTCATCGGGGAATCCTTGAAGACGCGCAGCCTCTCGAACGGTTATGCTTCTAGCCTGCGTGGGATGCGCGGGGGGCGCTCGATGGCCGGAAATGAGCGTCTGCGCCGGCTTGTCCAAACGAAGACGTCGATATGAGAGTGGACCTTCTCCGGGTCCCAGTGCCGCAATCTTCGCGCGGACTTCCTTCGAATGGCGCATCGCAATATGATTGCTTGGCGTTCCCACCACGAGGCGTGCTTTTTGCCGATTTTTCAGTCTCACGGGAGGGCGCCCTAATCCCTTAAATGCTTCTTCGACAGTAATTTCCGGCTTCTGGTATTTGGTCAAATTCTTGCGAAATTCTACTTCAGATATCTTTTTTCGAGTGATAATTAGAAACGCGCGACGTCTGCGCTGGGGCACTCCGTATGTCTGGGCGTTGAGTATAATTCTCAAAACACTATACCCCCCCTTGAATAGTGGATTGAGAACACTCGCGAGCCTTTTAGAATTTCTGGGGCTAAGTATGGAGGGTACATTCTCAATAATGGCTGCTTCTGGCTGCAAATTAACAATCGCCTTACTGACAGCGGTAATTACACGATTGCGCGGATCGAGCGGGTCCCGGGGGCCGGCCACTGAGAACCCCTGGCAGGGGGGACCTGAGAATATATACAACGGGACCTTGTCCGAATTGTTTTTAGTCGCTACCGCTCTGCTCTGATCAAGAATTGATTGTTCGCTGATGTCACCTTCGATAATTGACGCACCAGGAAAGGCGCTTAAGTACGTTTTGAGTGCAGCGTTATTAATGTCAAGCCCCAGTATGGGCTCTATTCCGCATCGTTGCGCTGCGATTGAGAGTCCGCCAAGTCCGCAGCAAAGGTCAATTGCGGCGCCAATAGCAGTTTTTTTTGTCGAATTCGAGGCAGAGGGGGGCATGGATGTACAATGATTCTAGACGTAGTTGGGCCCCATTGCAATGATTTATATTAAGTATGACTGACGTCTTTTCTAGGCGGAAAAGATCGGCGGTGATGGCTAGGATTCGATCTACGAAGACTACGCCAGAAACCCTGATGCAGACCGCTCTACGGCGCCAGGGGAAATTGTTCCTCTGCAATGTTGCAAGTCTTCCAGGCCGCCCAGACATTGTATTTAGCCAAGAGCGTCTGGTGGTGCAAGTGTTGGGTTGCTTTTGGCATGGTCATAGCTGCATCGACGGACACATTCCGTGGAGTCGACGAAAATACTGGATTCCCAAGTTGAGAGGTAACAAGAAGAGAGACCGCAGGAACGCAACGCGCTTACGGGGTGCGGGGTGGCGAGTTTTAACGGTCTGGGAATGTCAATGCAAGAAAGAAGGTCTGCTCAATCGACATGTAGGTCGAATTCTGTCAGCACTTAAAAAACCATCAATGTAAGCCGTGCGCTCTTTCGGGCGGGAAGATCTCAGGAATAGATTGGTCGCGGGTCGCGCCCGACCTGCCAACCAGGAAGGGCAAACCCTCCTTTCAGTAGGCTTTATTCGAACAGCTTATCAGCAGATTATAAATTCATCGGAGAGGGTGGGATTCGAACCCACGGACGCTTTTACACGTCGCCAGTTTTCAAGACTGGTGCCTTAAACCGCTCGGCCACCTCTCCCTAAATCGATTACGCCAGTTGCTGAATGGATCCGGCAGCCGCGGTCGCTCGAATCAAGCCCAGCAATTCCCCGCGGATCGCTTTCCAATCATTATCCAGATTCACGGTGCAGACCCGAACCCGATGTCCCTGGATTGAGTAGCCGGTGCGGAGCTCCGCGCCAACGCTCGGATATAGAAGTATACCCTCCGCGACGGCGTCTTGCCCGCCGTTTTTCTCTAAATTCTTAAGGTACGAGAATATCTGATACAGGTTTGAGGAAATCAGCTTCTGCGCGTCGAACCGCCCCTTCAGAGCCTCTTCGTAATACTTCGTGTCGATCACCCAAGTCCTGTCATCCGACCTGAGGGTTATATCGGTCACCATTCTGGGAAGGAGAGCCCGATCCTGATCCGAATCCGCCTTGGCGTCCCAGTCGATTACCTCGCCACCGACTCTCAAATCCGGACATTCGCGGCGATAAAAATTGAGTACAAAACGCTGGAATAACAGGGGCATCCTTTCGTCCTGAAAGAAATCGACGAACTGGCCACCCCTCCCCCTCTCGTCAGGCAAGGCGTGATCGTAAACCAACTCGCACACGCGCATCAAAATCGAGTAGTGGGCGTTATTCTTATTCAGCTGGAGCTTCCTGAAGAGCGCCCGGCTCAACGGTATCTCCCTGACTCCAACATACCGCTCCCGCAAACTCACGAGCCGCTGCCGCAAGTCGCCGTCAAGCTCATCCACCCGAGCAAGGCGCGCCAAGCTGCTCTTTAATATCTGATTGTGGAGAATGTCCGCGCTCAATTCCTCATAGACGCACGAGAGCTTCCTTCGCGCCGGCGACTGCCGCGCGAGCGATTCTCCGAAATCTATGCGGCCGCGAAGAGCGGAGAGCTCTTCTCCGCTCTCGACATAGGACCGATCGAGCCCCCGTTTGAGGACATGGGTCGCGCCGCCAATCAGAATGTGGGCCAGAAGATCGGCCGCGTTGTGCCCATCCAGGCTTCCCACGTCGACATACCCCGCCTGATCGAGGCCATCCCAGGCATAGGCGAGCAGGTAGTAGATATTGCGAATCGGAATGGGCATTGGCTACTTCAGAAGCTTCTCGACTATGCCGTCCACTTCCGCCTGCGTCTTTTCGAACCAATACTCGCGAAGGAGGGGCGCGATCTCGCGCTGGATAACGCGGGCGTACCACTGGTCGTCTAGCTTTTCGACCCCGGATGCGGGGCAAAAATAACTGTGGCCGACCCGGTATCCCGCCCCAAGATCCCGATCCTCGACTATGCGCTTATTAAGATCTTCGATGGAGGCTCGGATCTTGGCGACCAGGTTCCTTGAAGCCCCCCGATCGAGAAGAAGGCGCTCGAACTTGGCGTCGTCGAAACCGGGCGGGATGTCCACGAACGCGAACCTGCGGCGGAGCGCGTAGTCCACCATGGCCAAGGAGCGATCGGCGGTGTTCATCATCCCGAGGATGAACACGTTGTCCGGAACGAAGAATTCCTGTTGGCCGCCGTCATCCTGGGCAAGGGAGATCCTCCATTTTGGACCCCGCTTGTCAGCCTCGATGAGAAGCATCAGTTCGCCGAGGATGCGGCTCAGATTCCCGCGGTTAATCTCGTCGATGATGAGGACGTGGCGCTTATCGGGTCGCGCGCGAGCCTCGTCGCAGAAACGATAGAAAGCCCCCCGCGTCAGGCGGAATCCGTCGCCATCCTTCGCGGGCCGGTAACCCTGGACAAAGTCTTCATAACCGTATGATTGGTGAAATTGGACACAATCAACCCGGCTGTCATCGTCCTCGCCGATGAGCGCGTAGGCGATTTTTTTTGCCATGAACGATTTCCCGACGCCCGGAGGCCCCTGCAAAATAACGTTCTTCTTGCTGTTTAACAGGTCGATGATCTCCGCCAGACGAGGGCGCGGAAGAAACAGTTCCTGGGCCGCGTCCTCCAGCGAATAGGCTGACCCGGACGAAATCATCATCGGGGCGCCGGGCGCGTGCGGATAGAAATATCCGAACGTGCTCTGGTTCAGGAAGGCTTTGTGCGATTTCGTCCAGCGCGTCGCGAGCCGCGCTAAGGAGGGATCGACGGGCGGGTCGAGCTCCTCGATCTCCGACACCTTAAACCACGTGCGAAATGAGAATCCGCCGTCGCGCACGCCACTTCGACCCCTGTGACCAGAATCCAAGAGATCGGGCCAGGGGCACTTCGAGCCCTCAAGCCCCGTGACGAAGTCGACGACGCGCATCCGATACTTAAGCTTTCCGCCGCCGACGTTGATGTAGACAAAGAAAGGCTTACGAAGTTCCGGGAGCGCGGTCTCTTTTATGCGGAAGCTCCAAACCGACGGCCAGAACTTATTCTTTTTGATGTGACCGCGAATCGCGTCAAGCCTTTCGTCGATGTCCTTCCAAGTGCCGACGAGAGCCAACTCCTCGCCTTTAAGGTCGTCCTCGCCCACCACGGCTAATTCCGACTCGGACTCCTCCTCTTCTTCCTCGGCGCTTTCCGCGCGCGACTTCCCATATGCCCAGAGCACGTGCTCGACATACCAGTACTTATTTTCAGTTTTGGAATCGAAAGCCGTCTTATAGATGTTCGCCAGCTCATCGTGAATGTCCCAAAATTCGATAAAGGCCTGGGCGAGATCGTCCGCTTCCCGATATAGCCCCAACGATTCGAGGGTTTGCCGCGAGTTGTGGTAATAGATCGGAGCGAAGCGGGGATCCTGAATCTGCCAAAAGTAGCTGAGCAGATAGGGAACGGAACCGACACGGAAGCCACCTTGAGTTAAGAAACGCGGAATGCCTTCCGCCATTTCCTTGATCTTGCTTGCGGCTTCCGCCTTCGACTTAGGCAACGCCAGGCATTTGCGCAAAAAAGCCGCCGTTTCCGCGTCGTCTCGAGAATATTTGGAGATTCCGTTGACGACCATCTGTCCACTGAAGGACGTAAATCCCCACAAATTATGGCCGAACGCCATCTTGTTGCTTATATCCCGAAATTCCCTAAGGTTCGCGGACCCTTCGAGGAATTTATCGAGCTCCGGGTGCATATCCTTGAGGGCGTCTTCCCGCGCGCGATCCCAGTCTTTATAATCGTTGTACGTCGTGCCCTGATACGCGAGCGTAAAACCGCCGCTGCGGAATTTTTCGAGAAGCTCGAGCGCCTTTTCGGTCTGTGCAGGGGAAAGCGGCATGTCCTATTCCTCCCTACTTCTGCAGCAGCGCGATGAACTCCGCCGCCGCCTGATCATGCAGCTTTTCCCAGAGCCCGGCCACGAAGTAAAACGGCGTCTCCACCCCGGTCGGATCCAGCAGCACCATCTTCGTCCCCGCGATCGAGGACACGCGCCCCGTATGCCCCGTGTCCGTGTTCCAGATCACATCCCCGACGCGAAGCTCGGACAGCTCCACCTTAGTTCCACCCCGTCGTCTGGCCCTTGTTCTGCTCGTCGAGCCAGGCCTTGAGCGGCGCGAAGTACTCGAGCACGGCGGTGGCGTCCATCTGCTTCTGCCCCGTGGCCGCCTCGAGCGCCTCGGGCCACGGCCGGGAGGAGCCCATCGCCATCATGTCGCCCAGCCGCTTGCCCGCGGCCTTGTCCCCGTAGAAGGAGCAGCGGTGCAGCGGCCCCTTATGACCGCCCTGCTGACAGAGCGAGCGGTAGAACTGGAATTGAAGGATGTGCGCCAGGAAGTAGCGCGAGTAGGGCGTGTTGGCCGGGATGTGGTACTTGGCCCCCGGGTCGAAGTCGGTCTCGGAGCGGGCGACCGGCGGCTTCTGCCCCTGGTATTTGCGCACGAGGTCCCACCACGCCTGGTTGTAGTTTTCCGGCTTGATCTTGCCCGTGAACACCCCCCAGCGCCACTGGTCCACGAGGAGGCCGAAGGGGATGAAGGAGACGCGCTCCATCGCCATTTTGAGGAGGAGGTCGATGTCCCCCTCCGGGCCGGGGACGGTGTCGATCAAGCCCACGGTTTTGAGGTACTCCGGCGTGACCGAGAGTGCGATGGTGTCCCCCAGGGCTTCGTGGAAGCCGTCGTTGGCGGAGCCGCGGAAGAAGTACGGCTGTTTTTCATAGGCCCGCTGATAAAAGTTGTGGCCGAGCTCGTGGTGGATGGTGACGAAGTCCTCCGCGTTCTGCTTTATGCACATTTTTATGCGGAGGTCCTGGCCGTTCTCGACATCCCAGGCCGAGGCGTGGCAGACGACCTCGCGGTCGCGGGGGCGGGTGAGCATGGAGCGCTCCCAGAACGTCGGCGGAAGCGCGGGGAAGCCGATGGAGGTGAAGAAGCGCTCGCCGTACTGCACCATGGTCTTCTCGTCGAGCTTGGCCTTCTTGATCTGTTCGGTGAGATCGAAGGCCGGCTTCGCCTTCGGAGGGGCGACGATGTCGTAGATGTTCTCCCAGGACTGGCCCCACATGTTGCCGGTGAGCTGCTGGGGGATGAGGCCGTCGTCGCCCATGACGGCTTTGCCGTATTTCTCGGTGAGGCGGCGGCGAACGTAGGTGTGGAGAGCCAAATAGAGGGGCTTCATCTGCTCCCACTGGCGGTCGAGCTCGGCGGAGAACTCCTCGGGCTTCATGTCGTAGCCGCTGCGCCAGAGGTCGGCGGTGTCTGCAAAGCCCAGGTCCTGGGCGCCCTTGTTGGAGAGCTGGGCGAAGCGCTGGTAGCGGGGGCGCATGGGGACCGAGATCGTGCGCCAGCCGGCCCAGACTTCCTGGAGGCGCTGGGGGTCGCGGGAGGAGCGCAGGACGTCTTCCATGTCGTCGAGCGAGAGGCAGGTGGTGGTGGAGGCGGGGCAGTACTTGCCCTTGCCGTAGGTGCTCTCGAGCCAGACCTTGGTGTCGGAGAGCTCTTTTTGTTCCTTGGGGTCGAGCGGGGCGGGGGCGGTGACGGTGAGCTTGAGCATGAGGAACTTGCGCGCGAGGTCGGCGGGGAGCTTGAGCTTGTCGAACTTGCGGGCCTGGCGGGCGAGCTCGGCGGCCTTGGCGGAGTAGGCGTTGTCGGCGTCGCCGGCGAGCCACTCGGTGGAGTAGTTGATGTTGGTCTGCATCGCCCAGGAGGAGAAGGCGGAGCGGCGGCCGAGGGTCTCCAAGGTCTGCTCGGCGGAGTCCATGAAGGCTTGGGCGTCCTTGACCGTGGGAGCGGCGGCGGAGGACGGAACGGCGAGGAGGAAGGAGAGGAGGAGGGGGATCATGCGACTAGAATACAAATCCTTGGGCGGTTCGAAGGCGGCAAATTGACGACTAAGATGCGGCGTGTAAACAGGCGTGAAAACTCGCCTTCGACTTGAAGTCGCAAATTGCGACTTCAAGTTTGAGGTCACAAATTGTGACCTCAAAATAAGCCAATCAAAATTTATGTTTTACTCCAAATCTTAAGGTTGCAAATTGCAACCTTAAGATCTCAAGGTGCCAAATTGGCACCTTAAGACAGGGAACAATTCGGGGGGCTCAATCGTATGAAGGCATGGATATAGACAAAGTCGTCCCCCTGATTCATGTCGTCCGAGGTCAAAGAGTCATGCTGGACGAAGATCTCGCGCGCTTATACGGCGTCGCCACGAAATACCTCAATCAACAAGTTCAACGAAATCGCTCTGATTTTCCGGCGGATTTCATGTTTCGCTTGACCGCGGAGGAAAGCGATCGTCTAAGGTCACAAATTGTGACCTTGGAGGGCGGAGAAGGCCCTGCTCGGTCTGGAGAAGGAGCAGGGGGAGCACGCGGCCGCGATCCACGAGCTGTTCGCGGAGTTCCGGCGGCTGGCGGACGCGTCCGGGCCTGGCGGCAAGGCGGTATAACTGTTATACTTCAAGAAACCGGTGCGATTTGAGTTCGATCCCGGGAAGAGCCGCCGCAACTGGGAGCGGCATGGGATCGATTTCGAGGAGGCGCAGGAGCTGTGGGCGCAGCCCCACGTCGTCATCGCCGCTAAAACCGTCGCCAAAGAGATCCGCTATACGCTGGTGGCGGCGATGGACGGCGACTGCTGGGCGGCCGTCTTCACGATGAGGGGCGAGACCGTGCGCTTGATCAGCTGCCACCGGGCGGATAGACGGCTGGAGAGGATTTATGAAGAGCAAGAACAAAAGAAAAACGACTCCTAAACCGATCACCGGCGAGGAGTTCGACCGGATGTTCGACGAGGGCAAGGACATCACGCCCTATCTCGATCTGGAGCGCGCGGTCTTTGTGCGGCCCAAGATCAAGCGGGTCAACGTCGACTTCCCGGACTGGATGGTCAAAAAGCTCGACGAGGAGGCCGACAAGCTCAATGTCTCTCGTCAGGCGATCATCAAGATGTGGCTGCGGGAGCGCCTCGACCCCCGGCGACGCTTCACGCGCTGATCAAACGCCTCCGGCCGGCTGTTTCCGGAAACAGCCGGCCCGGGCGGTTCCTCCCCCCATCGCGCGCTAGTAAAGGTGCTGCTTCTCCTCCCGGTCGAGGATCTCCTCGTCGCTGAGCTCCTCGTCGCGCTTGTCGGCCCCGGGCCTTTCGCCCCCGTATTCGAGGGGCGTCTCGCCGCCCACGCGCTCGATGATCGTCTCCTCGATGAGCACGGGCGTGAAGACGGGCATGGCTTTCTTCATGCGGGAGGGGTTGCCCCGCCGCAGCGACTTGCGGTGGGACTTGCTCCGGCTGGCGGCCGGGTGGCGCTTTTTAGAGGTCTTCTTCTTTGTCTGGGTCTTCATCGTCGTCCTCCTCCCGCGGATGGCCGTAGCTGCCGCCTCCGCCCTCGTCGCCGTCGAGGCTTCCCTCGATGATCTGCTCCTCACCGGCTTCCTCTTCACGCTCCTCGCCCGGATTGGGTCCTTTCATAAAAGCCTCCCCCCGCGGGTCGCCGGGCCCCTCAGGGAGCCCCGGCGACGGCGGGCGCCCTATGCGGGCGTCAGCCTGTCCAGCGCGCGGTTGAACATCCCCTCGGACCGGCTCTTGACGGTCCGTCGGCGGCCGATGCGCTTGGTCTTCTTGGCGACCGTCTTCCGTCCGCGGGTGAAGCGGCTCGTCGCGGCGGGTCTCTTTTTGGTTTTCATGTCACGCCTCCTGCGTCTTGCGACGCGGATCGTCAGATCAGCTCGTCGTCCTCGCCCCCCTGCTCCGCGGGCCGGCCGTAGCCGGGGTCCTCCCCGGCGTCGGGCGAATCCGGATCGCGGTCGACGCCGAGTTCTCCGTTGGTGCCGCCCAAGTCGTCGGGGACATCGTCCTTGACGGGGTCGGGCTGCTCTTCCCGGCCGGCTCTTTTCTTTTTGGGCCTCATCTCAGCACCTCCTCAAGCGTGTTTCGGTCGCGTCCTTCTCGGCGGCGGGGGGCCTTGAGCGAACACGCCCTCGTCGCTTTCGCCGGTGTCATCGGGGGAGCGCGGCGGGGCGTAGGTCCCCGCCTGGTCTTCGGAATCCAGGGGCCTGATGCGGCCGGAGTCCAGCCGCGGCGGCGCGACGGGCCGCCGGCGGGGCTTCGGCTTGGCTTTGATGCGTGTCCGCGGCATAAGGCCTCCTCCCGCCCATAGGATAGACGGACGGCCGGAAAAACCCATGGACGCCGGGTCAACGTCTGTTGACGCTTAGACTTCGGGAGCGGGCGCGCGCATCTCGTCGGCGGCCGAGAGCACCTCGCCGTTGAGGTCCTGGGGAAGGGGGCGCGGCGCGGCGCCTTCCGGGCGCTCTCCCCGCATGGCTTGCCAGATCACGGCTCCCGCGGCGCCGATCAGGACGTAGAGAAGTTTTTTCATGGAAGGGCCTCCTGTGTCGGCACAGGATAGCTTCGCGCGGGCGCGCGGCACAGTGAGGCGAGGTGACGCTTAGTTGTCGAGCTCGCCGAGCTCGGCCAAGCCGTTGATGGCGGCGCTGCGCACGCCGGGGTTGGGATCGGCGCGCAGCTTTTTCAAGGCGGAGACGGCGCGCGGGCCGCCCAGGCGCGTCAGCGCGCGCGCGACCGAGAGGCGCACCCCGGCGTCGGGGGCCTTGAAGGCCTCGACGAGGACGAGCACGGCGCGCGGGTTCTCGGTCTTGCCCAAGGTCTCGGCGGCGAGCGGGGCCAGGGGGCTGTCGGGCTTGAGCATCATCTTCTCGAGGTGCTTGAGGCCGGCGTCGCGGTCGAGCTTGACGAGGTAGTAGGCGGCGAGCAGTCCGACCTTGTCCTCGCCGGGATCGCCGGTGAGGAAGCCCTGCAGGCGGGCGAGGGCTTCCTTCTTGCCGAGCTTGGCGAGGCCGTAGGAGGCCTCGACCTCGATGAACTTGTCGGGGTTGACGGCGGCCTGCTCGAGGGTGGAGAAGGCGCGCTTGTCGCCGATGTCGCCCAGGGCCTCGAGGATGGCTTGGAGCAGGTTGCCGGTGGCCCCCCCGGCCAATTGCTGCAGCGCGGGCACCGCGTCGCGGACCTCCAGGCGCCCCAGGCCGCGCACGGCCTGCTCGACGACGCGCGGGTCGGGGTCGTTGAGCGCCTCGGAGAGGATGCGCACCGCCTGGGCGCCGCCGAGGCGGGAGAGCGAGTCGAGGATCTTCTCGCGCAGGACCTGCAGGTGGCCGGGCAGCTCGCCCAGCTGAAGGGTCATCGAGCGCAGGTAGTCCCAGGCGCCGGAGAGCGGCTCGACGGCGCGCGGGTCGCCGGCCAGGCCCAGGGCTTCGACGTAGGCCGAGGACTCCCGGGGGTTGCCGCGCTTGACGTCGAAGGCGAGCAGCAGCGCGTCGACGGCCTTCTTGTCCTTGGTGCGTCCGAGCGGGCCCGCCATGCGGATGCGCTCGTCGGTCTTGGCGGCTTCGAAGGAGGCGATCAAGTTTTTCACCTTGGGTTTTCGGGCCTGCGCGGCGGAGCCGAGCAGCAGGGCCGCCAGCACGACGAGCGAGATTCTCACCCGGGAAGCATACCGTGTCGGGGGCGTTCTGTCGAGGGGCGATGCAACTTTTTGGGGGGTTCGATCGTCTGGTAAGAGGGGCCGCGGGCCCCCAGGAGGACGTTTCATGAAAGAAGAGACGACGGGACGCGAGACGCGGCGCCTGCTGGCGCGGCTGAAGAGGATGGAGGAGACGGAGGCGTCCGAGCAGGCGCGCGACGAGGCGCAGCGGCTGCTGCTCTCGCGCCACCTGGCGCGCCTGCGGGCCAAGGGGCGGGCTTGACGGACGGGGCCTTTCGTATTACACTTTGTAATACGAATGAACAAGAAAGTGACCATCACCCTGAGATTGACCGTCGACGAAGAAAAGATCCTCGACCGGATCGCCCGCGCGCATGGGGCGACCCGATCGGAGGCGATCCGCACCGCCCTGATCGGCGAGGCCGCTCGCATCGCTCGGACGGAGAACCTCTCCGGGCACGACCAGCTTAAGCGCTACATCCCCGCCGAAGGCAGCTGGAAAGGCGGGAAAAAACCCTCCGCCCTCGACAGCGCGCGGATCTGGGCCGAGGATTTGGAGGCGAAGCATCGTGCGCTGCGCCCTCGTTGACACGAACGTCCTCATCGGGTATCTCGATCCGGACGACGCGCAGCATGACCGCGCGGTCCGGGGGCTGGAAGAGACTCTCGGGAAGCAAACGACGACCTGGCCCGTCATCGCGGAAGCGGCCCATATTTTGGGCCGGCGCGGCTGGCGATTCCAAGAGGCGCTGCTCGCGATGATCGAAGGGGGATCCCTGACGCTCGCGCCTTTGACGGAAGCGGATGCGCCCCGCATCAGGGCGCTGATGTCAAAATATCGCAACCGCCCCATGGATCTCGCCGACGCGACCTTGCTGAGAGTCGCGGAACGCGACGGCATCGACACGATCGTGTCCTTGGACCGAGATTTTCACGTGTACCGGGCGGCCGGCATCGGAGCGCTCAAAATACTTCCCCGCTCCTAGACACCCGGGCAAAGTACTCCCATCGATGGGAGTGACTCTACATGCCTGGCACCGCCCGCGGCCCGTAACATTCACGACTTGCGCTCCGGACGGCTTCCTCTTATACTTCGCACGTGGATCCCGTCACGCATACCTTGCTGGGCTTGGCCGTGGGCGAGACGTTCTTCAAGTCCCGGCTCGGGAGCCGGGCGCTTTGGGTCTCGGCCGTGGCGGCCAACCTGCCCGACATCGACACCGTCGTCCTGCTCACCGGCGACCCGAGCGCGGTGATCCTGCGGCGGTCCTTCGGTCACTCCCTGGCGCTGCTGCCGCTGTGGATCGCGGGTTTGACGTGGATTTTCAAGAGGAAATACGAAGATTTGGAGACGAGCGACCTGGCCGTGATGATCACGGCGGGCTGCGCGGGACACCTGCTCTTCGACCTGATCAACTCCTTCGGGGTGCAGCTGCTGTGGCCGTTCTCCACGGCGCGTCCGGAGATCGGTGCCATCTTCATCATCGACCTGGCCCTGGCGGGCTTCCTGGCCGCCCCCCACCTGGCGCGCCTGAAGGCCTCGTGGCGGCCCGCGCTGGGCGGGCTGAGCGGGGCGGCCTTGGTGGCGGTCGCGTTCTACCTGGCCCTGGCCCTCTCGGCGCGGCAGCTGGCGGCGGGACAGCTCGCCGAGCAGACGGGAGGGCGCGGCTTTCAGTACGTCTTCCCCGAGCCGCTCGGCGCCCACCGCTGGCGGGGCGTGGTCAAGGAGCCGGGCGCGTGGAGGACCTACCTCATCGACGTGTCCAAGCGCACGGCGGTCCCCGGGCCGGTGTTCCCGGACGACGCGATGACGGCCCCGGCGCTCGCCGCGAAGGACACCGCGTTCGGCCGGCGCCTGATGACCTTTTTCAAGGCGCCGGTGTGGACCGTGGAGGCCCGCCCGGACGGCGGCGCCGTCGTGTCGGTTCAGGACCTGAGGTTCGTCAGCCTCGTGCTGCCGCGCGAGAATCCCTTCCGGTACGAGTTCGACGCCCCCCGCGGGGGCGAGGCCGAACCCCGCCGAGTGAAGATTTGGTAGGTTAAAGGAACACATGGCCGCCACGAACGCGCAGACGTTGGAGCTTTTGCTTGAGGTTGGAAGGCTGCTCTCTTCCAAGCTCGAACTGGGCTCCTTGCTGACGTCGGTGCTCGAGCTCTCCACGAAGGTCGTGGATGCCGAAAGCGCGTCCCTGTTATTGTTGGACGAGAAGACCCAAGAGCTCTATTTCGACGTGGCCCTGGGCCTGGGCCCCGACGCCGCCAAGGTCCGCCTCAAGCTCGGCCAGGGCATCGCCGGCTCGGTGGCCAAGAGCCGCGAGCCCGAGATCATCAACGCGGTGCGCCAGGACCCGCGCTGGTCGCCGGCGATGGACGCGCAGTCCGGGTTCGTCACGCGCTCGATACTGGCGGTGCCGATGCTGATCAAGGGACATCTCGTGGGCGTGCTCGAGGCGATCAACAAGAACGGCGGGGACTTCACCGAGGCCGACCGGCTCGCCTTCGAGGCCTTCGCCTCCCAGGCGGCGGTCGCCATCGACAACGCGCGCCTGTTCACCTCGCTCAAGGACGAGCGCTTCAAGCTCGCCACCGTCTTCGCCCAGATGACCGACGGGGCGGCGCTCACCGACGCCGCGGGCACCGTCCTGCTCGCCAACGAGGCCGCCGCCAAGCTGCTGGGGACGGAACTTCATGAGCTCGCCGACGGTCTCAACGGCATGGTGGTCACCCCGTCGATCGCGGACCTGCTGTCCGGCGAGAAGCCCGTGGTCGACTTCGCCGCGGTGCGCAAGGAGCCCACTTTGCTGGTGCTCGAGGGCCGGGTCACGCGCGCCTCGCTCGGCGACGCCGAGGGACGCCTGTTCATCTTCCGCGACCGCACCGAGGCCCACCGCCAGGAGAAGCTCAAGCGCACCTTCCTGAGCCTGATCTCCCACAAGCTGCGCACGCCGCTGGCCGCCGTCACCGGCTTCGCCGACATCCTGGCCGACGAGCTCAACGCCGACACCGACCCGATGTGGGCCAAGGCCGTCAGGACCATCCGCTCCCAGGGCGGCAAGGTCAGCGAGCTCGTCGACAAGCTCCTGAGCTACACGACCATCGAGAGCCCCGACACCCAGATCAACGCCGAGCCCTTCGCGCTCGACGACGCGGTCAAGGACGCGGTGGCCGCCCTCGAGGGGCTCATCGCGGAGCGCGCGGCGAAGGTGGACGCGCCCCCCACCGGCCACGTCCTCGTCGGCGACCGGCGCATGATCACCGAGGCGCTCAAGAACCTCCTCGACAACGCCATCAAGTTCAATTCGAAGCACTCCCCCGTCGCCGTCCTGCGCGCCCAGGCCGAGGGCGACTGGGCCGCGCTGACGGTGGCCGACACGGGGCCGGGCGTGCCGCCCGAGGACCTCGAGCGCGTCTTCTCGCGGTTCCACCAGGTCGAGAAGGACTTCACCGGCCAGCAGGAGGGCATGGGCCTGGGCCTCGCCTTCGTGCGCAAGGTCGCCGAGCTGCACGGCGGCAGCGCGGTGCTGCGCTCCAAGCTCGGCGAAGGGGCGACGGTGACGCTCACCTTGCCGCGCAAGAGGGACGCGTGATTCTGGGCGGCGAGGCCGCCGGCTACGGCGAAGCGCTCGCCGGCGCCGACTACGGGGAGGTCTTCCTCGAGGAGTGGTCCTGGCGCACCGCGCGCCTCGAGGACGGCTCGGTGCGCGACATCGGCGCCAGCTCCGAGCGCGGCCTGAGCCTGCGCCTGCTCAAGCGCGACGGCGCCCTCGTGCAGACCTTTTTCGGCAGCGCCCAGGACCCCTCGCCCGCCGCCGCCTTCCGCCTGCGCGAGCGCCTCTCGCCCGGCGCCCCCGGCCGCGGGCCGTCGTTTCGCGCCCCGCGCCGCGCCGTCCCGGCGTGCCGGCTCGACCCCGCTTCGGTGCCGCTCGAGCGCAAGCTGGCGCTGCTGCGCGCCATCGACCGCGCCGCCCGCGAGCGGTCCCCGCTCGTGCGCCAGGTGACCGTCGTCTACGGCGACCGCCGCAAGGACACGCGCGTGCTCAACAGCGAGGGGTCCGACCTTTTCCAGAGCCGGGTCTCGACGAACCTGACGGTGTCCGTCGTCGCCGGGCGCGGCGGGATGCTGCAGACCGGCGTCGAGGTCGTCGGCGCCCAGCGCGGCTGGGAGGTCTTCGACGACGACTCCGCCCTCGCGGCGGCGCGCCGCGCGGCGGGGCGCGCGCTGGCGAAGCTCGACGCGCCCAAGGCCAAGGCCGGCGAGATGGCCGTCGTGCTGGCCGCCTCCGCCGGAGGCACCTTCATCCACGAGGCGCTCGGCCACTCCCTCGAGGTCGACCACGTGCGGGAAGGCTCGTCGCCCGCGTACCGCGGGCGGCTCGGCCGGGCCGTGGCGCCGGACATTATCACCGTCATCGACGACCCGACCTTGCCCTTTCAGCGCGGCTCCTTCGCCTTCGACGACGAGGGCGTCGAGGCCCGCCCCACCGCGCTCGTTAAGAACGGAGTCCTGACGGACTTCCTCTACGATCGCGCCTGCGCCCTGAGCGAGGGCCGCGCGTCCAACGGCCACGGCCGCCGGGAGTCCTTCGCCTCGCGGCCGATCCCGCGCATGTCGAACCTCTACATCGCGCCGGGCAAGGACGACCCGGCCAAGATCATCAAGGAGCTGAAAAAAGGTCTTCTGGTGACCCGTATGGGCGGCGGGCAGGTGGACACCGCGAGCGGCGAGTTCGTTTTCGAGGTGGACGAGGGCTGGCGAGTGGAGAACGGGAAGATCATGCACCTCGTGCGCGACGCCAACCTGCTCGGCGTCGGGCCCGAGGCGCTCAAGTCCATCGATCGCGTGGGTTGGGACATCGGCTGGGGCATCGGCATGTGCGGCAAGGAAGGGCAGAACGTCGCGGTCAGCGACGGCCAGCCCACGATCCGCATGCCCAAGCTCGTCGTGGGAGGCAGTCATGACTAAGTGGCTCGTGATGGCGGCGATATTGGTCGGATCGGCCGGCATGCAGCTTTCGGCCGCAGGCCGAAAGAAGGAGAAGCCCATGGAGTGGAAAGGACAGTACGGCGGCCCCATCGACCCCGGGACCATGGTCGCGGCCGACGAGGGCGCGTGGACGCGCCTGTGGCTGATGGTCGGCTCGGACCCGCCCCCGCTCGACTTCAAGAAGTTCTTCGCCGTCGCCGTCTTCGCGGGCGAGCGCCCGACGGGCGGCTACGCCGTGGAGTTCCTCGACGCCGTGCCCAAGGGCATGGACGTGGTCGTGCGCTACCGCGTCAACGAGCCCACGGGCTTCTCCACGCAGGCCATCGCCCAGCCCTGGAAGATCCGCGCGTTCCCGCGCGTGCGCGGCAAGGTCTTCGTCGAGGAAGCCAAGCCGGAGAGCAAGAAGAAGTGACCGGGCTCCTCCTCGCCTTCGCGCTGGCGCTGTCCGCCTCCGCGGCGCCCCCCGTCCTGCCCGACATGGCCGTCTCTCGCTCCACGCCGGGCTGGTCGAAGCAGGGCAAGTCCCTGGTGCTCTACGACGCCGCCGGCGAGCTGTCCTTCGAGATCGGCCTGCTGCGCGAGGATCTCGGCCCCGTCACGCGCGAGGTCACCGGCGACGTCTCCCCCGACGGCCGCGCCGCGTGGACGCTCGAGCGCAAGCTCACCTGGAACAACTCGCGCAACAAGCTGCTCGAGTCGCGGCGGGTGCTCAAGATCCACGGCTCCACGGGGCAGACCCTGTTCAGCGACAACGCGGTGGACCTCCCGGAAAAGGGCGAGCCGGTCGTGTTCTCGGCGGACTCCAAGGTCATCCTGCTCGCCTGCCACTTCGGCGAGTCCTGGTCGGTCGAGGCGCGCGACTGGGCGGGCGGGACGACGCTCAAGGCCGGCCCCTTCCCCCGCCTCGTGAGCATCGCGCTGACGCCGGGAGGGCGCTACGCGGTGGCGCGCTGGGGCGTGCCGGACAAGAGCGACACGCACTCGTTCTTCGACCTGTGGACGAAGGCGCGCAAGGACATCGAGACCTCGGACCTCACCTTGGGACTGGCGCGCATCGGCGACGACGGGGTGGTGAGGTCGGGAAGGAGAGATGTTTTCAGTTTTAGAACGGAAAAATCAACGGCAACGGAAGGGGAGCGGAAATGAGGGCCGCTCTGCTGACGATCCTATTGGCTGGAGCTTCGGCCGGCGCCTCTGACGGCGAGCCTTCGTCGGCGCCGGCCGGCACGGAAGTAGGGGGAGATCAAACCGAAGCGATCGCGGAGATGAGACGGCAGCTGGAGGCCGACCCGGGCCTTCAGGAAGCCCTCGTGGATCGCATCATGAACTCCAAGATCGCGGGCGCCATCAGCTCGGAAAAAGACCAAGGCAAAAAGCGCGGCACCGTCCGCGAATGGATGCAGAGCGACCTTGGCTCGGCGGCGGAGATCGCGCTGGGGCTGGCTCGCGACGAGGCGTCGGGCACCCATCTCTTCGAGAACAGCCTGGTCAAGCAGATCCGGATGACGTATCAGCGCAACGACACCAACCGCGGCGCCTTCGGCGTCCTCAAGAGCGCGGCGAAGACCTCCAAGCTGATGGGCAAGCCCGATCAGGAGGCCGGCGAGGAGGAGCGGCGCGAGCTGATCCGCACGATGTTCGAAGGCCAGGGCGCCCAGAGCGAGAAGGTGATCACCGGTCAGGCCCCCGAGGGCAAGGCCGCCTCGGAGGCGCCGCCGAGCGCCGCGTTCGCCAACACGTTCTACGACCGCCTCTCCGCCGGCAACGTCCGCGGCTACTCCCCCCAGCTCATGGCCCTGCAGAGCGCCCTCAACACCCGCCGCCCGCCGGGCGCGCCCGCGCTCATCGAGACGGGCAAGCTCGACCACGCGACCTTGTCCTATCCCGCCTTCGGCCTCAAGTACGACCTCGGCAACCTCGACGAGCGCCTGCGCCGCGCGCGCATAGGCGAGCTCGCCCATCTCAGCGGCACGCGCTTGAGCGAGCGCGACTGGAAGGATCCCGGCCTCGAGGCGCGCCTGCTCGCGAAGGTCCCGGCGGACAAGCTCGGCAAGAGCTTCGCCGCCCGCGCCGCCGCCAACACGCGCGCCCGCGCCGCACTCGCCGCCTTCGAGGCCGCCGCCGACAAGAGCCGCGACCCGAACCGGATCACCAAGGGCCTGCTCGTCGAACTGTCCGGCCGCCAGCGCGAGGCCGCCCGCTGGCTCACCGCGGCGGCCCTCGAAGAGGAGCTGGCCCGCATCGAGTCGGAGGAGGGCTTCCTGACCGGAGACCTGCTCGCCCTCATCGAGGCGGCCCCCGCGCCCGCCCCGGTCCGGGAGTCCTACAAGAGCCGCGGCGTCTCCTACTCGCAGCGCCTGGCCGCGATAAAGGCCAACGCCCGCGCCGCGCTCGACGCCCTGCAGTCCGACGCCTGGCTCTCGCGCCTGGGCGAGATCGACAAGATGATGGGCGAGAACCAGGGGCTGCGCCGCAACATCTCCCGAGACATCTCCAACTACCGGCTGGTCCCGTTCCGGATCAGCGAGGCCGTGCTCCGTCAGCCGCGCTGGCGCGAGTATCTCGACGACCTGCTCGTGCGCTACGCCCAGCGCACCTCCTACGGCCGCGAGGTCGCCGCCCGCCGCGGCAAGCTCTCCCGCTTCCTCGGCATCTTCGGCCAGATCGCCTCCGGCGACCTCAACGGCGCCGACGTCTCCCTCGTCAACGCCGAAGGCGGCCGAAGATAGGATGGTGTCAGGCATGTCGTTCTTTGCATAACTCAGGAGTTATGCAAAGAACGACATGCCTGACACCAATTAAGACCCCTTAAGGGCGGAAGGCGGGGATGAGGGCTTTCAGGCGGGGGAGGGCCTCTTCGGCGGAGCGCTCGCCGGCGAGGATGATCTCGCCGGCGCGGTGGAGCTCGGTCCAGGAGAAGCCCTTCAGGTCGGGGAACATGGTCACGTCGGCGATGTCGAGGCGCGACTGGGCGACCTCGTACTCCATCGTGTAGATCATCTGGAAGAACACTTCCGGGAAGTTCGGGGCGCGGAAGGCTTTGGGCAGGACGGGCATCGCGGCCTGACGCAAAGTCTCCAGGTTGAGCGGCTGGTCCAATAGGCGCAGGCGATGGCGGTCGTGCAGCTTGGACTTGCGCTCGCTGGCGGGCACGGTCAAGTTGACGGCGAGCAGGATGTCCGCGCCCATGTCGGCGATCACGCGCGTGGGCACCGGGTTGACGATTCCGCCGTCGACGAGCCAGCGGCCGGAAAGCTGGGTCGGCTCGAAGATCAACGGAAGGCCGCACGAGGCGCGGATCGCCTCGGCCACGCGCCCCTGCTTGAGGACGACCTCCTCGCCGGTCTCGATGTCGGCGGCGACGCAGGCGAAGGGGATCTCCATGTCGGAGAATTCCCGCGAGCCCATGTAGGAGCGGATGAAGCGCAGCAAGGTGTCGCCGGCGAACAGGCCCGAGCGCGGCACGGTCAGGTCCCAGAACAGGTTCTCGTACACCCAGGCCTTGTCGATGCGCAGGGCCAGCTCCTCGATCTCCTCGGGCTCGTAGCCGGCGGCGTAGCAGCCCGCGATGAGCGAGCCCATCGAGGTGCCGGCGATCATGTCGATGGGGATGCCCTCGCGCTTGAGCACCTTGAGCACGCCGATCGTCGCGTGGCCGAGCGCCGCGCCGGTGCCGAGGGCGATGCCGACCTGGACGCCGCCGATGCGCCGGGCCAGGTGGCCGAGCATCTTCGCGGCCTTGGGCTCGACGGCGAAGGCCGAGTCGGCGCGGCCGTCGCGCTCGTAGGCCTCGTTGGCCTCCTCGCTCCACGGCACGACGAGGCGCTCGGCGCCGATGAGCAGGGGCGCGTCCTCGGGCTCGAGGTCGCCGATCCACAGGCGCAGCAGGCGGCGGGCCTCCTCGGCCAGCGGCGGCACCTCGGCCTCCATGTGGCGGTACTGCGGGCGCATGGCGTCGCAGCCCGCCATCAGGATCAGGTCGGCCTCGGTGAGTGCCGCGCGTTCGACGTCGCCGCGCGGCCCGCCCAGGCACAGCAAAGCCAGCTCGTGGCTGTCGCGCACGGCGTTGAGGAATAGGTAAAGCTGGCTGAAGAGCCGGCCGCCCAAGGTCGACGGCGACACCGACAGGATGCGCACGCCCGACGGATGCTCCTGGGCCAGCGCGGCCAGGGCGGCGGGGTCGCGCAGGTTCGCCGCGCGCAGGGCGGTTTCCGTGGTCGGCTTGGGCTTGAGGCCGGCGGCGCGCGCGATGTCGCCGGGCTCCGGCGAGAGGTCGACGACGAGCACCTTCTTGCGGGTCTGGCCCGCGAGCTCGGCACCCAGGCGCCAGGCGATGAGCGCGCGCTCGCGCCGGGGCAGGGCGCTGTCGAAGGCGACGAGACGGGCCTGGTCGGAGGACGGCCGCGGAGAAACGGCCTGGCCGCCCTCGATGAGGCGGCTGGCGAGCGTGCGCGAGAGGTGAAGCAGGATCGGCGGATGCTCGCGCAGGCACTCCTCGAAGTCCTTGCGGGGAAGCTTCAGCAGCTCGCTCGTCGCGTCCACGCGGACGGTGGCCGAGCGGGGCCCGCCGGTAAGCATGCCGGTCTCGCCGATGACGTCGCCGCGGCCGAGGTAGGCCACGAGGGTCTCCTTGCCCTCGACGGCGCGGTAGCGGCGCGCGTGGCCGGAGACGATCAAATAGAGAGCGTCGGACTCGTCGCCCTGCTTGAAGACCGTGGCCCCCTTGGGCAGGGAGAGCAGCTGCAGGCGCGCGGCGAGCTTGCCGCGGTCCTCGACGGAAAGGCCCGCGAACAGGGGCGTCCTTTTTAGGAAGGACTCCCAAGGCTGGATCTCCTCTGGCTTCATCTCTTGACCGCGCAAGCTAAAAGGCCGACCACGGTCTTCGAGTCGCGGATCTTGCCGCGGCGCACGAGCTCGACGGCCTTGTCGAAGGGCATGATGACGGTCTCGATGAACTCGTCCTCGTCGGCGTTCACCTGTCCCGGCTTGAGGCCCGTCGCGACGAACAGGTGCAGGACCTCGTCGGCGAAGGCGGGCGTGGGCCAGTATTGGATCAGCGGCTTGAACTTGGCCGCCGTGTAGCCGGTCTCCTCGGCGAGCTCGCGCTTGATGCAGGTCAGGATGGACTCGCGCGGGTCGAGCTTGCCGGCGGGAAGCTCGAGGGTGACCTCGCCGACGGGGTGGCGGTACTGGCGGACGAGGACGACGGTGTCCTTGTCGAGAAAGGGCACCACGCCGACGGCGCCGGGGTGAGAGATGTACTCGCGCGTGGCGAGCTTGCCGTTGGGAAGCTTCACCGTGTCCACGTCGAAGTTCACGGCCCGGCCGCGCCAGATCGTTTTCTTGCTGACGAAGGTCTCGATCAGGCCGGCGTCGCGCTTTTTCATCGCGCCGCATTGTAGCAAAGGGCGCATGGCCGACGGTCACGACGGTCGCGCCTCGATTGCGCTCGCGTAGTCGCGTCCGGGGGGATGACGCCGACGCGATCGAAGCGGGCGAGGCCGCCCGACGAGGGAGGCGTCATTTGGTATGATGTAGCCTCGCGTCCCCTCCCATGTCAAAGCCCGAGTTCGTCCACCTCCACAACCACTCCGAATACTCCCTGATGGACGGGGTCATCCGGCTCTCGGACAAGGACGGCAAGCCCTCGCAGGCGCTCAAGGACCTCGCTAACTCCGGGGCCAAGGGCTTCGCGATCACCGACCACGGGAACATGTACGGCGCCGTCGAGTTCTATTCCAACGCGAAGGCCGTCGGGCTCAAGGCCATCATCGGCTGCGAGATGTACATCTCCAAGGGCACGCGCTTCGACCGCGGCCACTCTCAGAAGGAGAACTGCCATCTGACGGTCCTCGCCAAGAATTTCGAGGGCTACCAGAATCTGATGGAGCTGTGCTCGATCGCCTTTACCGAAGGTTATTATTACGATCCACGCATCGACAAGGAATTGCTCGCCAAGCACTCCAAAGGCCTCGTCGTCCTGTCGGGCTGTCTGAAATCCGAGCTGAACCAGTCCATCCTGTCCGGAGACCTCACCCAATCCGAAAAGCTGGTGACGTGGTTCCGGGACAACCTCGAGCAGGATTCCTACTACCTCGAGATCATGGACCACGGCATCGAGAAGCAGAAGCAGGTGACCGCGGCCCTGCTCGAGCTCAACAAGCGCACGGGCATCCCCCTCGTCGCGACCAACGACTGCCATTACTGGAAGCCCGACGACCACGAGGCGCACGACGCGCGCGTGTGCATCGCCACCGGCCGCAAGATGGCCGACACTGAACGCCTGAAGTTCGACTCCCACGATTTCTACATCAAGTCCCCCGAGGAGATGCACAAGCTGTTCGGCGGCTTCGCCCCGGAATCGCTGAGCAACACGCTCAAGATCGCCGAGATGTGCAACCTCAAGATCCCGATGGACCAGATGCTCCTCCCGGAATTCAAGGTCCCCGCGGGGTTCGACCAGGACTCCTATCTCGAGCACCTCTGCCTCGAGGGCATGAAGGAGCGCTTCCCCGCCGGCTACCGCCCGGAATACGCGGAGCGCCTGGCCTACGAATTGGGCGTGATCAAGCGCATGGGCTTCTCCGGCTACTTCCTGATCGTCTGGGACTTCATCAAGCACGCGCGCTCCATCGGCGTGCCCGTCGGCCCCGGCCGCGGGTCCGGCGCCGGCGCGATCGTGGCCTACGCCCTGCGCATCACCAACGCCGACCCCATCGAGCACCGCCTGCTCTTCGAGCGCTTCCTGAACCCGGACCGCAAGTCGATGCCCGACCTCGACATCGACTTCGCCGACACCGGCCGCGACCGGATCATCGCGTACGTGCGCGAGAAGTACGGCAAGGAGTGCGTGGCGCAGATCATCACCTTCGGCTCGCTCGGAGCCAAGCTCGTCATCCGCGACGTCGGGCGCGTTTTGGACATGCCGCTCATGCAGATCGACGAGATCGCCAAGAAGATCCCCGTCGGCCCCAACGTGCACCTGCACGAGGCGATGCAGGGCCCCGAGCTGGTCGAGCTGGCCAAGGACCCGCAGGTCAAGCGTCTGCTCGAGCTGTCGCTGAAGCTCGAGGGCCTCAAGCGCCACACCGGCGTGCACGCGGCCGGCACGCTCATCACGAAGGAGCACGTGGTCAAGTACACGCCGCTGGCCAAGGGTGCTAAGTCCGACGTGATCACGACGCAGTACGACGGCGACGTGTGCCCGAAGCTCGGCCTGCTCAAGGTCGATTTTTTGGGCCTGCGCACTTTGTCGATCATCGACGACGCGGTCAAGTTCGTCAAGAAGCGCCACAGCCCGGACTTCGACATCGACGCGATCCCGATGGACGACCCGAAGACGTATGAGATGCTGCGCACCGCCAAGTCGCTCGCGGTGTTCCAGCTCGATTCCCAGGGCATCCGCGACCTCCTGTTCCGCATCAAGCCCACCGTCTTCGACGACATCGTCTCCTTGATCGCCCTTTTCCGCCCCGGCCCGATGCAAAGCGGCATGCTCGACATGTTCGTCAACCGCAAGCACGGCAAGGAGGAGGTCGCCTACGAGACGCCGCTGCTCGAGCCGATCCTCAAGGACACCTACGGCTGCATGGTCTTCCAAGAGCAGGTCATGGAGATCTCCAAGAAGCTGGCGGGCTTCACGCCCGGCGAGGCCGACGGCCTGCGCAAGGCGATGGGCAAGAAAATCTTCGAGGACTTGGAGAAGATGCGCAGCAAGTTCATCACGGGCTGCGCCGCGAACAAGATCAAGGACAAGATCGCGACGAAGATCTACGACCAGATGGTGAAGTTCGGCGGCTACGGCTTCAACAAGTCCCATTCGGTCGCCTACGGCCTCGTCGCCTACCAGACCGCCTACCTCAAGGCGAACTACCCCATCGAGTTCATGACCGCGGTGCTGACCAGCGAGATCGGGCATTCGTCGATCGGCGCGGAAGATAAAGAGAACAAACTGGTGACGTACCTCGAAGAAGCAAGGCGCATGGGGATGAAGATATTACCCCCCGACGTCAACGAATCGAGGACTCAATTCGACATCCAAAACAACGAAATTCGATTCGGCCTTCTGGCGATCAAGAACGTTGGGTCCGGAGCCGCCGAATCCATCGTGACGGCCGCGGGAGAGAAGAAGTTCACCTCCCTCGATGATTTCTGCTCGCGCGTCGATCTGCACGCCATCAACAAGAAAGCGGTCGAGTCGTTGATCAAAGCCGGAGCCCTCGACTCGCTGCGCCCGCATGAGCCGCCCCCGGCGGCGAGAGCCCGCCTTTTGTTGTCCGTTGATGAGTCCGTCGGGCGCCAGCAGAAGATGAAGGCCGACCTCGACAAGGGCCAGGGCCTGCTCTTCGGCGCGGCCCCGGCGCCGGCGTCGAAGGAGCTCTCCGGGGCCGACGCCGCGGTCAAGCCTTTGTCGGAGCACGACACCTTGACCTACGAGCGCGAGGTCCTGGGCTTCTATTTCTCCGGCCATCCGCTGATGTCGGTCAAGGCGCAACTCAAGGCCACCGCGACGCACGAGGTGGCCCAGCTCTCGCCCGCGATCACCGCGCCCGTGCGCATGGCCGGCATGATCAGCAAGATGCGGAAGATGATCTCGAAGAAGACCGGGGAGCCGTGGGTCATCATCACCCTCGAGGACCTCACCGGCGAGGTGACCTTGCTGTGCTTCCCGAAGACCTACGCCGCGGGCGTCAACACCCTCGCCAAGATCGGCGCCTTCGTGGCCGCCACGGGGCGACTGTCGTTTAAAGGCGAGGACGCCGGCGCCGGCACGCCCGAGATCATCGTCGACGACATGACCCCGCTCGACTCCTCGGCGACCAGGTTCGCCAAGCGCCTGCGCCTGAAATGCGACGCCACCGTCGGCACCGAGAAGCTCGAGGCCCTGCGCGACGTGCTCGAGCGCTTCGAGGGTCCCTGCCCCGTCGCCCTCGAGCAGGAAACCCCGGAGGGCGTGGCGATGCTCGACGTCGACCAGCGCGTCAACCTCAACCAGGCCCTGTTCGAGGCCATCGAGGCCATCCTCGGCCCCCGCTGCTGGAACATCGACGCCTCCGGCGCCCCCGCCGTCATCGCCCCGCGCAAGTGGGGCGGCAAGCCCTCCTAACCGGCGACGTCAAACAGGCGGAAAACAGACGGTGCCAAACAGACGGTGCCAGGCCTCCCATTATCCCATTACTCCCGAATAAAAACCTCGATTGAGAGTAATGGGATAATGGGAGGCCTGGCACCTTTCTTCCTATGTTGCGCTTGTGACGCCAGGGTAAAATGGTTAGAATTCACAAGCTGTTTATATAAGGAGAGGGAATGGCCGACATCAAGAAGCGCATCCTAGTCGCCGACGACGATCCGGATCTTCTCGACCTGCTCATGATGGACCTCGCCTATCAGGGCTACGAGGTCCTCTCGGCCGTCAACGGAAAGGACGCCCTTCAGACCGCCCTCAAGGAGCCGCTCGACCTCGTGCTCCTCGACGTGATGATGCCCTACATCGACGGCTACCACGTCGCCTACGAGCTCACCAACAAGCTCGGCGCCAAGGCTCCGCGCATCATGATCATGACCAGCCGCGACACGGTCAAGGAAAAGGGCATCGCCTTGATGAGCGGCGCCACCGAGGTCCTTCAGAAGCCTTTCGAGATGGCCAAACTCCACGAGCGCATCGCCGCGGTTCTGGCGAAACCCGCTTGATTCAACAGGATTTATCGATGAAATTCCGATTCGCGCTGCTGTCCGCCCTGCTCCTCCTGGGAACCTCCGGCCTCCGCGCCGAGGAGCCCACCTCCTCCGCGGTCAAGATCAAGCCCAAGGCCGCGCGCGCCGCCCACGCCGCCGGCGGCGGCGTGACCCCCGACACCGACGTCATCGACGCTCCGACGACCGCGGTGCTCGACAACTACGGCTACTCGGCCCGCTCGCGCTTCTACTCGCGGGGCGGCCTGCTGCAGTATCTCTCCTTCGGGGTCTACCCCGGCATCAACCTCGGCGCCTCCGCCGCGATCGACGGCCTCATCGGCGACGAGCGCAAGGTGCGCATGCGCGCGCCGACGGCGCAGGTCAAGTACCGCTTCTACGAGGGCGACGCCGACATGCCTTCCTTCGCGGTCGGCTTCGACGGCCAGGGCTACAAATACAACGCCGGCATCCGCCGCTTCAACCAGCGCCAGCGGGGCTTCTATGTCGTGGCCAGCAAGGAGCTCGGCGTGCCCGGCCTCCAGCTCCACCCGTCGTTCAACGTCTCCGATTTCGACTCGAACGGCATCTTCGGCGCCATCCCGCTCTCGATCAACATCCGCGACAAGGCCTCCATCCTGCTCGAGTGGGACAATATCGCGAACTGGAGCGACTCCCGGCTCAACGCAGGGCTACGAGCTTACCTTACCCCGAATTTTCACGTGGACTTCGCCGTGCGCGCGCTCGGCGCGGGCGGAGACTACAGCGACGGCACCCCGCGGGGGCCGGAACGAGTCGTGCAGCTCAAGTATTCCAACAGCTTTTGAAGCGGAGAGATCTTTCACATGGCTAAGAGAATCGCGATCCTCACCGGCGGCGGAGACTGCCCCGGCCTCAACCCGGCGATCCGGGGCGTCGTCCTGAAGGCGGCCAAGCTCGGCTACGAGTGCGTCGGCATCCAGGAAGGCTGGAAGGGCATGATCAACGGCACGGCCAAGCCCATCGGCCCCGACGACGTCCGCGAGATGGTGGGCCGCGGCGGCACGATGCTCGGCACGTCGCGCACGAACCCCTACAAGAAGGAGGGCGGCGTCGAGGGCGTGCTGAACACCTTCAAGAAGCTCGACCTCCACGCGCTCGTCGCGATGGGCGGCGAGGACACGCTCGGCGTGGCGAACAAGCTTTACAAGGAGCACAAGGTCAACGTCGTCGGCGTGCCCAAGACGATGGACAACGACCTCGACGCCACGGACGCGACCTTCGGTTTTGATACCGCCGCCACGCTGGCGATGGAAGCCGTCGAACGTCTGCGCGACACCGGCCGCTCCCACCGCCGCATCATGGTCCTCGAGGTCATGGGCCGCCACGCCGGCTGGGTCGCCCTCTACACCGCCATCGGCGGCGGCGCCGACTACCTGTGCCTGCCCGAGCGCCCCGTCGACGTCAAGGACATGTGCGAGAAGCTCAAGGCCGCGCACGCCAAGCGCCAGGTCGCCATCGTCGTGGCCTCCGAGGCCGTCGACATCCCCGGCGAGAAGAAGGAGGAGGCGCTCGACGAGTTCGGGCACATGATCCTCAAGGACCGCGGCGTCGCCGAGCGCCTGACCAAGATCATCGAAGCGGAGACCAAGATCGAGACCCGCTCCGCCGTCATCGGCCATATGCAGCGCGGCGGCGCTCCCACTCTCTTCGACCGGATTTTAGGAACGCGGGTGGGCGTCCTCGCCGCGGACCTCGTTCATGCGGGCAAGTTCGGCCACATGGCGGCGCTCAAGGGCGACGCCGTGGTCGCCGTCAGCCTCGAAGCCGCGACCGCCAAGCTCAAGACCGTGACGCCCGAGTGGCTTAAATTCTCGGACGATCTGCTCTGACCTGACCGGAGAACGATGGGCAACGACACGAAAGCCGGCGACGACCAGCGGTTCCAGCGCAAGACGGTCCTCGTCAAGCGCGCGCTGCAGCTGAAGTACATCGGGATGGTGTTCCTGAGCGTGCTGGTCGCGTCCATGATCGTGGGCGGCGACGTCTACTATTCCCTGATGAGGGTCATGTTGACGGAGTGCCCGTCGGTCACCGACCGCGTCGTGCAGTTCAATACCGTTCTGCTCGTCAAGGTCGCTCTTTATCTCGGTCTGATGCTGCTGATCTCCTTGTATGTCTCGCATCGGTTCGCCGGTCCTATCTACCGCTTTGAAAAGAGCTGCCAGTCGCTGAGCTCCGGCGACCTCACCCACCGCGTCTCGCTGCGCACCGGCGACGAGCTGATGGAGCTCCAGGAGGAGTTCAACGGCATGGCCGCCTCGCTGCAGGCGCTGCTCCAGAAGGACCGCAACCTGGCCCACCGGCTCTCCGAGCGGATCGAGGAGATCGCCAAGCGCCTGCCCGCCGAGGCCGGCGGCGCGCGAGACGACCTCAAGGCCTTCAAGCTCGAGCTCGACCATCTGACCAAGTCGTTCAAACTCTAGATGTTAAAGGCACTTCCATACCGACATCCGTGCCGGGCCGCTCGCGGCCCGGCCTGACCGCGCCCGCCGCACCGCCCATGCTCAACCGACTCCTCGCCGCCACGCTTTCCCTCGTCCTCGCGGGAGCGCCCGCCATCGCCGCGAACGGCGGCGAGGCGCCTAATAGGGCGTCGCTCGAGCGGGTCTACACCCTCGACGAGACCCTGCGCCTGATGCGCAACGATCCCAAGCTGCAGAGCGCCGAGCAGGGCGTGCTCATCGCGGACGCGCGGGTCACCGAGGCGCGCCTGCGCTTCCTGCCCGACATCGGCCTGCAGGCGAGCGCCACCAAATATCACGCCCGCTATCCGTTCGCGCTGTCCCCCGAATTCCGCAGCCTGCTGCTGTTCCCCGGAGCGGCGAGCGAGAACATCTACTCCGGCCGAGCCTATTTCAACATGCCTCTGTACGAGGGCCGGCGCACGATGAACACGCTGCGGCTGGCGCAGGCGTCGCAGAAGCAGGCCCTGTCGGACCGCGAGTCGGTCCGGCTCGACGTGCGCCTGCGCGCGATGGAGGCCTTCTACCGCCTCCTGCTCGCCCAGGAGCGCGCCGCGGCGTTCTCCCGGTACCTGGAGAGCGTCGAGGCGTCGGCGGGCAAGGGCGACCTCGGGCCGTGGGAGCGCGTCGAGTCGGAGGCCACGCTCGGCGCCGCGCGCTCGCGCGCCGCGGAGGCCCGCCACGCGCTCGACGACGCGCGCCTGCAGTTCCTCAATACCTTGAGCCTCGAGCTCGACACCCCCTTCCGCGTGTCGGGCGAACTCGCGACCCGTCCGGTGCGGGCGGAGGTCGAAAAGGCCGTGATCTGGGCGATGGAACTGCGCCCCGAGCTCCAGTCGCAGACCTATCGCGTGCAGATGGACGCCATCGGCGTGAACCTCGCCATCGGCCGCCGCAATCCGACCGTTTTTCTCGCCGGCGACTACGAGCTGACCGCCCAGCGCTTCCCCCTCAAGAACAACAACTGGGACGTGACCCTCGGCATCAAGGTCCCCTTCGCCTACGACTTCTGGAGCCAGATCAAGCAGAAGCGCGCCGAGCAGCGCCAGGGCGAGCTGACCCGCGCGGAGCTGCAGGACCGCGTGCGCCTCGAGGTGCGCCAGGCGGCCGAGACTTTGCGCTGGTGGCAGGAGGAATGGCCGCGCCGCGAGAGCCAGTGGAAGAAGATCCAGTCCCTCTACGACGAGGCCGCCGGCAAGCCCGGTGCTGCGCTTTCGCGCCTGAGGGCCCTCAACGGCGTCCTCGAGCTGCAGCTCTCCCATCTCGCCGCCGTGACGGAGCACATCCTGGCCCGGGCGCGCTTCGAGCGCGCGGTCGGCCGGGAGCTCCCTCAGTGAACCGGCCGGCGGCCGCGGCGCTGCTCTCGGCGCTGCTCTCGGCCCCGGCCGCGGCGGCGCCGGACCTGAGCCCCGACGCCCTCCTGCGCGACCACCTGTGGCGCGAGGTCCGCCAGGCCCCGGCGTCCCGCCGCCCCAAGGTCGGACTCGTGCTGTCGGCGGGGTCGCTGCGCGCGGTCGCGCACGTCGGCGTCATCCACGCCCTCGAGGACGCCGGCTTCCCCGTGGACATGGTCGCGGGCACCTCGATGGGCGCGGTCATCGGCGCGATGTACGCCTCGGGCCTGCCGCCCAAGCGCCTGCGGGATTTCGCCACCTCGATCAATGTCGGCAGCGGCAACAATCTCACCGCGGCGAGCCTGATCTCCCTGCTGCTGTTCGACAAGCTGCTGTCCTCGGAGAACACCGAGCTCTTGCTGCGCAAGCACATCGGCGGCGCCCGCTTCGACCAGACGCTCAAGCCTTTCGCCTGCGTGGCGATGGACGTCTACACGGGCGAGAAGGTCATCTTTCGCGACGGCGACGTGGCCACGGCGGTGCGCGCGAGCATGAACCTGCCCGGCATCTTCAGACCCATCGAGTACCGCCACCGCTTCCTGGTCGACGGCGGCGTCGTCGACTACATCCCCGTCGACGCCGCCAAGCTCCTCGGCGCGGAGTGGACGATCGCGAGCGTCACCGAGACGGACTACACGACCTCGCGGCCGGAGAACGTGCTGGAGTCGCTGCTGCAGGTCATCGACATCCGAGGCTCTTACTTATCCCGAGAACAGCGCAAGCAGGCCGACTTCATCATCGAGCCGCCCGTCGGCGACATCGGCATGTTCGAGGATCACCGCATACTCGAGGCCATCGACAAGGGCGCCGTCATGGCGGCCGCGCGCCTCGAGGCGGCCAAGGAAAGCCTGATCCTGGCCTCGATCCCCAAGCTCCGCGCCGGCTGGGGCCCGAAGGAGGCCAAGCCCGAATGAGGTCCCTTTCTTGCGGCGTGTGGAAGGGACATTTCCTCGCCTTATGGCTCGGTCAGCCCCTCCTCATACTGCTGCTTATGGCGGGGCCCGCGCGCGCGTGGCGCCTGTGGGGCGAGCCGTCGGACAAGAAGATCCGCCCGGTGCAGGAGCTCGCCGACGCGCGCAAGAGCGCGGAGGTCGTCGCCGCGCTGACGCCCGACTTCATGCAGACCCTGCGCGGGACCGACCTGCGCCAGGCCTATGTCCTCAAGGGCGACGGCCTCTCCGCGCTGGGCCGCGTCGACGAGGCTCTCGGCGTCTACCAGCTCGGCGTCCGCCTGTTCCCCAAGAACGTCGACCTGCTCACGCGCCAGGGCGACGTGCTTCACTCCACCGGCCTCGACGAGCAGGCCCGCGCCTTTTATCTGCGGGCGCTGATCTACGAGCCGCGGCACTTCGGCGCCCACCTGGGCCTGGCCGAGATCGACCGGCGCCTGGGCTTCTTCGACCGCTCCGCATCGCACTACGAGATCGCGCTCGAGACGCTCGAGAAGCGCGCCGACGTTTGGCGTTCCTACGCCGAGACTTTGCTCGCGCAGCGCGACTGGACGACCGCCGAACTGGCCATCGCGCGCGCGATCTCCCTCGATGGGCAGAACGCCGACGGCCATGTCCTGACCGCATTCGCCCGCCGCGCCCAGGGCGATCTGCCCGGCGCGCTGGCGGCCCTCGACGAGGCCCAGGCGCGCGGGGCCGGCGTCGGCGCGCGCCGCGCCCGGGCCCTGTGGCTCGTCGAGGCCGGAAAGCCGGCGGAGGCGCTCGCGCAGGCCGACGCCGTCCTCAAGGAGGTTCCGGGGGACGGGGCGGCCCTGTGGGCCCGCGCCCGGGCCCTGATTTCCCTTGGGCGCGACTCCGACGCGCGCAGGGTCCTCGCGAACCTGGCCGATCCGGCGCGCTTCGACCTAGCCGCGCGCGCGGCCCGCGGCCTGGGCTCCGCGCTCGCCGCGCCGGGGGACCCGAGATGAACGTCCCCTTCTGGAAGCTCACGGGCGCGGGCAACGACTTCGTGCTGCTCTCGGGCCTGCCCAAGGGGAAATCCGGCGCGGCCCTGGCGCGGGCCCTGTGCGACCGGCGCTCCGGCGTCGGAGCCGACGGTCTTCTGGTCATGTCCCGCCGCGCGGGGAAGGTCCGCCTCGACTATTGGAACGCTGACGGCTCCGCCGCGTTCTGCGGCAACGGCTCGCGCTGCGCGGCGCTGTGGGCGGCGGCGAGGGGCTGGGTGAAGGGAAAGGAATTCACGCTGGACACCAACCGCGGGCCGCTGACGGCGCGGCTGACGGGGAAGGGGCGGGCCGAGGTGACGATGCCCTCGCCGAGAGGGCTGCGTTTGGGCGTCAACGTCAAAACGGAAGGGCGCTCGCTCCAGGCGCATTATGTCGACACGGGGGTCCCTCACGCCGTCGTGTTCGTGCCCGACATAGACAAGGTGCGGGTCGACAAAGTCGGACGGGCCCTTCGCGTCCACAAGGCCTTCGGGCGCGCGGGCGCCAACGTCGATTTCGTGGAGATAAGAAAAAATCTGCTGTTCGTTCGAACGTACGAACGAGGCGTCGAAGCCGAAACGCTCGCGTGCGGCACCGGGGTCGTCGCCGCCGCGTTCGTGTCCCGCGTGCTCGGCTTCGACCGTTCGCCCGTTCGCGTCGCGGTCCGCGGAGGAGACGCCCTTTGCGTTTCGTTCGACGACGGCCCCCGCCTGGAAGGCCCCGGCAAGATCGTGTTCTCTGGAGAGGTCACCTTATGAAGCTCGAAGGCTCCTACGTCGCGCTCGTCACCCCGTTCGACCGGGAAGGCCGCCTCGATGAGGACGCCTACCGCCGGCTGATCCGCCGCCAGCTCAAGGCCGGCACGCGCGGCCTGGTGCCCTGCGGCTCCACGGGCGAGGCCGCGACCTTGCTGCACGAGGAATACCGCCGCGCCATCGAGATCGCCTGCGACGAGTCCCGCGGCGAGGTCCCCGTCATCGCCGGCGTGGGCGCGAACGCGACCTGGAAGGCCGTCGAGTCCGCGCGCGAGGCCGAGAGCCTCGGCGCCGACGCGCTCCTCGTGCTCGCCCCCTACTACAACAAGCCGACCCAGGATGGGATTTATCAGCACTTCCGCGCCGTCGCGCGCGAGTCCCGCCTGCCCATCGTCGTCTACAACATCCCCGGCCGCACGGGCGTGAACATACTCCCCAAGACTTTGGCGCGCCTGGCCAAGGATTTTCCCACGATCGTGGCGGTCAAGGAGGCGGCCGGCTCCCTCGACCAGGTCTCGGAGATTTTGACGCTGACGAAGCCGGGCTTCACCGTCCTCTCCGGCGACGACTCTCTGACGCTGCCGATGATGTCTATCGGCGCGCGCGGCGTCGTTTCGGTCGTCGCCAATATCGCGCCGCGTGCAACGCAGGCCTTGTGCGCGGCCGCGCTCAAAGGCGATTACAAGCGCGCCGCCGCCCTGCATCTCAAGCTCTTCCCCCTGATCAAGTCCCTGTTCGTCGAGACCAATCCGATCCCGGTCAAGGCCGCCCTGTCGATGATGGGGCTGTGCCGCCCGGAGCCGCGCCTGCCGCTGACCCCTCTCACGACCGAAAATCGCCCCACGCTGAAGAAGGCGCTCAAGGAGTTCAACCTCATATGACCACCGCCGACGCCGCCTTCCCCGTACCGGCCGTCAAAGCCGCGGGCTTCCCGCCCCAGATCAAGTACATCGTCGGCAACGAGCTGTGCGAGCGCTTCAGCTACTACGGCATGCGCGCCATCCTCACCGTGTTCATGGTCTCGCATCTCGCGATGCCCAAGAACGAGGCGACGGCCGTGTACCACTACTTCGTCTCGGCCTGCTACTTCACGCCGCTGCTCGGCGCGTGGCTCTCCGACCGCTACTGGGGCAAGTACAAGACGATCATGACGCTCTCGATCGTGTACTGCTTGGGCCATCTCGTGCTCGCTTTATTCGAGACCAAGACCGGGATCTACTTCGGCCTGGGCCTGATCGCCCTCGGCAGCGGCGGCATCAAGCCGTGCGTGTCCGCGCACGTCGGCGACCAGTTCACCGACAAGAACAAGGAGCTGGTCCCGAAGATCTTCGACGTCTTCTACTTCGCGATCAACTTCGGCTCCTTCTTCTCGACCTTGCTGACACCCTGGATCCTCGTCAAGTACGGCCCCTCCTGGGCGTTCGGCATTCCCGGCATCCTGATGGCCGTCGCGACCGTCGTGTTCTGGGCGGGGCGCAAGCAGTTCGTCAACGTCCCCCCGACGGGCAAGACCGGCAAGGCCGGCTTCGTTCCGATCGCGTGGGCGGCCCTCAGCGGCAAGCGCAAGGAGGGCGGCGACTTCCTGAGCGCCGCCGAGGGCAAGTACGCCCCCGACGAGGTCGAGGGCGCGCGGGCGGCCATGGGCATCTTCAAGGTGTTCGCGACGGTCTCCGTGTTCTGGGCGCTTTTCGACCAGCACGGCTCGTCGTGGGTGCTCCAGGCCCAGCAGATGAACCTGGACTTCCTCGGCATCAAGTTCGAGGCCTCGCAGATCTCGGCGCTGAACCCGATCATGGTCATGGTGCTGATCCCGATCTTCTCCAAGGGCATATACCCCGGCGTCGAGAAGCTCACCGGCTGGGCGATGACGCCCCTGCGGCGCATGTCGGGCGGCATGGTCATCGCGGCGAGCTCGTTCGCCGCCGCGGCCATGATCCAGTCGGCGATCGACGCCGGCGGCGTGCCCTCCATCGGCTGGCAGTTCATCCCCTACCTGCTGATCACGGTCGCCGAGATCATGGTCTCGATCACCGGCCTCGAGTTCGCCTACACGCAGGCGCCGCGCGCGATGAAGAGCACGATCATGAGCTTCTGGCTCCTGACCGTGTTCGCCGGAAACATGCTGACCGCCTACGTCTCCGAGATCAACAAGTTCCAGGGCGCGGCGTTCTTCTGGTTCTTCGCCGCGCTGATGCTCGGCTTCTCGGGGGTGTTCATCTGGAGCGCGTCGCGCTACAAGGTGCGCGAATACCTCGAGGACGGCACGGCTCCCGTCGGTCATTAACGGATGGGCGAGATCCGGAAGGCGTCGGAGGTCGACGAGGGCGCGCTGCGCCTCTTCTACGCCGACGCCTTTCCGGATAGGGCCGCGTTCCTCGGCGCGCACTGGCGCTGGCTGTACCGCGTCGGGCGGTTCCCCGGCGTCGAGCCGCTCGTCCTCCTCGACGGCGAGCGGGTGATCGGCCACGCCGGGGCCGTCCCCGTCGTCCTGGACCGGCTGGGCGCGCGGCAGACGGCGATCTGGTTCGTCGACTTCGCGATACTGCCCGAATTCCAGGGCCGGCGCCTCGGCGCCGAGCTGACGCGCGCCTGGATGGCGCTATGTCCCGACCGCGTCACCTTCTGCAACGACCGGTCGATCCGGGTCTTCCGAAAATTCGGCTGGCGCGAGCGCTTCGACGCGGACGTCCGCTCCTTGCCCATCATCGGGGCCGCCCGCCCGGCCTACCGCCTCCTGCTCGCGGGCGCGCCGCGGCTCTCCGTCGGGCCGCTGCCCGCCTCCCCCGCCGAGCTGACGACCGTGCTCGAGGATTCCTCCCCCGCGCCCGTGCGCGTCCTGCGCGATGAGGACTGGGCCCGATGGCGGCTCTACGAGAATCCGCGAAGCGCGGAATACCGGCTCGCGGAGCACGAGGGCGTCAAAGCCGTGGTGAGGCTGTTCGACAGCCTGGGCCGGCGGCGCGCGCACCTGCTCCACGTCGGCCCCGGGACCGCCGCCGCGCGCGCGGCGCTCGTCGCGGGCTTCGCGCGCTGGGCCGTCGAGCAAGGCGCGGGCCGCGCCTGGATGGCGACCAACGATCAGGCTCTGCTGGCCGCGGCCTCCTGGCGCCTGCCTCGCGGCTACGGCCTGCGCTTCGCCTGGCACAGCGACGACGCGGCCGTCGGCCAGGCCCTGTTCGAGGGCCTCTCCACGCAGGCGCTCGACAGCGACCACGACCTCATGTTCCCATGAAAACGGCCGCGCTCTCGGCCGCCTTGAGGCTCGGTCTCGATCGTCCTTTGCGTTGGCTGCGGCGCAAGAGCGCCGTGGTCCTCATGTACCACGGCTTCACCGACCGCCCTTCCGACGGGCTCGTCAACTATCAGGGCAACCGCCTCCAGCAGGAGACCTTTCGCCGCCAGCTCGCTTTTCTCAAGGACCACTGCCATCTCGTGACCTTGCGCCAGGTCGCGGCCTCGCTCTCGGGCGGGCCGGCCCTGCCCGACTACGCCGTCGCGCTGAGCATCGACGACGGCTACGAGTCGGTTTACACCTTGGGCTTCCCCGTCCTGCGCGAGGCCAAGGCGCCCGCGACCTTGTTCGTCGCCACCCAGTTCGTCGACGAACGCATCCCGCTTTGGCCCGACCGCCTCGAGCACGCCTTCGCGGGCGCCCCGGGCGACGCCGCCGCGCGCCGCGAGGTCCTCAAGGGCCTGCAGCGCCGCGCCAAGGGCCTCGTTCCCGATCAGCGCGAGCGCCTGATCGCCCCCATCGAAGCCGAGCTGGGGAGAGCCTTGATCCTCGATGCTTCCGCCCCCGAGACCTACCGCCCCGTGACCTGGGCGCAGGGCAAGGAGATGGCCGACTCGGGCCTCGTCGAGATCGGCAGCCACACCCACACCCACACCATCGTCACGCTTCTCGATGAGGAATCCGCGCGCCGGGAGCTCGCCCTCTCGAAGTCCCTCGTGGAGAAGAACGTCCAGCGCCCCTGCGACCTGTTCTGCTACCCCAACGGCGACTACGACGACTTCAGCCCCAAGACGTCGCTCTACCTGAAGGACGCCGGCTACCGCTGCGGCCTGACCACCGTCGCCGGCTTCGTCGCCCCCGGCTCCGATCCCTTCGAGATGCTCCGCTTCGGGACCGACGACCGCGACTCCTTCGAGAAGTTCCGCATGACCTTCAGCCTCGGCCGCAACCTCCTCCAAGCCGCCCGCCGCGGACTGGCCTAGGCCCTCGCGCATCGGCTCCGGGGCCTTTCGGCCCTTCCGCCGCCCCACGGATCGCGCCATAATGTTTCGGTGAAGCTTTGGCTCGTCCTCCTGTTGGCGGCGCCCGCCTCCGCGCGCGTCGTGGAAGCCCCCGTCCGCGCGGCTCCCGCCGCCCTGGCCGGCCCCGCGTCCTTGGGCTCCGCGGCTGTATCCTTCGACGGCGCGGGGCCGCTTCGGCCCTGGCTCGAGGTCCCCGGCACCCCGTTCCTGAGGCTGGGCTCGAGCCTCATCGACACGAGGGCCTTCGGCGCGACCGAGCTGCTCAAGGCCGTCAGCCAGACCGACGGCCGCCCCGTGATCGGCATCTTCGAGACCGGCACGGCGCGCGTGCTCAACGCCTTCTCGCTCGGCTCCTGGGGGGTGCGCGGCCACAGCGACGCGCTGCCCCCGGGACGCGATCGCTCCGAGCTCGGCGGCTACTCTTTTCAGCTGCGGCGGGACGGGCGGCCCGCCTTCGCCGGCTCCGGGTCGGTCCCGGCCACGATCACCCCCGCCGTCGAGCGCGCCGTCCTGCGCCACCTCGGCGTCCGCCCCGCTCACCTGAGCCCCGCGGAACGCATGCGCCGGCTGTGGCTGCGCGTGCTCGATTGGGCCGCCGCACTCGCCAAATAGCTAGAATCCCGGGATGAAGCCCCGCCCCAAGGCCGTCTTCATCGACCGCGACGGCGTGCTCATCCGCGACGCGGATTATCTGGCCACGACCGAAGGTCTTTCCGTCTTCAAAGGCTCCCCCCGGGCGCTCAGGCTGCTGCGCGCGGCGGGCTTCAAGATCGTCATCGTCACCAACCAGTCCGGCGTCGCCCGCGGCTTCTTCACCGACGCGGCCGTGCGCAAGATCCACGCCGAACTCCGGCGCCGTCTCGCTCGCGCCGGAGCGAAATGGGACGCGATCTATTATTCTCCCCACGGCCCCGACAGCGGCCACTCCTGGCGCAAGCCCGGGACGGGCATGCTCCTCGCGGCCAAGAAGAAGCTCGGGCTGGACCTGAAAGGCTCCTTCATGATCGGCGACAAGACCTCGGACATCGAGTGCGCCCGCCGGGCGGGCTGCGCCTCGGTCCTCGTGCTCACCGGCAGCGCCGGGCGGGACAAGGCCTTCAAGGCCAAGCCCGATGCCGTTCGCCGAGACATCCTCTCCGCGGCGCGTTGGATCGCCAAAAAGAATTCGACGAATTTGCGAGCCTGACACCAAGGGGGCTCGAAAGGTAGAATGACGCATGAAGCGCATCCTGAGCAGGGCCAAGCTGGGGCTGAGCGAGACGTTGTTCGCCGCCGCCGCCGCCTTATCCAAGAGACCCGAGGTGAATCCGATGCAAGCCGAGAAGACGAAGGGGCGCATCTACGAGTTCGAGATGCTCAGCATCGACGGCAAGCCCGTCAAGCTCTCGAAGTACAAAGGCCACGCGCTGCTCATCGTCAACACGGCGTCGCTGTGCGGCTTCACCCCGCAGTACACGGACCTCGAGGCGCTGCACCAGAAATACAAGGATAAGGGCCTGCGCATCGCGGCCTTCCCCGCCAACGAGTTCGGCGCCCAGGAGCCCGGCTCCGACGCGGACATCAAGAGCTTCTGCCTGACCAAGTTCGCCCTTTCCTTCGACCTCTACTCGAAGATCTCCGTGAAGGGTCCGGGCATCCACCCGCTGTACAAGTTCCTGACGACGGAAGCGGGGTTCAACGGCGACATCCCCTGGAACTTCTCTAAATATTTAGTCAATAAGGAGGGCCTGGTCGTCGCGCGCTTCGGCCCCGACGCCAATCCCGCCGGCAAGGAGATCGAGTCCAAGGTCGAGGCCACGCTCGCATGAGCGAGCCGCTATTTTCCATCGTCCTGCCCACCTACAACCGGGCGCACATGCTGCCCGGGGCCCTGGCCACCGTCGCCGGGCAGACCTTCGGCGACTATGAGGTCCTGATCGTCGACGACGGGTCCATGGACGAGACGCCGGAGATGATCCAGGAGTGGTGCAAGGATAAACGGTTCAAGTACACCCGAGTTCCCAAGAACATCGGGAACATGGCGTGCCGCAACATGGCGCTCGAGATGGCGGCGGGGACCTGGATCACGAACATCGATTCGGATGATTTTTGGACGCTCGACCGCCTTCAGAAGTTCGCCGATTTCTTTAAAGCCCGCCCGAACGCCGGATTCGTTTTTTCCGACGGCTGGCTGCACCGGTACGACCGCCTCATCGGGACCGCTTTTCCGCCGGGCATGAAGATCGAGGAAGGCAAGGTGCCCGGCCACTACGCCGTCGGGGAAGAGTTTTTACCTTACCTCACGACGAATCTGGCGATTCCTCGCGCGCTGTACAAGAAGTACGGCCACTATCGCTCGGACATGATCATTCTGGACAACGAACTTTACGCCCGGATGCTCGCGGACGGCGTGGAGGTGGGCGTGATCTACGAGCGCCTGGCCGTGCGGCGCATCCACGAAGGGCAGGTCACGCACAAGTGGCTCGAGGAGTATCCCGAGGGGATGGCCGCCCTCGTCGCCGGCGGCACGCCGCCCGATATTTTAGAGGCCGAGAAGCGCAAGATCGTGCGCGAGATCGCTTCCTACCTCGTCAAGAACCTGCAGCCCGAGAAGGCGCGCGAGTTCATGCTCAAGGAGCTCGGCGAGGAAGCCAAGTCGACGGCCGTCTACAAGTCGACCTTCGTGCCCGCCCCGCTGCTCGCCGCGGCGAAGGAGGCGCGCAAGGCCTGGCTCATGGCGCGCCACAACCGCGCGCTGGCGACCGCCGAGGAGCGCGCGGTGTACGCCCTGATCGACCCCCTCATCGACGCCGAGAACGCGCGCCTGAGCGCGAAAGCCGCCGCGAAATAATCGCTCCGGCGAAGATTCCGAGTTAGCCCCGATTTCCCACCGGTGGAATCGCGGGGACGGCTTCAGGCCGATCGATCCAGGTCCTTTTCGTCAACAACAAAAGACCGCGCCTCATGGTCGACTGTTTCCGGAAACAGTTGGGGCGCCAAGCCTCGCAGGCGAGCGATGCCTGCGTCCGGGGTGCCCTCGCAGCAGCACTCTCCGCGAGGACAGCTCCTCGATCACTTCTTCGGGAGGACGATCCAGCCCGTCGGGACCGGCTGGCCGGGGACGATCTGCGTGCCCGGCGCCACCGCGGCGGGCTTAAGCCGCCCTTCGGCCTGGGCGCGGCGGTAGGTGACCTCGAGGTTTTTCTTGGCCATCTCGAAGTTCTGGTCGTAGGAGAGCGCCACGCGGTAGGCCTGCTCGGCCTCGGGGAAGCGGTCGGCCATGAACAGGGCGTTGGCCATGCTCGTGTAGGCCTCGGCGGACTCGCGCAGGCGGTTGGACTCGCCGACGTGGTGATGGACCCAGCCGCCGTCGAGGTGAGTGTAGGCCTGATAGGAGAGGATGGTCTTGCGCAGCCAGGGCTTTTCGAGCAAGGAGGGCGCGACCGCGCACTGAGACGCGTCGATAAAAGCCTGGTAGGTCTTCACCGCCTCGTCGTACTGCTTGCGGATCATGAAGATCTGGGCCATGCGGTAGAAGTTCGGGGCGAAGACCGGGTCGATCTGGTAGTAGAGCCGGAAGCGCGTCATCGCCATGTCGAGGTACTTCTCGGCTTCCTCAGGCCTGCCGTTATTGGTCGCCCACTCGGCGCGGCGCAAATGCAGGTTGCCGATCTGGTGATGCATCTGGACGTAGTTCGGCGCCAGCTTGCGGACCTCCTCGTACCAGTACATCGCGCGCTCGTAGTCGTCGCGGGCGACGTTGTCGGTGTCTCCCCAGTTGGGCAGATACGCCTTCGTCATGTTGAAGCGGTCGTTGAAGACATTACCCAAAAAATATTTTGACATCACGAAGTCGGGATTCAATCTGTTGACGATGAGGTAATTCCCGACGGCGGGTTCCCACTGCCGTTCTTTTGAAAAGTAGATGGCGACGTTGTGGTGGATGTCGGCCTTGAAGTAGCCCCAGAACTGGTACAGCGGCGCCAGCATCGCGAGCACGAGCATGGGCACGACCGGGCTCTCCGAGAGAAGGCAGAGGCGGATCATCTTCCAGCCGAGCCACAGCATGCAGGCGGCGAAGACGCCCCAGGCGAGCCACCACTGCAGCAGCTCCCCGCCGCCGGGCACGCGCGAGAGCGGCCCCTGAAGCATGGAGAACTCCCCGAACATGCCGCCGAACGGGACCTGGCGCAACTGGCTCCAGCCCTTGAAGAGCGCGTAATAGAGCACGCCGCCGGCCGCGGCCAGACGCAACGGCCAGATCAGCATCTCCGAAACCGTCGTCCACGCGGAGGCCGCGCCGGGGACGGCCGGCGCCTCGGGCTCGCGGGGGTGGAGCTCGTAGAGCGCCCGGCCGCGCGCGAGGTTGACGATCAGGCCCGACAGCAGGCCCAGATAGACGCCCGAGGAGACGAAGCGCATGCTGACGTCGAAGGTGTTGTGGGCGAGCATGCCCATGAACGCGACGATCACGCCGATCAGGTCCAGCGCGCGCGGCGGCGGACGGCCGTCCTTGAGCATGGCCGACGTCGTCAGCTGCCCGAGCGACCGGAAGCCCACGACCAAGGTGCTCAGGACGAGCCAGAGGAAGATGCCGAAGCCGAGGATGCCGTTGTCGAAGAGCTGCTCGAGATACTCGTTCTCGGCGTGGTCGGTCTCGGTGTTGTGCTTGCCCTCGATGTGGAAGATGGCGGGGCGGCGGAACGCGGGGTAGAGCGGAGGGAAGGAGCCCACGCCCGAGCCGGTCCACGGCTGGGTGCGGATCATCTCCCAGGTCGCCTCCCAGGTGAACAGGCGGAAGTTGATCGAGACGACGCGGCCCATCAGGTCCTTGGCCGTGTAGCCGACGAAGCCCAGCACCAGGACGGCGACCAGGCCGAGCAGGCGCTTGCGGATGGGCTTGGTCTGCTCGGCGAAGAACACCAGCGAGATCACGCCGAAGATGAAGCACACCATCGCGAAGCCGAGCCAGGCGCCCTTCGTGCCCGTCTTGATGAGGTTGAGCAGCAGCAGGCCGATCAGGACCATCAGGCTCCAGCGCCGGGTCTTGAACCACTGCGTGAGCAGGATCGGGAACATGATGACGAGGAAGTTCCCATAGAAGTTCGGGTTGCCGTAGGTCGAGAACACGCGGTCGGAGAACGCGCCGCGCCAGACGAACGGGTCGATGCCCTTGCCCACGCCGCGCGGGAACATCGAGTTGTCGATGAACTGGAGGGTCCCGTAGCCGATCGCGATCCAGGCCGTCCAGATGAGGACCTTGAAGAGGCGCCCGACGGCCGCCTCGTCGAACTCGTAGATCGTGATCAGGGCCACGATCATGTAGAACATGTGGCGCAGGAAGAAGTCCGTGCTCGACATGTGGTACGGCGCCTTCAGATAGGAGAACACGCCCCAGCCCAGGTAGGCGAGGAACGGCGACAGGCAGACCAGGTCCTCCCGGTTCAGGGCGTGCTTGCCGGCGACGGCCAGGCGCGCGAGCCACATCGTCAGCAGGCCCAGTCCGCCCATCTGCATCATCGAGATCTTCACCTGCGCGGAGTCGTAGGTGCGCAGGAAGAACAGCGAGGAGATCAGAAGGTACAGGACCGGAAGCCAGGTGGTGATCGCCCTGTGGGCGTAGGTTTCCGCGTCGGCCCTCAGGTCGCGCCGTTGTTCAGCCATGGGGGGTTGATTCTACCTTTTCACCGTCCGCCGCGGTCACCGCCCGGCCCATCGAGATCTCGCGCAGCAAGGTCTTGACGAAGACCACGCCCGTCGGCCAGGATTCCGCCGTGCTCTGGCCGCCGAGGCGCGGGTACTCGTGCGTCGGCATTTCGCCGATCGCCATGCCGAGCTTCATCATGCGGATCGACATCTGGTACTCGATGGGGAAGCCGTCGGCGTCGCACGCGCAGCGCCTCAAGGATTCCGCGCGCACCGCGCGGAACCCGTTGATCGTGTCCTCGACATAGAGGCCGCGGTTCCAGAGGAGGTTGGCGGCCAAGGTGAAGAGCTGGTTGACCCACTTGCGGGGGCGGAACCAGTGCACGTCCTCCTCGTTGTAGGCGCCCTTCATCATGCGCGAGGCGACGACGAGGTCGGAGCCGTCGGCCTCGATCTTCTCGAAGATGCGCGGGATGTCCTCGGGGTCCTCGTTGCCGTCGGGGCTGTAGTAGCAGATCGTCTCGGCGCCGGTGAGCTCGAGGGCGAGGCGGAAGGCGACGCCGCGGCCGCGGCGGGGCTGGGGCACGACCTTCAGCCCCTTGGACTCGAGGAACTCGACGGTGCCGTCCTTGGAGCCGCCGTCGATGGCCATGACCTCGTCCGCGGCGCTCAGCGGGAGGCGGTCGAAGATCTTGGGCAGGGCCTCGATCTCGTTGTAGGTCAGTAAAACTAATAGTCTTTTGCCTCTCACTGAAGATTCTCTCTATACCACGCGATCGTGCGTCGCAGGCCTTCGTCGAGATGTATCGTTGCCGTAAAGCCAAGAACACGCCGTGCTTTCTTCGTATCGCACGCCCTGCGAGGCTGGCCCGACGGTTTTGAAGGGTCGAATATGAGCTTCGTCTTTTCGGCCCCCGCCGCCCGCAAAACGGCCTTGGCCAGATCCTTGATCGAGACCTCGTCCGCTGAGCCGATGTTCACCGGGTCCGCGTTCGGATATTTCTCGGCCACGTCGAGCAAGCCCCGCGCGAAATCCTCGACATACAAGAACGCGCGCGTCGACTTGCCGTCGCCCCAGACCTTGAGCGGGCTCTCCCCCTCGCAGACGCGGCGCACCAAGGCGGCGATGACGTGCGATTTGTCGAGGTCGAAGTGGTCGCGCGGGCCGTAGGCGTTGTAGGGGCGCACGATGGCGACGCTCATGCCGAATTCCTCGGCATAGGCGCGGCCGATGTACTCGCCCATGCGCTTGGCCCAGCCGTAGCCGCGGTTGGTGAGCTCCGGCTCGTCGCGGAAGCCCTCGGTCTCGGGCGTGGGAATCTTGCAGTCGCGGGGATAGACGCAGGCGGTGCTGACGACGAGGTAGCGCTTGACGCCCTCGAGCCTCGCGGCCTCGAGCACGTTGAGCTGCAAGGTCATGTTGTCGCGGAACAGGCCGGCGTGATGCTTGCTGTTATAGCCCACCCCGCCCACCACGCCGGCGAGGTTCAAGACCACGTCCTGGCCCTTGCAGGCCTTGCGGCAGAATCGGGGGTCGCGCAGGTCGCCCTTGATCACGCGCAGCCAGGGGTTGCGCAGGACCTCGGACAGGTTGCGCTTGTTCTCCTTGCTCATGCGGCCGGCCACGGTGACGCGGACCTCCTTGTGACGGCGCAGAAGAAGCTCCACGACGTGGCTGCCGATGAACCCCCCGCCGCCGGTGACGAGGACCTTCTTGCGGTCCCAGAAGCTCATGGCGCGTCCTCACGGGGAAGATGGGCGAAGGCGCCGAGCGCGATGGACAGCGAGACGAGCACCGTGCCGCAGATGACCGACAGCGCGCCGAGCAGGACCCAGGCCCAGTGGCGGGTGATGTGGCCGGTCGTCGCGTACTCGACGACGGTGGGCCAGTTCACCGCGATGGCGGCCAGCCACAGGGTCGCGCCGGCGAGGGCGGCCGTCTCGCGGATAGCGGGGCGGTCCACCCATGACACGGGGCGGCCCAGGGCGGCGTTGGAGGCTTTCTGCGCGAGCACGCCGATCGCCGCGAAGATGGCCCCGCACACCGACAAGGTCAGCACGGTGAGCAGGCGATAGATCATCCACTCCGAAATGCCGTCTCCCCCGAGATAGGCGCGCGCGGGGAGCAGGGCGAGGCCGGCGGCGGCGACGAGGAAGAGGGCCGCGAGCGGCCCGAACACGCGCAGCGGGAAGTAGGCGAAGACGGTCCCCAGGATCACGCGCAGAAAGCGCACGCCGTCGCGGACCACGGAGAGCTTGGACTGGCCGACGCGCTCCGCGTAGGAGATCGGCCGCTCGACGAAGACGCCGCCCATGCAGGCGACCCGGGCCGTCATCGCGGGCGTGAAGTGCAGGCCGGTCGGCAGCGGAGCCAGGCGCGGCAGAAGGGAGCGCTTGAACACGCGCATGCCGCTGGCGGTGTCCGTCAGGCTGACCCCGGTCAGCGCGCGGATCAGCAGCGCGTAGAGCCGGTTGCCGATGGTGCGCACGAAGGGCATCCGCGAACCGGCGTGCAGGCGCGCGCCCACGGCCATGTCGGCCTTCGCCTCGCGCAGCGCCAGGATGAGGCCCCTGAATTCGAGGGGGTCGCAGGTGCCGTCGGCGTCGAGGAAGGAGAGCAGGTCCCCCGAGGAGGCGCGAAAGCCGGTCATCAGCGCCGCGCCGTAGCCCTTGTTCTTCTCGTGCGCGACGACCTTGGCCTCGGTCCAGCGGCGGGCCTTCTCGAGGGTTTTGTCGCGGGAGCCGTCGTCGACAAGTATCACTTCCACGCCGGAAAGACCCGCGTCCTTGATCAAGGCGGCCCGGGCGTCAAGGCAGCTCTTAAGGATGGCGTCGACCGAATCTTCCTCGTTGTAAGCCGGGATGATGATCGAAAGTTTCTCGTTCATGGCTTGGTTCCCACGGCCAGCAGCGAAAGGCCGACGGGCGGGCCGACGAGGTTCTCAAGCCAGAACAGCAGCGGCGCGACCTTGTTGAACAGGCCCATCTGGCCGGCGGGCAGGTCCTTGCGGCGCAGGATCGTGCCGTTCAAGAACCAGCCGGCGATGCCGAAAAGATTGAAGGTGGATTCGTGGACGACGACGAAGCCCGCCGTCTTGAGCTTCTCATTGAGCTCGGAGCGCTCGTAACGGCGGAAATGGCCGTCATGGGAGTCGAGCGGATTGAACAGCCACCGGTGCGCCGGCACGACAAGAACGAGCTTTCCCCCGGGCTTGAGAAGGCCGAGGAAGCGCGACAAGGTTCCCCGATCGTTTTCTATGTGCTCGAGCACGTTCATGCACACGATGGTATCAAAGGCCCGGCCGCGCAGGGAAACGGGCGCCTCGGGGGCGCCGATGTCGGCGACGAGGTATTCGAGGCCGGGGCGCGCGCCCAGGCGGCGGCGCGCCTCCTCGAGGAACTCGGGCACGATCTCCACGCCGAAGACCTTCCCCCGGGTCAGGAGCTTCTGGGTGAAGATGCCGATGCCCATGCCGACCTCGAGTATGTCCGCGCCGATGAAGGCCTGAACGCGGTTCCAGACCTCGTCGTTGAAACGGTCGGCGGCGGAGAGCGTCTCGAGACGGATCAAGGTCGTCATGAGCGCCACCCGCGCAGCTTGAGCAGCATGCGCACGTACGCCGGCGCCAGGCGCAGGGCCGAGGCCTTCGAGGCGCCGTCCAGGCGGGGCTCGTAGCGGAACGGGATCTCGAGGACCTTCCCCCCGCGCGACAGAATGCCGACGAGCAGCTCCTGCTGGATCGTGAAATCATTCGCCGTCGCGGCGGCGCACGCGGCGCGCGCCGGCTCGCCGCGATAGAGGCGAAAGCCCCCGGAGGAGTCCCGCGCGGGCAGGTCCAGCACGAGGCGCGCGACCACGTTGAGCGAACGGCTCAGGATCTGGCGCAGAGGCCCCATCACGGCCGAGCCGCCGGGAATGTAGCGCGAGGCGATGACGAGGTCCCAGCCCCCGCGGCTGGCCCACATGTCCGCGAGGATCTCGGGGGGATGCGAGCCGTCGGCGTCGATGACCGCGACCCACGGGGAGTTCGTCGCGAGCAGGCCCTCGCGCAGGGCGCCGCCGAGGCCCTTGCCCGTCTGCGTCAGCACCCGCGCGCCGCCGGCCGCGGCGACGGCCACGGTCTCGTCGGTCGAGCGGCCGTCCACGACGAGCACCTCGCCGCGCAAGGCGAGACGCTTGAACGTTTCCTTCAAGCGCGGCAGGACCAGGCGCAGGGCGCCCTCCTCGTTGAGCGTCGGAACGACCACGGTCAGGTCGAAGGCCTCGCTCATGGCCGGGAGTACGCGTCGTACAGCGCGAGGTAGAGGGTCGGCGACAGGACGGCCAGGGCCGTCGTCGCGGCGCGAAAGCGCGCGTGACGGGTCTTGGGCAAAGACCGCAGGCCCTCGCGCCAGGCGCGCGCCGCCTCGAGCGGCCGGGCGCGCAAGGCCTCGAGCAGGACGCGGCGGCGCCACAGCTCGAGGCGCTCCGCCTCGAGCGCCTGCGCCGAGCGCTCCCGTCCCGCCGCGGCGAGCCAGCGGTCGCGGTGGGCGCCGTAATTGGCCCGGTCGACGAAGTCGCGCTCGATCTTGGCCGGATCCTCGAGCCCGCCCGCGCACCAGTTCGCGCCGTGCATGCGGTGCAGTCCCAGGACCGATGGGATGTTGGCGAGCTCGCCGAAGAACAGGGCGTGGGCGGTCAGGAAGTCGTCGAGGTAGTAGAACAGGTCCTTGGGGATGGGCAAGAGCTTTTGAAGCGTCTCGCGCCGGAACGCCAGGCCCGAGGTCGCGGTGAACTCGGTGCGGCCCTCGATGTAGTCCTCGAGAACGTAGCGGGCGGGCCAGGCGGGGAAGCGGCGGGGAAGCGGGGAGAGCTTGGCGTCGGTGTCGTGCAAATAATGTTGGACGGCGACGACTTTCGGGTCCTTGAACGCCGAGACCACGGCCTGGAGCTTTCCGGGCAGAAAAACGTCATCCGAATCGAGAAGGCAGACGATGTCCCCCGTGGCAGCGGCGAGGCCATTATTGAAGGCGGAGGCTTGTCCCTGCCGCGCCTGAAGCAACGACTTCACGCGCGGGGCGTATGAAGAAAGAATCTCTCGGGATTCATCGGTCGAGCCGTCGTCAACGACGACGATTTCAACGGCAACGTCGTCGAGGACTTGCGCGAGGACCGAGTCGAGGGTCTCTTTGAGAAAGCGGCCGTAGTTGTGATTATCGATAACGACCGAAACCTTGATCATCTTAGCGCGACCGGAAATACGCGCGGAACTGCTCGACCACGTAATCGGCGTCGTTCGCGGTCATATATTGGTGGCAGCCGATATAAAAACCGGACCGGTTGAGGGCCTTGGCGACCGGGTATTTCGCCTCGATGTCGCCGAAAAGTTTCTTGTACACCGGCTGATTCAACAACGGCAACATGTCTCTTGTCTCAACCCCCCGATCCTCCAGGAAGTTCACGAGCGGCGCCTTGTCCTCGTTCTTGAGCACGAGGCCGTAGAGCATGAAGGTGTGGTCGCGGTCCGGGGGGCTGAACGGCAGCTGGAGGCGGTCCTCGAACTCCTTGAGCCCGGCGCTCAGGCGCGCGGCCATGCCGGTGCGCGCGGCGACGATGGCGTCCTTCTCCTCGAGCTGGGCCAGGCCCAGGGCCGCCTCGAGCTCGGTGGCGCGGTAGCTGTGACCCACGGAAACGAATTGGAATCGTTTCGAGACGATCTCATGGAGCTTCTTGCCCGTCGCGTCCTTGTCGTCGTCGATGGAGAGGTAGATCGAGTCCCGCCCGTGGTTCATCAGGGATCTCAGCCGGACCGCGAGGTCGGGATCGCTCGTCGTCGCCAGGCCGCCGACGCCGGTGACGATGTAGTGTGCGATGTAGGTCGAGAAGCAGCCGATGTCGCCGAGCGAACCCACCTTGCGGCCCTTATACTTGGCGAACATGGTTTCGGCGGAGTCCTCGATGATGGACAGGCCGCGCTTGCGCGCGATCGCCGAGATCGGGGTCATGTCGGCGGGCAGGCCGAGCAGGTGGACCGGGATCACGGCGCGCGTCTTCGGGCCGATCGCGGCCTCGAGCTTGGCGGGGTCGAGCGTGTAGGTGCGCGGGTCAACGTCGGCGAACACCGGGACCATGCGGTTGTGCAGGACGATGTTCGAGGTCGCGATGAAGGTCACCGACGGGACGACCACCTCGTCGCCGTCGGCCCAGCCGTGCTTCTCCTTGAGGGCCTGAAGCGCGATCTGCAAAGCGCTCGTGCCCGAGTTGCAGAACACCGAGTGCTTCGAGTCGTGCTCGGCGGCGAAGGCGGCCTCGAAGCGGCGGTGGAACGGACCGTAGGACAGCCGGTTGGAGTCCAGCACCTCGTTGACGTAGCGGCGGGCCAGCGCGCTGACGGCGAAGCCGCCCACGCCGATTTCACGGTCCATTGCCGTCAATTGTAGAAAATTAAAGGCGATTTCATGGTGCCAGGCCTACCGATATTTGACCGGGAGCAATGAACCGGCCCCGGGGGAAAGGCTAAAATAGCCGGGTCATGCTCGAATACGCGTTCCTGACCTTCGGCTCCCTCTTCGCGATCGTGGACCCCTTCGCGGCGGTCCCGACCTTTCTCGCGCTGACGGCGCGCGACACCGCCGCGCAGCGCCGGCGCATGGCCCGTACCGCCTGCCTCGTCTGCGCGGGCGTCATGGCCTCCTTCGCCGCCCTGGGCCCCACCATCTTCAAGCTGTTCGGCATCACCTTGCCCGCGTTCCAGATCGCCGGCGGCCTCGTGCTCCTGCTGTCTTCCCTCGACATGATCCGCGCCCAGAAGTCGGCGATGCGCGAGACGCCCGAGGAGTTCGAGGAGGGCATGAACAAGGACGACATCGCGATCACGCCCCTGGCCGTCCCCCTTCTGGCGGGCCCCGGCGCCATCACCACCTCGATCGTCCAGATCGGGCGCGCGACGAGCCTGCCCCAGAAGGCGCTCGTCTTCGTCGCGATCGCCCTGGTCGCGCTGATCAGCTACTACGTCCTCACCCTCGCCGCCGACAGCGCCAAGAAGCTCTCCCCCACCATCCTCAACATCATCACGCGTTTGATGGGCCTGCTCCTGGCGGCGATCGGCGTCCAGTTGATTCTCTCCGCCCTGAAGCTCGGATAGCTCAACTCGGTCCAGGACCGAGCTCCCGCGAGCCTAGTACTCCGGCCGTTGCGCAGGCGGGAACCCCCGGCGCCACAGCGACACGCCCGCCCAGGCGATCAGCGCGCAGCCGACGGAGTCCAAGAAGCGCCCGACCTCGACGTCGCGCGTCAGCAGGCCCGTGACCTCGAGCAGGTAGGTCCAGTCGTGCACGCCGCCGCCGACGAGCGGCAGCTCCTGGGCGCGAGCGTCGGCGGCGTAGCGTCCGATGTGCAGGAAGTTCTGGCCGACCCAGGCGACGCAGACGTCCGCCGAGCGTTTAAGGCCGCGGCGGCGGAAGTCGGCGACGAAGGCCAGCGGCATGATGAGCTGCAGCAAGGTGCCGCCGGCGACCGTGAGAAAATGATTGCCGAGCAGCCCGAAGAGAAGATGCCCCGTCTCGTGCACCCCCAGATCGACGCCGTCGAGAATGAAGAGCGCCGGGCGCAGGCGCTCGCGGACGGCGAAGAGCAGCAAGGACCCGGCGGCGAACGCCGTCAGCTGCGAGGGCGTGGGAAGCACCGAGCGAGGAACGACCGGCGGGGCGACGGCGACGCCGCGGGCCTTCCACTTCGAGAAGATCACCGCGCAGGACGCGCAGGCGAGGGCGCCCTCCTCGGCCGGCCTGCCGCAGGCGGGGCAGAGCATCAGCGCGCGGCGATTTCCGGCGCCGCCAAAGCCTCGTCGGCGTGCCGGTGGAACAATTCGAGCATGAGCAGGGCCCACAGGCGGTAGCCGTGGTCGCGCTTGCCGCCCTGATGCTCGGCCCAAAGGCCGCGCAAGGTCGCCTCGTTGAAATAGCCGCGAGCCAGCGCCCGCGGCGACAGCACGTTCTCCTCCCAGAATCCCTTGAGGCCTCCGCGGAACCACGCCCCGAGCGGAATGCCGAATCCCATCTTCGGGCGGCTCAGGATCTCCTCGGGCAGGAGGTCCTTGAAGGCCTCCTTCATGATGAACTTGTGGCCGCGCAGGCCCTTGAGCTTCCAATCGCCGGGCATGCGGAACGCCGTCTCGACGAAGACGTGATCGAGCAGCGGCGAGCGGCCCTCGAGCGAGCACGCCATGGTGGCGACGTCGACCTTCGCCATCAGGCATTCGGGCAGGTAGGTCTTGAAGTCCACGGCGAGCATGCGGTTGACGAAGTCCTCGCCCTCGCAGGCGGCGAAGGCGGCGCGGATGTAGCGCAGGGCCTCGCCCAGCGAGGAGCCCAGGCGCTGCTTGAAGGACTCGCTGTACAGCGAGGGCTTGTCGTCCTCGGAGAAGAAGCCGACCATCTTCAAATGGCGCCCGGGCAGATCGGCCGACAGGATCGAGCGCAGGAAGCGCTTGGCGCGCCAGACGTTGCCCAGCGGCGCGTCGTGCTCGGGGAGCCATTCCGCCCCGGCGCGCAGGGCGGAGAGCACGGGGCCCGGCAGGACGTCGGCCAGGCGGGCGGCCTTCATCGCGAAGTAGCGCACGTAGCCGGCGAAGTTCTCGTCGCCGCCGTCGCCGTTGAGCGCGACGGTCACGAACTTGCGCGTCTCGCGCGCGACGTAGTAGCTGGGCAAAGCGGAGGCGTCGGCGTAGGGTTCGCCGTAGTGCCAGGCGAGCTTGGGCAAGACATCGGCCATTTCCGTCTTGACGATGAATTCGGTGTGGTCGGTCTTGTAGCGCTGCGCGACGAGCTTCGCGTACTTGAGCTCCGAGAACCGCTCCTCCTCGAAGCCGATCGAGAAGGTCTTCACCGGCTTGGAGGAAAGCCCAGACATCAGCGCCACGATGATGGAGGAGTCCACGCCCCCGGAGAGGAACGCTCCCAGAGGAACGTCGGAGATCATGCGCAGGCGGGTCGCTTCGGTGAGAGTCTCGCGCAGGAGCCCCTTCGCCTCCTCGAAGTCTTCCGTGATCGGTTTTTGCCCGAGAGGAAGGTCCCAATAGCGGTCCACCTTTATCCTGCCGTTCTCCCACGTGAGCGTGTGCGCCGGCGGGAGCTTGCGCACCGACGCGTAGATCGAGCGCGGCGAGGGGATGTACTGCAGGGTCAGGAACATGTCGACGGCGACGGGATCGATCTCGCGCGACAACGACGGCTCGAGCGCGAACAGGCAGCGCAGCTCGGAGCCGAACAGCAGGGTCCCGTCCGGGCGGACCGCGTAGCACAGCGGCTTCTTGCCGATGCGATCCCGGGCGATGAACAGCCTCCTCTTCGCTTTATCCCAGATCGCGAACGCGAACATCCCTCGCAGCTTTTCCACGCACCTGGGTCCCAGGTCCTTGTACAGCGCGAGGATGACCTCGGTGTCGGACTTCGTCCTGAAGCGATGCCCCTTCGCCTCGAGCTCCGCGCGGAGCTCGAGGAAGTTGTAGATCTCGCCGTTGAGCACGATCCACAGGGTCTCGTCGGCGTAGGAGATCGGCTGATGCCCGGTGTTGAGGTCGATGATGGCCAGGCGGCGCATCGCCAGGCCGGCGGGGGCGTCGACGTGATAGCCCTCGTCGTCGGGACCGCGGTGGGCGATGGCGTCGTTGGCGCGCTTAAGGACCGCCCTTTCGGGCGGCCTATTATCTCCGTAAACGACGCCGCATATTCCGCACATGTTCTGTTTAGAAAGGCAGGCGCGATCTGAGGAAGCGCCGGTCGTCGGCCGGCAGCAGGCGCCAGAAGACCATAGTGTACAAGGCCCCCGCCGCCGCGCACAAGGCGAAGAAGGAGATCCACCCGGTCACGCGCACCCTTAATGGCCACGCGAGCGCCAGCAGGACGACGACGCCCGCGGAGGCGGGGATCATGGTCTCGCGCGCGAAGCGAAGCCAGGTCAGCGCGAGCAGGCGCGCGTGCACGAAGGAGACGAACAGCAACGTGGCGATACCCTGCGCGATGAGCCCGCCCAGCGCCGCCCCGAGCAGGCCCCAGCGCGGGACCATCCACGGCCACAGCGCCAGGCAGACGAGCGCCTGCAGCCAGGCCGCCGCCGAGGGCCACCACCCGTCCTTGCGCCCGGCCGCGACGGAGTTGGGCAGATAGGAGAACAGCGCGATCGCGTGCGTCGCGACGAGCAGCCGCGCGGGCCACACGCTGACGTCGCCGAACCCGCCCCCGAGCCACAGCGACAGGAACTGCGGCATCAGGCAGAACAGGAGCGCGTACGCCGGCGCGATGAGGCCGATCAAGGTCCGCGACGCGCGCAGGTACAGCCGCGCGGGCGTCTCCGGCCCCTCGTGCGCGGCGAGGCCGCCCATGACGGGCACGAGCGCCGCGGCGGCCGTGACGGGCAAGGCCTGCACGCGGGAGAGCAGGCCCGCGGGCACGGCGTACAAGGTGAACTCCGACATCGAGCGCAGGCCGGCGACGAAGGCCCGGTCGAGCTGGCCGCTGACGAGTTGGGCCAGCGAAACCGGCCAGAAGCCGATCGAGTAGCGGCCGAAGACGGCGAAGGAGAGCTTGCCGCCGTGATCGGGCACCGACAGGCGCGCGCGACGCAGGCCGAAGACCGAGAACAGCGCGACGAGCGCGTGCGCCGCGACGAAGGACGCGGCCGCAGCACCCAGGCCGCGCCCGATGGCGAGCGCGCCGAGCACGCCCAAAGGCAGCAGGAGCCCCTGCAGGACCGCGGCGGCCGACTGCCACTGGAAGAGGTGCAGGCCCTGGAACGCGGCCGCGGCCCACGCCGTCACCGAGGCGAAGACGGCGCCCAGCGCGGCGGCGCGGATCATCCAGGCCCCATGGGCCTGATAATAGCCGGGCACGGTGAAGACCTTGCCCGCCAGCGCGGGCGCCGCGGCCCACAGGACGGCGGCGCCGAGGGCCGCGCCGCCGACGATGAGAAGCGCCCCGTGGCGCAGGGAATCGTCGAGGGCGCCCCGCTTTCCCTCGGCGTGGGACTGCGACGCGAAGCGCACGAGCCCCGCTCCCGCGCCGAAGTGCACCGCGCCGACCCAGCCCGCGGCCGCCTGCATGAGAAGGTACAGCCCGTACGCCTCCACGCCGAAGCCGCGCACAAGGATGGGAATGACAAGCAGGTTGATCGCCGCGACACCCGCCTGACCTGCCAGACCCCAGCCCACGCTCCGGGCGAAGCGGTCGCCGCGACTCATGAGCTTCCTCGGTAAAGGTCTAAAAGCCGTTCCACCACGATCGGCAGCGCATAGCGCCGCTCGACCTCGAGCCTCGCCGCGGCACCGATACGAGTCCTCGATTCGTTGTCGTTCAAAATCCGTTCTATCTGTTGAACCGCCTTCTTTTCATCGTCCTTATCGAACAATAGGCCCGTCTTCCCGTCCTCTAATACCTGAGCCGTCCCCCCCACCGCGCTGGCGACCACCGGCAGCCCCGAGGCCATCGCCTCGAGCAAGGAATTCGACAGCCCCTCGGACACGGAGGGCAGCACGAACACATCGGCCGCCGCGTACAGCTCGGCCGTGTCGTCGACGGGCGGGAGCACCCGCACCCGCGGACTTTCCGGGATGACCTCGGGACCCGCGCCGACGATGATCAGCGACGCGTCGCGGCCCGCGGACGCCTTCTCCCAGATTTTCGCGAACCACGGCAGCCGCTTTTCCCACGAGAGCCGTCCCGTGTAGAGGAACACGGTCCCGCTCCAGCCCAGGCGCTCGCGCAGGGCCTGCTTTTCCTCCGGAGAGACCGGCCTGAACCGGTCCACGTCGACGCCGTTGGGAAGAACCTCGATCGCCGCGCCGGGAAGATGCTCGCGCGCCTCTTCCGCCAGGTCGGGGACCACCGCCAAGAACCGCGGTTTCAGTGAGGCGAGCAAAGCCAGCTTCAGCCGGCCCAGGACGGTCCGCGAGGAGGCCGCGAGCTCGCCGATGCCTCGCCCGCCGCCGAGCTTGACGAGCACGGGCTTGCCCAGCCAGCGTCCGGCCAGCGCGGCCGCCAACGCGGGCGAACCCGCGAGATGAGCGTGGATCGCGTCGCAGCTCCCGCCATGCTTGAGCAGCCAGCCGAGCACCCCGAGGAGGAAGGACAGCGAGTCGACCGCGCCGGTCCCGAAGACGGGCAGCCGGCGCACCGGCACGCCGAGGACCTCCTCGCGCGGAGCGGCGCCGCCGACGCGGCGCGTGAGCACGATCGCGTCCGCGCCGCGCGCGCGCAACGCGCGCGCGAGCTCGAGAGCCTGGCGCTCGGCGCCTCCGACCGCGGGCCAGAAGCCGGCGCTGACCATGACGACCTTCATCAGGAGCTCTTGCGGCCCACGGCGCCGGGCTTGGGCACGAGGCCGTGCGGCAGGACGTTGACGATGGAGAACCCCTCCTCGCTGAACCAGCGGAGAAGCTCTTCCTTAGTGTGGTGCCACTGATAGGGCGGAGAGATCCAGTCGAAGTTCTCGATGAGGCGGACCTGGTAGCGCGGGTCCACGGAGTAGGTGAACCACTTCACGCCGGGGACGACGCCGAGCCACGTCAGGGGATGGCACAGCGCGTAGACGACGGAGACCGGCATGCGGGTCGTGAACACGCGCACGAAGTCGCTGACGATATGGCGCAGGAGCACGATCCACCACGCGAAGCGCCGGTGGCGGGCGATCCAGTCCCGGCCGGGCTTCAAGGGGTTCGTCGCGAAATCGGCGAATCGTCCGGCCTTGCCGTACAGCCACACCGAGAGCAGGCCGCGCGGCTTGACGAGCGCGGCCACCGCCTTGAACGCCTCGCGCGTGTCGGCGGTGTGGTGCAGAACACCCTGGCTGTACACGACGTCGAAGACGCCCTTCTTGAACGGAGGATGAAGAAGATCCCCCTCGACGGGATGGAGCTTCGGCTCGTTCAGGGCGCGCTCGGCGACGCGGATGAGGCTCTCCGACATATCGATGGCCACGACGTCGGCGCCCAAGGACAGCGCGACGGCGCTGTAGCGTCCCATGCCGCAGCCCGCGTCGAGGACGAGCTTGCCCGCGAACTCGTGCGCGGGCAGCATCGTCTCCTCGAGGAACGTCTCCTTGTCGCCGGGAAGGGAGCCGGGATAGCGCAGCCATTCCCAGCCGAAGGCGTCGCGCGTCTTGGCGGTGGCGCGCGCGACGGGGTCCGGCGGGCGCAGGCGCGGCACGCCGCCGGTCACCGCATACTCGCGCGAGCAAAGCTTGCAGGCGAGCACGGCGTCCTCGATCTCGGCGTCATGGCGCGGGTAGGCGTCGAGGACGGCGAACTTGAGGTCGCCGCCGCAGACGGGGCAGGCCAACACGCCGAGCAGGCTCAGCTTCATGCGCCGCGCTCCGCGTCTTCGCCGAGCTTCGCCAACGAGACGCCGTCGCGCCACAGGAACGCGAGGCCCGTGACCGTCACCAGCAGGTACATGATCATGTGCGTCATCAGCGCGTAGGCCAGCGCGACCTCGGGGGCGGCGCCGAAGGTGCGCAGGATCGAGGCGACGAAGGCCTCGAACGTGCCGATCGCGCCGGGGGCGGCCGGGATCGCGGAGACCGCGCCCGCCCACGACAAGGTCAGGACCGCGCGGGGATAATCCATGATGCCGCCGAGGTCGAGCGCGTACGCGGCGGTCCAGTACAGCGCCGCGTCCACGGTCCAAAGCAGGAGGCTCAGCGCGACGGCGTACGCCGCCGCGGACGGCGAGCGCAGCACCGCGGCGCCCAGCGCCAGCTGCTCGACGAGGCGGTGGACCTTGGGCCAGGGGCGCAGCGCGCGCTCGATGAGCCCGCCGGGCGCCAGCGAGCCTTCCGCCAGGGCCAGCACGATCAGGGCCGTGATCGCCCCCGCGAGCAGCAGCAGCGCCCCCTGCACGACCTGCGCCGGGGCGATGCCGGGGGCGAGGCGCGTGGCGAGCACGAAGATGGTCAGCAGGGCGGCCACGTCGAGCGCGCGCTCGATGGCGACGCTCGCCAGCGCGGCGGCTCCGGGGATGCCGAGGCGGCGGGCCGCCAGACCGGCGCGGGCGAGCTCTCCCAGGCGCAGGAGCAGGACGTTGTTGACCGCGAGGCCGATCGCCTCGAGCTTATAGAGGTCCCACACCGGGGCGGGCTCGGGGCGGGTGCGCGAGAGCAGGACCCGCCAGCGCACGGCGCGCACCAGAAGGTCGAGATAGACGATGCCGACCATCGGCAGCAGCCAGACGAGGCGCGCCGCCCTCAGCGCCTCGGCGAGCGCCGCGAACTCGACCTTGCGCAGCGCGAGCCACATGAATATGCCCGTGATCGTAAACGCCACCGCGCCCGACAGGACCTTCTTGCGGCTCATGCGGCCTCCGCGCGGCGGCCGATCGCGGAAAACCAAACGCCCCAGGCCGCGGCCGACAGCGCCGCCCACCAGAACCAGAGCGACGGCGAGAAATCGAAGCGAAGCTCGAGGTCCGGGGCCCCTGGAGAAAGCGCCGCGGCCTGGAACGCGGGGCCCCACGCGCGCAGCGGCGCCGCGCGCCCGTCGAGCGACGCTCGCCAGCCGGGCCAGCGCGTCTCGGCGAGCGCGACGGCGGCGGCGCCGGCGGGCACGGGGCCGGAGACGCGCCAGCGCTCGGGGCGCTCGATGAGGAGCGCGGGATCCGAAGCCAGCCGGTTTCCGTTCGCGTCCAGAAAAGTCGCCAACGGCCAGGCCCCGGTCCGCTCCTCGACGCCCGCGGGCGTCAGCCGGGCGGAGACTCCCGCCCGCGCGGCCGCCGGCGAATCCCAGCGCGAGACAAGCACCCAGCTCGGGTCCGCGGCCGGCTCGCCCTCGGCCTCGGCGGCCCAGAGCGCCGCGCTGGCCGGATAAAACGCCTCGTAGCCGTTGACGTTGCGCATCCGGTATACGACGGCCTTGTTCGGATTGGCCAGCGAAGGCGCGGTGAGCACGCGCGTCGGCCGACCGGACAGCCCGGCGACGGCGGGGCTCGCCTTCGTGAACCGGCTCGACACGGCGGCCCGCAGAAAGCCGGCGTCCCAGATCATGAGCTCCGCCGCGATCACGAGCGGGAGCAAGGACAGGGCCCACGCCGTCTTCTTCGACGACCCGAGCGCGCGCGCGCCCGCTCCCGCCAGCAGCCACAGGCCCCAGAGCGAAAGAAAGGACCAGCGCGAAGGCGTGCGCAGATAGGAGAAGCCCGGCGCGTTCAGCAGCGGGGCGAGCGGTCCGTTGGCGCCGAGGGCGAGGAGCGCGCCGAAAACGACGAGCAGCGCCGGCCCCAGACGTCCGCGCCCGCGCAGCAGGCCGCCGGCCGCGAGCGCCAGGGCTCCCGCGCCGAGCCACACTCCCCCGCTCTCGTAGAACACGCTGATCGCGTCGTCCCAGCCCCCGTTGAGCGGCGTGCCGAACGCGCCGGGGGAGAGCCACAGCAGAAGGTCGCGCGGACGCAGGGAATAAGCGGCGCGAAAAACCTCAGGCCAACCGGAGCGGTTGGAGCCGCGCAGGAGCTCGAGCGTCGGCAGCCACTGGACGGCGGCCAGGGCCAGGGCCCCCCCCGCACCCGCCGCCAGGCGCGTCCACAGCGCAAGCCGCGCCGGGCGCACGGCGGCCCAGAGGCCCATGGCGGCCGCGTTGACCACGAGGAACTGAGGGTGGCCGGAGAAGAACTGCAGGGCGAAGACGGCCGCCAGCAGGAGCGCGGAGCCCGAGAGCCAGGCGAGCCACGCCCAGGGCGCCCAGGACAACGCGGCCAGCAAGGTCGGGATGCCCGCCGTCACGCGATAGACCAAAAAAGGCGAGAGCGCGTAGGCCGTCGCGAGGGCCGCGGCCCCGGCGCGCGGCAGGCGCGCGGAGCGGGCGAGCAGGTACGCGCCGAGCCCCGCCCAGAGCAGATGCAGGATCTGATCCCAGACCAAGGCCGTGACGACGGGCAAGAGGAAGCCCATGATCGACGCCGGATAGAGCAGCGCCGCCTGGGGGTTCGCCGCGTGCGGCACGCCCAGCATGATGTAGGGGTTCCAGAAAGGCAGCCGGCCTTCGATCAGCGCCGCCGCCGTGTGATGGCGCAAGGGCCAATGGTAGGCGTAGAGATCGCCGTGGTTGAAGAACGCGTGGCCGGGGCGCGCCCAGACCCACGCCGTCAGCGCGAGGACGCAGGCCGCGAGGGCCCCGACGACGATGAGGTCCCGGCGGGTCATCAAGTCTCTCCAGTGGCGACGGCTCGATGATACCAAGACCACGCGAGCATTATCCATGACAAGACCGCGAGCAGCAGACCCAGGCGCCAGGGGCCGGGCTCGTAGCGCCAGCGCAAAGTCCACGGACCGGCCGGCGTTTCGACCTTTTGAAAAGCCCCGAGCGCGGGTGCCGGGACCACGATTCGCTCCCGGCCCGCGACGGAGAGCACGGTGGTCCAGCCCGGAAAGCGAGGCTCGGCGACGTAGGCCCAGCCGGCGCCTTCGCCGGAGATCTCAAAGCGATCCTCACGCTCGCGGCGCACCTCGAGCGGGACCCGCGCGGCGTCAGGAGGCGCCGGCGGCCACGCCGCGGGCAAGGCCGCGCCATCCTGCGGCGTGAGCCGGTAGGCGAGCGACACCGGCCCCTGGACCCTGGAAAGGTCCCAGAGGAAGCGCGGCTCGGGCGTCAAGCGCGGGGAGCGGACGGGCTCCGGGGTCAACAGGCGCGCGGCTCCGATCCACGGCATCCACGCCGCGGCGGCGTCGGCGCCCGGAAGGCTCAGCAGGGCGTCCATCGCCGCGTAGGACGCCGCGGGGACCAGCGGCTCCCCGAAGTTCGCCGCCGCGCGCAGGCGATAGGGGGCGTTCGTCACCCCGTAAAGACGCTGCTTCCAGTCGAAGATATTCGCGCCCTCCGACGCTTGAAGGGCCTTGGGCGAGATCAGATAGCGCGCGCCGTCCTGCTTCTGCTGCAAGTCCCAGACGAGCGGGCCGGCCGCCGTGAACAATCCGCGCCGCGCCAGCGGCGTTGCCGAGCGCCCGAGCACCAGCAGCTCCAGCGCCGCCAGGAGCACGAGCGCCGGACCCGACCGTCTTCCGGAAAAGCCCGCCGCGGCGAGCGCGGCCAGCGGCAGCAGAGCCATGTAGGCGAGGTTCCCCGGATACCGTACGAATCGCAGCGGCGAGGCTTGCGCCGTCCACAGCGCGGAGGAGAGCGCGGTCGAGGAGCCCAGGGACAGCACGACGACGAAGAGCGTGAACGCGGCGAGCACGAGGGCTCGCCGCCGCGGCAGGGCCCAGGCGCCGTACGCCGCGGACGCCGCCCCCGCGAGCCCGAGGTAGACGCACAGCGCCCAATCGACGGCGGGGTGGAAGTCCTTCAGGCCGACGGCGAGCGGCCCGATCCATTGGAGAAGGTCGGCCGGAGAGAAGCCCCAGGTCAGCGCCTCGCCGACGCCGACGCCCGCCGCGCGCCGGGACAGCGACGCGAGCTCCAGGCCGGGCAGCAGCTGCGGAGCCGCCAAGATCCCTGACAGAAGGATCGCGGCTCCCCAGTCGCGCGCGGAGCCGCTCCACGACCAGCGTCCGGTGCGGGCCGCGTAGGCCACGGCCCATGCCGCCGCGGCGCAGCCGGGAATGAACAGCGGATAGCCGGCAAGCACCATCGACGCGAGCGCCAGGGCCAGCGGCACGGGGCGGCGGAAGAAAAGCGCGAGCGCCGGGGCCCACGTCAACGCCGCGAGATGGTTCAGGAAGGGAAGCCGGGCGATCATCACGCCGCCGAAGGCGAACAGCATCGCGCCGCCGAGGCTCGCCCCCCAGGAGAAGCGGCAGGCCCTCAGCCAGAGCGCGCACAGCCAACCGGCGACGATCAGATGCAGGGCCTGAAACAGCGCGGTCGCGGTCGCGAAGCCGAACAGATAATAGAGGATCGTGGGAGGATAGAACAGGCCGCCCTGCATGGAGGCCGCCATCGGCATTCCGAAATAGAGCGACGGCTCCCACAGCGGCGAGCGTCCGGCCGCGACGACCATGGCCGGCGCGGCGCGCCAGCCGTGATGCAGGTAGGTCAGGTCCCCCCAGAACACCGACAGGCCGCGGGCCCAGGCCCCGCCGAGCAGGGCCACCACCGCCGCCGCGAGCACCGCGGCGACGACCGCCTCCGGGGCGACGCGCGGGCGCTCAGCGTTCACGCGTCCCCAATGCGGCCTCCAGCAAGGCGCGGTTCGACGCGCGGTAGGGATCCAGCGCGATCGCGCGCGTCAGGTGAAGCGCGGCGTCCGCCCGCGGTCCGCCGCGGGCCATGATGAGCTCCGCGCGGAAGCGCGCGGCCTCCGGGTGGGGCGATAATTTTTCCGAGTCCTCGAGGAGCACGGCCGCCTCGTCAAGCCGGCCTTCGCGGATCGCCGCGACGGCCCGCGCCCGCAGGCGATCGGCCGACCAGCCGCGCGCCACGAGAACGCCGGAGCCCGCGGCGAGGGCCAGGAGGACGGCGCACAGGGCGGGCCGCCAACGCAGCGGGACATTGACCGAGCGCCCCGTCTCCGGCGCCGCGAGCGCCGTCGAGGCGCAAAACAGCCAGAAGACCCCAGGCACCGAGAGGGCGTAATCGACGAGGCCATGGATCAGCGCCGCGACGGGGCCGAAGCGGCGCCCCGCGGGCGCGGGTCGCAGCACCACGGCGAGCCCGATCATCCACAGCAGGGCGTACGGCCAGCCCCGTTCCGCCGCCGTCTCCAGAAAATGCTGATGCGCGAACAGCGAGGACAGCTCGGGCCTGACGGGAGCGTGGGCCGGCAGGGCGTAGGCGTAGGAGCCGGGGCCGAGTCCGAGCCACGGAGACGACGCCGCCATGCTCCACGCCGCCTTCCACCACTCGACGCGGTGCAAGGTCTCCGGCGACTGGAGCTTGGCGTAGGCGGCGACGAGGCCGATGAAGCCCGCGCCGGAGCCGAGCCAGAAGGCGACGGCGCCCACCGCGCGGCGGTGGAGGATCAAGGCGACCGACAGGCCGAGCCACGCTCCGACCGAGCGCGCCCACCAGAGGCACAGGATCAGGCCCGCGGCGAGCGCCCAATCGCCGGCGCGCGCCGCGACGGGCAGAAGCAGGAGGATCGCGCCGGCGAAGGCGTTCTGGTTGAGAAAAGTCGCCGCGGGCCGGATATCTCCTTGCAGCCTCTGATAGACGGCAAGAAGAACCAGCACCCAGCCGGTGAAGCGCAGCAGCCTCTCGACGCGCTCGCGCCCCTCGGAATCGAGCACGGAGATCAGCGGAAACAGCGCGAGCCCCGCCGCCGCCGCGGCCCAGGCCGGCCGGGCATAGGCCGGGACCGGGCTCGACCACGCCGAGAGCGCCGAGAGCGCGGCCAGCGCCGCGGGCCACCAGAGCATGCGGGGATCGGGGCGGGGCAGCCAGCCGGAAGCGGTCCGCGCGCCCAGCCAGGCCGCGCCGCCGGCCAGAAGCCCGAGGAGGACCAGCGACTGGGCCCACAGGTCCCACGCCCCCCGCAAGAGGAGGCCCGCCGCGACGACGCCGCCGACGAGACCGGCGAGCACTCGCGGGCTAGTCGGGCAGGATCCTCGTCGTCACGAAGATCAGAAGCTCCGCGCGCACGCGGGTCTTGCTCTTCTTCTTGAACAGCCAGCCGAGGACCGGGATGTCTCCGAGCAGGGGGATCTTGGAGATGGTGTCCTGCATCGTGTCGGTGATGAGGCCGCCGATGACGATCGTCTCGCCGTCGCGCACGAGCACGGTGGTGTTGGCCGTGCGCGCGTCGACGGCGGGCGCGCCCGTGCTGCTCGCGGCGGCCGTCGCCGAGGGCTGGCTCACGTTGGGGTTGACCTGGAGGGTGATGCGGCCGTCGGCGTTGATGCTCGGCGTGACCTTCAGCTGGATGCCGGTGGTCACGTAGCTCACCGTCTGCGTCTGCACGCCGGTCGAGGCCACGTTGGAGGTCACGTAGGGGATCTGCGTCGTGATGTTGATGTCCGCGGCTTGATTGTTAAGCGTGGCGATCTTCGGCTCGGACAGGATCTTCGCCTTGCCCTCGGACGCGGCCGCGGTCAAGGTCGCGTTGAGGATGAAGTTGTTCGTGATGCGGCCCAAGGTCAGGGCGCCGAACACGCGGTCGGCGGCGAGTGCGACGCCGGTGCCGCGGCCGGCCGCGCCTACGCCTCCGGTCGGAGATATGCCCCCGAAAGTGACCGGATTTCGGTCCAAGCCCGAGCCTTGACGAGGATTCACGAAAGGATCCGTCACGCCCATCGTGCTACCGACGCTGGTGGTGCCCTGCTTTCCCATGCTCTTGCCTACATCGATGGACGCGTAATCCCACTGCACGCCGTAGTTGAGGCCGGCGTTGGCGTTGATCTCGACGATCTTCGTCTCGATGAGCACCTGGCGCGGGCGCTGGTCCATCTGCGAGATGAGATTCTCCGTCGAGATCTGACCCTCGAGGGAATCGGTGACGATCAAGGTGTTCGACTTCGCATCCGCCGTCGAGCTGCCGCCGCGCCCTTCCGCCCCGCGCACGGCGTCGATCGTCGCCTTGACCTCGGCGGCCTTCGCGTAGTTGAGGACGTAGACCTTGGTGGTCGCCGTGGAGGTGGTGCGCTGATTCTTGAGCTCGGCCGGGGTGATCACGCGCAGGATGTGGCCGCCGACCTGATCGGTCGTCAGCTTCATCATCGACAGCGCGGTGCGGAACGCCTCGTTGAAAGGAACATCCGTCAGGTGCAAAGTCAGAGAGCCCGTGACGTCGGCTCCGAAGACGATGTTGACCTTGGCCTTGGCCGCGAGCAGGCGGAGGACGTCGCGGATATCGGTATTGTCGAAATCAAGGGTCACCCGGTCGCGCGGCAGGCGGCTCATGATGTCGCTGTAGATGCGTCCGCCGCGCGAGAACTGCGGCGCTTCCTCGTCGCCCTCTCCCGCGGGATCGATCTTCGTCTTCGTGACGTCGGAGCCCTGGGCCGTGGCCGCGAGCTCCTGGGACATGGTCCCGTCGAGGCCGGCGCGCTTCATCGCCTGAGCGGCCGTGATGTTGAGGCGAGCCTTGGCTTTCGTCTCCGCGGCGGGCAGCGGCGGGACGATCGCGGAGGTTTCCGCCGACTTGGGCATCGCGGCCGCGACGGGGGCCTGCGCGGCGGGCGCGGGCGCGGAGGCGGAGGCGGCCGCGGCCGCGCGCTTGGCGACGACGGGCGCGGCGACGGCGGCGGGAGCGTCCGCCTGGTCGTCGACCGAGCCGACGATCTGCACGGTCAGCCCGCCCTTGGTCGTCCCGACCTTATAGCCGGCCATCTTCACGAGATCCAGCACGACGCGGGTGATCAGGCGCGGCGACTTCTCGAACTGGCTCGTGCGCACGCCGGCGAGGAACTTTCCCTTGCCCTTGGCGGACTGCGACGGACCGTCATGCTGGGTGTCGAGGAGCTCCATGACCAGGCGGGGAGGCGTCTGGGTCAGGAAGCTGTTGTACAGCACGCCGGTGCTGAGCTTGATCGTGACGAGGTCGTCGGAGACCGCGACGCCCTGGAAGACGACCGGGGCGGGGGCCCCGTCGGCGGCGAAGGCGGACAGGACGCCCCCGGGGATCGAGAGGATGACGGCGAGCGCCGACGCCAGGGATTTCTTCATAGGGTGTTTGATCATAAATTCTCCGCGGGCTACGGCGTCTCCTTGTCCTTCTCATCTTCGCCGAGACGGAACACCTGGACGTCCTTATCGGGCGTGATGAGCTCCACGGTCTTTTGCTTGATCTTGATGGCGCCCCGGATGCCCGGAACCGGCTTTTGACGCTCGTCGTAGAGCCGGCCTCCGCGCAGGAGGTAGGAGGAGCCGGTCTCCGAGGTGAACAATGCGTAATCGATCTTGTCGTCCTTCATGATGCCGCGCAAGGACATGGCGTGAATGTCGACGACCTCGGGGCCCTCGGTCTTCGCGTCGTCCCTGCGCCGCGCGCTCCCGCCGCCCATCGCGGCCGGCAGGAAAGGGTCGCGCACCCGGTCTCCGGTATATATCGTCGAAACCGTTTGGGTCGTGACGCCGACCGCCGCCGAGGCCGTGACCGCGGCGGAGGACGTCGCCGTCCCCGCGAAGGCGGAGCCGGCGGCCGCAAGGAGCAGGACGAGGGCGGAGGAGATCATCCTTTATACTGGTACGAGAGCAAGGTGAAAGTCACGGTCATGTCGCCGGTCGCGTCGGCCGACGGGTAAGAGATGTTTCGCACGTTGAAGATGCGCTCCTCGAGAGAGAGCGCGGCGAGGAAGCGGCCGATATTGTGGTAGGAGCCCTTGATCGAGAGAGGATAGGCCAGCTCGATGAAGTAGGTCTGGCTTTTCTGCGGGCCCGGGGCGAAGCTCATGATCGACACCCGATGCTTCTGCGCGAGCGCGGAGATCGAGAGGAGGATGTCGGGAACGGACTTCGTCTTGGGCAGCCGCTTCTCCGCCTCGGCCGCGCGCTCATTGAGGCTCGCGATCTCCGCCTGCAGCCGCTCGAGGCGCGCCGCCTGCTGCTTGGCCTTCGCGATCTTCGCCTCGATCTCCGCGATCTTCGCCGTCGCCTCGGCCTTGGCGTGGGCGATCGGAAGCCAGAAAAACTTCACATAGACGCCGATGAAGACGAGAAACAGCACGGCGCCGGCGCCGACGTACTGCTGCTGCTGCTTCGAGAGTTGCATGGCCATTTTATTTGCTCGTGTACGACGCCGACAGCCCGAAATTGAAGTTCGTCCCCGAGGCGGTCACGGGCCCCAGTTCGATGAGGCTGAATTTGGCGTTCTTCTCCAGCGTCTTCACCCAGGCCGCGATATCCTCGTTGGAGTTGGCGATGGCGGAAATCACGAGCTTGACCGTGCCCGGAGTCGTGGCCGTGGCGGTCATCGAGTTCACTTTGACGCCGCCCGGGACCGAGCGCGCGAACTCGGACATGAAGACGGGGTAGAAGGTCCGGCCGAGGAGAAGGTCCTCGATCACGTTGAGGCGCGCGCGCACCGCGGCGGCGGCTTTCTCGAGCTCCTCGACCTGCTTGACGACCGCGTCGAGGCGCTTGAGCTCCGCCTCGTTGACGGTCAACTCGACCTCGAGCGCGCGTTTGCCGTACCAATGGCCGACGGAGACGACGACGAGCACCAGGGCCAGGAGGCCGCCGACGACGGAGGCCTGAAGAAGCAGCTGCCGCTGCTTGGCCTTGGCGAGGATTTCCGCGGGGACGAGGTTGATCTTGATCATGGCGGCGCTATTCCCAATCCCCGTTCTGGCGGATCGCGAGCCCCGCCGCCACGCCGAAAGCGGGCGCGAGGTCCTCCGGAACGACTTCGCCGCCCTTCGCGAACGAGAAGGGATTCAGGACGGAGACCGGAACTTTCAATTCCTGGGCCAGGTGCTTGTCGAGGTTCTTCAGGCGCGCCGTGCCCCCGGTCAGCATGATGCGGCCGATCGAGCGGTCCGGCCCCTGCGAAAGGTAGAAGTCGACGGAGCGATGGACCTCGGCGACAAGGTCGCGCGCGACCTGACCGACGGCCTGAGACACGCCGAGGCCGTCGCGGTCGCCGTCGGCGAGCGCCTTCTCCTTTTCGGCCGGATCGACGAACACGCCGCGAGAGTGCTTGAGCTCCTCGGCCTTGGCCGCGTCGCACTGGAAGGCCTTCATGATCGCCTTCGTCATCGTGCCGCCGGAGATGAACATGTCGCGCACGACACGGGTGACCCCGCTCTCGACGATCGACAGGTTCGTCACCATATGCCCGATATTAAGGTAAAGGGTCGCGCCGGGGCCTTCCTTCGGGTCCCGCGTCTTCTCGTGGACGTTCTCGAGCGCGAAGCTGTCCACATCGATGATCGCGGGGGTCAGGCCCGCGCCCTGGAGGATCTCCAGGCGCTGCACGACCAGGTCGCGCTTGGCCGCGACGAGCACGGTCTCCATCTTCTTTTGGCCGTCCTCGACGATCTCGCTGAGGATATGGAAGCCGAGCTGGACCTCGTTGATGTCGAAAGGGATGAACGGCTCGGCCTCGGTGGCCAAGGTCGACATGAGCTCGGCCCGGGTCAGGCGCGGGAACTTGACATAGCGGACGATCACGGCGTTGCCCGACAAGGAGGTCGCGACGTCCTTGATCTTGACGCCCTTCTCGATGAAGAAGGCGCGCAGCGCGTTGATCACGGCCGACTTCTTCTCGTCGGGGCCCGCGTCCGCCTTCGCGCCGAGGGGCAGGTAGCCCCAAGCCTTGAGCTGGTACGCGCCGGCCTCGAGCTTGAAGAGGACGACCTTGACCGCGTAGGAGCCGACGTCGATGCCGACGACGTCCTTCGGCCCGAGGAACATCTCGGCGAGGCCCTTGAGGGCTCCGAGCTTCTCCTTGACCGCTTCGATCTTAGGCATTTATCTCCTTAAAACCCGTCTCGCCCGCCAACCGGCCATTAAAAAAGCGCCGACGCCCCCCCGTATTCCCCGGGAGGTCGGACTCGGCGCGTTTTGTGTGCGGCACCGATTTATAACAGGTTTACCCACCATTGTCAAGGCCTCGTAAAAATATGGTCACAGCCCTCCGCCGACCCCCGGGGGGCTATTTAGTACAATCCTTTGATGAAGTCCCTGCTGTTCGATTACGGCGGCACCCTCGACGCCGACGGAACCACCTGGCTCGAACGTTTCCAGCCCATTTATAAGGAAGCGGGGCTCGATGTCCCCCAGGAAAGGTTCGAACGCGCCTTTTACGACGCGGATGACAACCTCCATTTGCGTCACGCGCTCACGGGGCTGGACCTCGATAAGACGGTGCGCCTGCAGGTCGCGGATGTCCTTGAGATCTTGGCCCCCGAGCGCCGCGACCTGGTCGACCCCGTCGCGGGCCGGTTCGTCGCCGACTGCCGCGCCCAGTTCAAGCGCCTGACCCCGGCGCTCGAGCGCCTCGCCGCGCGCTACCGGCTCGGGGTCGTGTCAAATTTTTACGGGAATCTCGAAGGAATCCTCGCCGCCGAAGGTCTTGCCCGCCATTTCACTGTCGTGGCCGACTCCGGCGTGCTCGGGGTGATCAAGCCCGAGCCGGCCATATTCCTCCACGCCGCCAAGGCCGTGTCGGCCTCGCCGGCGGAATGCGTCATGGTCGGGGACTCGATCAAGCGGGATATGGCGGGCGCGGCGGGCGTCGGCATGAAGAGGGCCCTGATCTCCGTCGCGGAACGCGCTCCGGACGCCGGCCAGGACTGGACCATACGCTCGGTCATGGACCTCGAGGCCGCACTCGGATGAAGGCCGCGATCATCGCCGCGGGGGAAGGTTCGCGGCTGTTAAAGAGCCATCCTGGCCAGATCAAGCCGATGATCTGTATAGCGGCGAAGCCGCTCATCTACTGGGTGGTCGTCGGATTGCGCTCGGCGGGGTGTAAAGACATCGTTGTTTTGACGAACACTCGCGGGGATGCCGTCGGTCCATACCTGAGCGCCGCTTTTCCCGATGTGAACTTCGATTTCGTCACGGCCGACACCGCCTCCTCGTTCGAGTCCTTCCGGCTCGTTTGCAAACGGCTTGCAACGGCAACGGATGGAGGATTCGTCGTGAGCACCGTTGACGCTTTGATCAAGACGGACGATGTCGCTCGATTCATCAGCGAATGCCGGACGTCCAACGCCGACGCGGGATTGGCCTTAACGACATTTGTGGATGACGAGAAGCCCTTGTGGGCCGACACCGACGCGAAGGGCCGCGTAACGGCGCTGGGCGCTGACGCCAAGGATAAGAACGCCGTAACTTGCGGCCTTTATTACATGACTCGATCGGCCGCGACGGCGATTCCCAACGCCGAACGGCATTCCCGACTCAGAGATTATTTTCAGGAACTCGTCGCCTCCGGCGCGACCGTCCGCGGCGTGATCCTTTCCAAATCCCTCGACGTCGACCGCCCCGAGGACCTCGCCGCGGCCGAATCCTTCCTCACCACGGAGACGAACCGATGAAAGCGTTAGGAATCTTGCGCGAGACCCAGAACTCCCCCGGGCGCGAGTCCGACGACGCCTTGATCCTTAAGGCGGTGATGGACCAGCTCTCGATCCTCAAGACCGAGGTCACGGTCATGACCCCCGAGGAGTTCGACCGCGCCGACGCCAAGGGCTACGACCTCATCGTCCCGATGTGCGAAACGTACCCGCGCCTCATGCGCCTGAAAAAGCTCGAGACCGAGACCGGCGTCGTGACGGTCAACCCCGCCGACTCCGTCCTCGGCTGCTACCGCACGCGCATGCTCGAGTCCTTCGCCAACACCCCCGCCCTCTCCTATCCTCCCTCCGTGGTGCGCCGGACGACGGCGGACGCCAACCGCGCCGCCCCGGATTACGAGGCTTCCTCCGGCTGGTGGCTCAAGCGCGGCGATGTCCACAACACCTGCGCCTTCGACGTGGTTTTCGCCAAGGACTGGGCGGAGGCCGAGACGATCCGCCGCGAGTTCGAGAGCCGCGAGATCAAGGACCTCGTGATCCAGCGCCACACCGACGGCGACCTCATCAAGTTCTACGGCGTCGGCCCCGGCCAGTGGTTCACCTGGTTCTATCACGATCCCTCCACCGCGCGCCGCCTGCCTTTCGAGATCGAGGACCTCGCCAACTCGGCCGAGCTCGCCGCGAAGGCCGTGAGGGTCGAGGTGTTCGGCGGAGACGCCATCGTGACTCCCGACGGAAAGATTTATATCATCGACATCAACAGCTGGCCGAGCTTCGCGCGCGTGCGCGCCGAAGCCGCGGTCCAGATCGCCCGCCGGCTCCGGCTTCGCCTTCGCCAGGTCGCGGGCAGAAAAGGATAATCAACATGACCCCCCAGACGCTCACCGACGCCCCCTATTCCGCGGGCCCGAAGTCGAAGGCCCTCTTTCAGGAAGAGCAGGAGTACATCGCTCCCGGCCTGCAGACCATCGCGCTCTACGCCCAGCTCGCCATCGACGGCGGCAGCGGCGCGTCGCTGCGCGACGTGGACGGGAAGGAATATCTGGATCTCGTCGCCGGCATCGGCGTCGCTTCGCTGGGCTACGGCCACCCGGACTGGGCCAAGGCCGTCGGCGAGCAGGCCGCGAAGACCGCGGTCGGCTCCTTCACCACGGCGCATCGCGTGAACTTTCTCAAGACCTTGGCGTCCGTGACGCCCAAGGGCCTCACCCGCTGCCAGCTGTACTCCTCGGGCGCCGAGGCCGTCGAAGCCGCGCTGCGCCTGGCCAAGTCGCGCACGGGCAAGTTCGAGGTCATGGGCTTCTGGGGCGGCTTCCATGGCAAGACGCAGGGCGTCATGGGGCTGCTCAACGACGGCTTCAAGAACGGCTACGGCGCGACGGCGCCGGGATTGCATCTCTCTCCTTATCCGGACAGCCGGAATTGTCCGTTCGGCACGAAGGGCGAGCACGACTGCGGCGCGCATTCGCTCGACTTCCTCCGGGAAAAGATCAAGCGCGAGACGACGGGCGCGGTCGCGGCCATCATCATAGAACCCGTGCAGGGAACGAACGGCAACGTGATCCCGCCGAGGGGCTTCTTCGCGGGCGTCCAGAGCATCGCCAAGGAGATCGGGGCCATCTTCATCTCCGACGAGATGATCACGGGCTTCGGCCGGACCGGCAAGATGTTCGGGTGCGATCATGAAGGGGTGACTCCGGACATGATGACGATCGGGAAAGGTTTTGGGGGCGGGTATCCCGTGTCGGGTGTCGTCACGAGCTCGGAGATCGCGAACTCCAAGCCGTGGTCCAATCCGTCGGGTTCGTCGTCGAGCTATGGGGGCAACCCCCTGGCGGCGGCCGCCTGCGATACGACTTTGAAAATAATTTTGCGCGATAAGTTGGTGGAAAACGCCGCGACCGTTGGCGCGGCGATGCTCCAGCGCCTCACTGAGATTCAGTCCAAGCAACCCCTGATCGGCTCGCTGAGAGGCCGTGGTTTGATGCTTGGAGTAGACCTCGTCAATCCGAAGGATAAAAAACCCCTCGACAAGGCCGTCTGTCGCGAGATTTTTGAAGAGGGGTTAAAACGAGGGGTGTTGACGATGGCGTACAACCCCTCGCTCAGGATCAATCCTCCGTTGGTGATTACCGAAAAGCAGGCGTTGGATGGGTTGGATCTCATGGCCGAAGCGATGAATGTGGTCGCGAAGAGGCGAAGCCTCTGAGCAAGATCCAGTCCGTCGCTCTCGTCGGTTTTGGGGCCATCGCCGAGGGCGCCCATCTATCGGCTTTGCGCTCGGTCAAAGTCGCCGTGGATGCGGTCTGTGAGCCCTCGACTTTACGCCGCGAAGCGGCGCAACGTTCGCTGTCTCACGCCCGCATCTACGACTCCATCGAGGCCCTGCTGTCGGCGGAGAGATCGTTGGACGCCCTCATCGTCTGCTCTCCGCCAAGCTATCACGGCAACGGCATTTTGGCTGGGATTCGCGCCGGCATCCACGTCCTCTGCGAAAAGCCCCTGACGCTGGACCCGGAAGTATTCGCGCAGATCCAAACGGAATCCGCTTCGCGGAACGTTTGCGTGTACTCGATCAACAATTGGGCCTACTCCCCGCAGTGGGCCCGTCTTCTCGAGGTCGTCGCATCCGGACGCCTTGGACCCGTTCGTCATGCTGATATCCGCGTGCTTCGCACGCGTCCGTCGGTTTCGGCTTCGCCGAACGACTGGCGCAGAGACCCGGCCATTTCCGGCGGGGGCATCTTCGTGGATCACGGCTGGCACAATCTCTATTTGATGCGCCGTCTCTTGGGCCCCGAAGTCGCTATTGTCGACGTCGTCCTTCAACCCAAGGGCTCGGTGGACGACGTTGCGACCGCGTTATTTTCCGCTCCGGCGGCGTCCGGCACCATGCACTTGTCGTGGCGTGCGGGCGAGCGCTCCAATTATGCCTTCGTGACCGGCGAAAAGGGCTCGGCGGAACTCAGGGACGACTCCCTCACCGTTAAAGCGAACGGCCTCGAAGAAACCACCCGATTCCCCGAGAAGCTCTCGGGAGGCTCGGCTCACCCCGAATGGCTCGCCGCAATGTGGCCGGCCTTTGAGGCCGAGTGCTCGGGTGTCGGACGCGGAAACAACCTCGCCGAAGCGGCCTTCTGCTTTTCCTCGATCCGCGCCGCCTACTCCCTTCCCAAGGAAGCCCCCGCCCGTGGGTGAGACCGAGAACGTTTTCACGCGCGCCATCCTTTGGGCCGCCCACCCCAAGCTGCTGTGGCAGCGTTCCGGCGGCATGCTCGTGCTCGAGCGCCAGCTGTTCACCGCCGCGCGCGCCGGCCTCAAGTCCGTCTTCATCACCATGCCCGCGCCCGAGCAGGCCGCGGCGCTGCGCCTGCCCCCGGGCCTCGAAGTGCGCTGGGCGAGCCGGGCCCAGGCCGCTCTCGATGAATGCGAGCCCCCCTATCTCGGCATCTCCGCCGATCATTTCATCCGTGTGGAGACCTTGGCCTTCATCGCGCGCCAGACCTTCCCGGCCACCGTCAGCTACGAGGACGCCTCCGCCCTCGGCGTCGTCCAGGTCGTGCTCAGCCGTGAGGATTCGGTCTCCCGCGCCAAGCAGCTCCTGCACCCGGGCTCCTACAAGCGCCTCGAGGCGCCGCTGAACGAGGGCGCGATCGTGGACTGGCTCATGGCGGCCGGCCCCAAGGCGGCGGACGGCTTCATGGCCCGCCACTTCGACCGCCACCTCTCGCTCGCCGCGAGCCGCGCCCTGCTCGACACCGCGGTCACCCCCAACCAGATGACCTTGTTCAGCACGTCCCTGGGGCTCCTCGGCGCCGCCTTCTTCCTCGGCGAAACGCGTCTTTTTTACGTCACCGGGGCCTTGCTGGTCTGGCTGCACTCGGTCCTCGACGGCTGCGACGGCGAGCTGGCGCGCGTGCGCTTCCAGGAAAGCCCGCTCGGCTCCGATCTCGACTTCTGGGGCGACAACCTCGTGCACTTCGCGCTGTTCACCTGCATGGGCGCGGGCTTCTGGCTCGCGGACGGCGGCGTGCACAACCTGGCCCTCTCCGCCGTCGCCGGCGGCGGCGTCCTGGCCTCGGCCTGGGCCGCCTGGGGGCACCGGCGCGCCCGGCGCGTGGTCAGCGGACCCGAGGCGGGCGTCATCGAACCGTCCGCCGGGACCGGGCTCAACGCCAAGCTCGCCCGCCTGGAGAACACGCTCGCTCAGCGCGATTTCATCTACCTTCTCGTCCTCCTGTCCTTCGTGGACCGGGTCTACGAGTTCCTCTGGGCCGCCGCCGTCGGGGGCGTCCTCTTTTTTGCGATCATGCAGTATCTCAGGAGAGTCAATCACAATGAACAATCGCGACAGCCGCATCCAGCCCGCTAAAGGCAAGCTCGGCGTGCTGCTCCCCGGCATGGGAGCCGTCACCAGCACCTTCATCGCCGGCGTGGAGCTCGTCAAGAAAGGCCTCGGCACGCCCGTCGGGTCCGTCACCCAGATGCAGGCCATCCGCCTGGGCAAGCGCTACGAGAACCGCTCGCCGCTGATCAAGGATTTCGTGCCCCTGGCCTCCCTCGACCAGCTCGTGTTCGGCGGCTGGGACTTCTTCACCGACGACATGTTCGTCGCGGCGACCAAGTGCGGCGTCCTCGACGCGGCCACGCTCGCGCCGATCAAGAAGGAGCTCTCGGCGATCAAGCCGATGCCCGCGATCTACGACGCCAACTACATCAAGAACATCAAGGCGCTCAACCCCAAGAAGGGCAAGACCAAGATGGATCTGGCCGAGCAGGTGATGGCCGACATCGAGATGTTCAAGAAGAAAAACGGTTGCGATCGAATCGTCATGCTTTGGTGCGGGTCGACCGAACGCCTGCCCGAGCCCTCCAAGTGCCACGAGGACATCGAGGCGCTCGAGAAGGGCCTGCGCGACAACGACCCCTCGATCCCTCCGTCGATGATCTACGCCTACGCCGCCATCAAGCTCGGCATGGCCTACGGCAACGGCGCGCCGAACTTGTCCGCCGACATCCCGGCCTTGGTCGAGCTCGCCGAGCAGACCGGCTCGCCCGTCTGCGGCAAGGACTTCAAGACCGGCCAGACCCTCATGAAGACCACGATCGCGCCCATGCTCAAGGCGCGCATGCTGGCGCTGACCGGCTGGTACTCGACGAACATCCTCGGCAACCGCGACGGAGAGGTGCTCGACGACCCGGGTTCGTTCAAGACCAAGGAGCTCTCGAAGATGTCCGTGCTCGACACCATCCTCGAGCCCGAGCTCTACCCCGAGCTGTACGGCAAGTTCCACCACAAGGTCCGCATCGACTATTACCCTCCCCGCGGCGACGCGAAGGAAGGCTGGGACAACATCGATATCCGCGGCTGGCTCGACATGCCGATGCAGATCAAGATCAACTTCCTGTGCCGCGACTCGATCCTGGCCGCTCCGATCGTGCTCGACCTGGTCTTATTCCTCGACCTGGCCAAGCGCTCCGAGCTCAAGGGCATCCAGGAGTGGCTCTCGTTCTTCTTCAAGAGCCCCCAATGCCGAGAGGACCTCAAGCCCGAGCACGACCTGTTCATCCAGCACCTCAAGCTCAAGAACACGCTGCGGGTGCTGATGGGCGAGGAAGTCCTCGACCACAGCGGCCTCGACTACTACGACCCGACCAAGACCGCCTCGGCCGCCCCGGCCCCCAAGCCGGCGCCCAAGAAGGCGAAGAAGGCGCTCGCCGGCCGCTAAGGCGGCAGCGTCGTCCGCCGGGCGGAGGGCAACCTCCGCCCGGCTTCTTTTTGCAGCCCCTGTCAACTCATTAAGAGATGTTACCGTAGCCGTTGCCGTTAAGCCGTGCCTCCTTTGTCCAAGATAGACCTGGTTTCGTTACCAGGTCAGTAGAGCCGTTTCTTTTGCCTTGAGCCGTTCAAATCGATCGAACGTG
>JAUYSH010000045.1 GCA_030696455.1 Elusimicrobiota bacterium
GCCGTCGGGCGGGGGGCGGCGGGGGGCGGAGGGGCCGGAAGGACCGCCGCGGGAGCCGACGCCGCGCCCGCGAAGGCGGGGGCCGTGCCTTGCAGGACGAGCGCCAGGGAGAGGGCGCACGCCGTGAGCCGGCGCGTCGCCCCGGGACGGGATAGTCGGCGAGAGGGGTATCCCATTGGGCCTAAGCGTAGCTCCTAGGGCCTACACGAACCAGGAGCGAGAGGCCTATCCTATCATGGGACCTTTGTCCCTGTCAAGTGCCTGATTTTAAGGCTCGATTCTCCGTCGGTACTTCATCATTTAAAGCCTGGCACCATATGACGGATGTGTTAATATCCCCGGAGTTATCCACCTATTCACATGGTCCGGTTCACCGTCTCAGCGTCGTCCGCCGGCGGGCCTCGACGCCGCGCGCCGGACCCAAGGACCCACGCCGCTCGGAGGTGTGAGCGGGCTTGATAATAATGCTAAACTTCCGCCCGATGGAAACCCCCTCCGCCGTCGATCCGGTCGAGCGCCTCTGGAAAACCGCGCGCTATCTCCCTCAGACCGTGCGCCTGCTGGGCACCCGCTACCGCACCTTGTTCCTGGCCCACGCCCAGCGCTGCACCCCCCGCGGCGACGCGGGAGTGGTCGCCGACGCGCTCGCGTTCGCCGACTACCTCTCCAAGCAGGAGCGCGTGGGGTTGCTCGAGCCCGAGCGCAACGCCCTGCGTCGCGACTCCAGCGCGCTGCGCCGCCGGTTCCGCCTGCGCCGCGACGGCGCGGCCATCGAGGCGGTCGAGAAGTGGAAAATCCTTCAATGGCTGAGGCTCTGACATGGCTCATCAAGGGACCGCCGAGACGGGCTACCGCACCGCGCCGCTGCTCGACTTCGTGACGCGGACGATCGCGCGCGAGGAGCCCGCGCTGCGCGATATCCGCGAGACGACCGAGGCGAAGGGCCTGCCCGCGATCAGCGTCGGCCCCGACGAGGGCCGCCTGCTCCATTTCCTCGCCTCCGCCTGCGGCGCGCGGAAAATCGTCGAGGTCGGGACGCTCGCCGGCTATTCCGCCTGCTGGCTCGCGAAGGCCCTGCCGGAAGGGGGGATGCTCCACACCATCGAGTACGACCCCAAGCACGCGAAGGTGGCGAAGGAAAACATCGGGCTCGCGGGCTTGACGGCGAAGGTGACGGTTCATACGGGCCCGGGCATGGCCGTGCTCCCGACGCTCGAAGCCCATGGACCCTTCGACCTCGTCTTCATCGACGCCGACAAGACGGGCTATGAAGGGTACGCACGGTGGGCTTCAAACAACGTGCGCTCCGGCGGCTTCGTGATCTGCGACAACGCCTATCTTTTCGGGAACCTCCACCGCGACGACCTCCCGAAAGATCACGAAGACAAGCCGAAGGTCGCGCCGATGCGCGCCGCGCTGTCCCTGCTCGCCGACGAGTCTTTGTTCTCGTCCTGCGCCATGGTCCCGACCGGCGAGGGCATGGCCGTCGCCGTCCGGCGCTGACATGCCCGTCGCGACGCGCAAGGGCGCCGCGGAGGTCAAGAAGGTCGAGGAGCCCGCCGACACCGAGCGCGACGCGGGCTGGAACGTCGTCCTCTTCAACTGCGACTGCCATTCGTTCGACCAGGTGGAGAGCATCCTGCTCAAGGCCGTGCGCTGCTCCCTCTCCCAGGCCCGCGCCTTCTCCTGGGAGGTGCACTCCAAAGGCTCCTGCGTGGTCTACCAGGGCCCGCTCGAGCGCTGCGAGGCCGTCGCCGACGTCATCGGTTCGATCGGCCTCCAGGTCAAAGTCTCTCAGTAGGATTTGCTAGATTATCGGGGATGAAGGCGAGCGAGGCGTCGTTGAAGCTGCCCCACCGGCCGCTGGGCAAGACCGGCCTGTCGATCTCCGAGATCGGCTTCGGAGGCTGGGGCATCGGCAAGACGATGTGGGGTCCGACGGACGATCACGAGTCGATGCTCGCCCTGCACGCCGCCCTCGACGCGGGCATCAACTACTTCGACACGGCCTACGCCTACGGCCACGGTCACTCCGAGCGCCTGATGGCGCGCCTCTTCAAGGAAGCCGGCCGCCGCGCCGTCCTCTCCACCAAGGTCCCGCCGAAGAACATGGAATGGCCCGGCCATCCGCGCGCGAAGCTGGCCCTCGTGTTCCCTCCGGACTGGGTGAGGCTCAGCGTCGAGCGCTCCCTGCGCAACGTCGGGAGCGACTCTCTCGACATCTATCAATTCCACGTTTGGCACGACAGCTGGCTCAAGGACCCGATGTGGCCCGCGCTCGCTTCGGAGATGGAGAAGCTGAAGGCCGAGGGCAAGGTCCGCAACTGGGGCGTCTCGATCAACAACGACGACCCCGACTCCGCCCTCGAGCTCGTCAAGACCGGGCTCGTCGGCGTCGTCCAGGTCCTCTTCAATATGTTCGACCAGCGCGCGGCCGACAAGCTCCTGCCGCTCTGCCGGGAGCAGGGTGTGGGCGTCATCGTGCGGTGCCCGTTCGACGAGGGAAGCCTGACCGGAACCCTGACGCCCGACACCCGATTCGCTCCCGAGGATTTCCGCTCCCACTACTTCGGCGGCGAGCGCCTGACGGAGACCTGCCGCCGCGCCGACCAACTCGCCCGCGCCGTCATCGGGCCCAAGGCCGAGACGCTCGCGGCGGCGGCCCTCAAGTATTGCTTGAGCTTCGATTCGGTCACGACCGTGATCCCGGGCATGCGGCGGGTGTCGCACGTGACCTTCAACGCTCGCGCCTGCGACGGCCGCTACTTCGACGCCGCCGAGCTCGCCGCGATCGCCAAGCACCGCTGGGTGCGCGACTTTTACCTTTAGTAGTCGACCGAGCCAAAAGGCGAGGAAGTGCCCCTTCCAAATTCCGTATGAAAAGGGGCCTTGAATTTGTAACACGTTCCCGGTACCCTCCTCATGTTGAAGCCCGCACGAGCGCTCGCCGCCGCCGCCGCCCTCGCCTTGCTCGTCCCGCCGATCATGGCGGCCGACAAAGGCGCGGCGCGCCGTCATCTGAGCGAGGCCGAGGTACTGTACCAGAGGGGCGACTTCAAGGACGCGATGCGCTCGGTCAACGAGGCTCTTCTCGCCGACGCGCGCAGCGGCGCGGCCTACGAGTTGAGAGCGCGCCTATGGCACGCGGCCGGAGACCTGACGCGGCAGAAGGGCGACGCGACGCGCGCCGCCGACCTGCTCGGCGTCGGCACCGGCTCCCTGGCGGTCGACGAGCTCGTCGCGAAGGCGGGCGCGCAGCTGCTCCTGGGGCGGGCCGACAAGGCGCTTGAGACCGCCAACGCCGCCCTGAAGGCCGACCAGAAGACCGCCGGGGCGCTGTACGTCCGCTCGCGGGTGTGGCGAGAGAAGGGGGACCTCGACAAGGCGCTCGTCGACCTCGACGCCGCGCTCAAGCTCGAGCCGAAGACGGCCCTGTGGCTGTACTCCAAGGGACGGACGCACTACGACAAGGGCGATGATGCGAAGGCCGTCTCGAGCCTGACCGCAGCGCTCCGCTCCAACAAGAATTTCACCCTGGCGTTCGCGCTCGTCGGCTCGGCGATGGCCCGGCAGGGCGACCTCAAGCGCGCGGCGAAGGCCTACGACCGCGCGATCGGGCTCGATCCCGAGTACTCCTACGCCTACCTCGGAAGGGCCGCCCTCAAGCTGCGGCAGGGCGACGAGGCCGGCGCCTTGAAGGATTTCGAGGACGCGGTCCGCGCCGACGCCCAGGACTACGCGCCCTACTTCAACCGCGGGGAGATGCATTGGCGCGGCGGCCGCCGCGAGCTGGCGCTCGCCGATTTCCGCAACGCGATGACCTCGCCGAAGCTGACGCCGGAGGCCGCGCTCGCGATCGGGGACCGTCACCTGTCCCTGCAGCTCTGGAAGGACGCCGCCGCCGCTTACGGCCGCGCGTTCGAGCTCGGCGCGGGCGTCCCGGCTCTGAGCCGGCGGGCGCGGACGTACGAATCCGACAAGGATCCCAAGCGCGCGCTCGCCGACCTCGACGCCGCGGTCAAGCTCGAGCCGGATAACGCTCCCGTGATCGCCGCGCGCGGCTCCCTGCTCGCGCGCATGGGCCAAGACAAGCTTGCGATCCAGGATCTCACCCGCGCCGTGCGCCTGGCGCCGGCCGATCCCGAGATCCTCGTCGCGCGGGCGAGCTTCTACGCCGGGGTCGAGAAGCCCGCCTTGGCGCTCGAGGACTTCACCAAGGCGATCGCCGCCGACCCGAAGCACGCCGAGGCCTTCAACGGGCGCGGCGCGCTGTACGCCAACGCCCTCAAGGAGCCCGAGAGGGCGCTGCGCGACGTGATGACGGCCGTCGACCTCAAGCCGCGGGAACCCGGCTACCATTTCAATCTGGGATCCCTGCGCCTGCGCAGCCGGATGTATTACAAGGCCATCGATTCCTTCGACGCCGCGCTCGCGCTCAAGGGCCCCGCGGCGCGCATACTCGAGCGCCGAGCCGATGCCGAGTTCCAGCTCGGCGATCACACCGGCGCGCGGCGCGACATCGAGGCCGCCCTCGAGAAGGACCCCAATAACGCCTCGATCTACGACACCCTGGGCCACATCCGGCTGCGCGCGCGCGACTATGAGCAGGCCGTACGCGATCTCAGCCAGGCGTTGCAGCTCGACGGCAAGCACGCCGGCGCGTATCAGCATCGAGGCCTCGCCTACGCCGCGCTCAATCAGCTCAAGGCCGCGCAGGCCGACTTCCAGAAGTCCCTCGACCTCGAGCCGCGCTCGAAGGACACCTGGACCTACCTATGCCAGGCCCGGCGCCTGGCCCGGGATCCCCGGGGGGCGCTCAATGCCTGCGAACGCGCCATCCAGCTCGACAGCCAGCACGGCCCGGCTTATCTCCACCGCGCCCTCGCGAAGTTCGCGCTGAAGCAGTATCCCCGCGTGATCGAGGACATCGACACCGCCTGGGCGCTCGGCACGCGCCGCGCCGAAGGCCTCATCGCCAAGTCCATCTCGCACGCCGCCTCGCGGCAGTACAAGGAGTCGCACCGCGTCTATCTCGAGGCCGTCGGCATGGACCCTTACGTGCGCAGCGCCTACATCGGCTTCGCCGCGGGCCACCCCCAGGGAGACGACTTCCTGTCCGCGATCGTGGACCTGGAAGACAGGATGTCCAAGGATTCGGACGATCCCTACGTTTTCATCCTGCGCGCCGATTCGCTGCACAACTCCGAGCAGTTCGACAAGGCCGTGCTGGAATACACGAAGGCCATGGAGCTCGACGGCTCGGTCGCCGACGCCTACGTCGGCCGGGGGGTCGCCCTGACCGCCCAGGACGCCCTCGAGGCCGCCCAGCAGGACCTGGTGCGGGCCCTCGAGCTCGAGCCCAACGACGCGGGCGCGCGCGTGAAGCTCGCGATCGTCCTGACGATGCGGCGCAACTACAAGGTCGCCCTCTCCGAATTGGGGAAAGCCATGCAGGTGGACCCGAGGAACGCCGAGGCCTATCTGCGCGCCGGCAATGTCCACTACTTCCTCAAGCAATACCCGAAGGCGCTCGAAAACTACTCTCTCGCGGTGAAGCAGGATCCGCTCGACCCCAACGCCCTCAACGGCCTCGGCCTCGGCTACTTCGCGATGAAGCGCCAGGAGGAGGCGCTCGAGAACTTCTCCCGCGCCATCGCCGCCAACTCCCTGATCGACCGCTTCTACCGCAACCGCGCCGCGGTGTGGACCTCCGCCCAGAAGTTCGGCAACGCCGCCGGTGACTTCAAGACGGCCAGCATGGTCAACACCGACCCCACCGTCATCGAAGAGTACAAGCGGCTCATCGAAGAATCCGAGACCCGCTCCGCCAAAGGCAAGTCCTCCTAGGCGAGGAAAGTCGATGCGGGCCGGGGAGGAGGATCGACCCTCGCCGGGGGCGTTCGGATTGACCTCACTCTCGGGTCCGTCCGCGACGCATGAAGAACCCTTGTCG
>JAUYSH010000019.1 GCA_030696455.1 Elusimicrobiota bacterium
ATCAGCGAGGTCCGCTTCGACGGGCGCGACCGGCACGGCCGCGCTCTCATGAACGGCAGCTATGTCGGCCGCGTACGCTACGACGGGCCTTCCGAGACGGCGACCTTCTTCCTCCTGGTGGTGAAATGATGACGAGCCTCCTCTACAAGTTCATGATGATCTACCTCGGCGCCTTGCCGCTGTATGCCGCGCCCACGATCATGAGCCAGAGTCCCGGCGCGCAGGGCGCGGCCCTCGGCCGCGCCGCCGTGTCCGTGATTCAAGATCCGACCGCGCTCCACTGGAACCCGGCGGGGCTAGCCGGCGCGGGCGGGGCGGTGACCGGCGAGCACCAGTTCCTTTATGATGGGGCGCGCTACGACTTCATCGGCCTCACCGTCCCCTCGCGCCTGGGGACCTTCGGCATGGGCGCTCTCCAGCTCTACCGCGGCGAGATCACGGCGCGCGCCGCCGTTGACGACCCCGGCTACGAGGTTGCGGCCTCGCAGGCCCAGTACATGGCCGGCTTCGCCCGTAACTTCGGCGACCATTGGGCGGCGGGGGGGACCTTTAACATGCTCAGCTCGAACCTCGCGGGCTACAAGGACCGCGGCTTCGGCGGGGACGCGGGAGCGCGCTTCGAGTCCTCAAGCGACGACGCGTGGTGGCTGGGACGGCCCCTGTGGTCGGCGGGCGCGGTCATCAAGAACCTCCTGACGCCTCGCCTCAAGCTCGCTTCGGATCCCGAGGTCCTGCCGCGCGAGCTGCGCGGCGGGGTGAGCGTCTCCTTCGACGGCTTCTCGCGCGTGTCCCTCACCGCGGGTTCGATCCGCAAAGACCGGGCGATGCTGGGCGTGGGCCTGAGCAAGCTCGTCGGCGAGACCGAGCTGCGCATGGGTCTCGGAGCCTCCTATACGCTGCAGGACGTGCTGACCTTGCGCTTCGGTCTTGACGAGGGCTTCGCCGTCGGCGTGGGCTTCAAGACCGCCGACGGCCGCTTCGGCGTGGACTACGCCCTCGAGGACCGGCCCCTCGCCAAGAACCACCGTTTCACGCTCACCTACCGTTTCCTCAAGGCCGCGAGCGCGCCCGCCGCGCCGGCGGCGGAGATCCAGGACGATGAGTACGCCCGCGTCAAGGGACGCTCCGAGGCGCTCGGCGGCGAGGCCTTCGCGCGCGGCCGGGAGCTGTTCAAGGACCAGAATTATGAAGAGGCCGTCGAGAGCCTGGCCTCGGCCGCGCTGCTCAAGCCGGAGGACCAAGAAGCGCGCGAACTGCACCGCCGCTCGCTGGAAGTGAGCCGGCGGGAGGACATCCGCCGGCTGCGGGCGCAACTCGACAAACAGGCGATGGCCGGAGATACGGCGGAGACCTACCGCATGCTCGCCATGCTTCTGCGCTACAAGACCCCGGACCACGAATACCTTCTCGACCTGGCGCGGCGCATCGCCGGGAAGCTCGACCCCGAGGCCCGCAAGGCCGTCTCGGCGGAGATCGTCGCCGCCGGTTCAGAAGATGTCCGCGCGGCCCTGGCCCGCGGCCTCGACACGGAGGCGGCGCTCGACGTGGAATGGCTCGAATCCGTGGCGGCGAGCACCCAGGCGGTAGCCGCCGCGCGCATGCTGAGGATCGAGATGGCCCGATCTTCTAAAGAGCACCGCGCTCGACTCGAAGGGGTCCTCAAAGGCGCCCGAAAGTCCGGGGAGCACGGCCGCGCGCTGCTCGCGGCGTTCTCGCTAGCGCGTTCCTACCCGGACGATGCGGCATCGGCGCAAGCCCTGGACGCGGCGCGGCGCGACTACGCGGCCGCTTCGCGCCTGAGCCCCAAGGATCGCATCTACGTCCGCAAGCTCTATTACCTCGCGGCCGTGGCCTGGACGAAGAAGGACGCGGAGCGGGCGCGGGACCTGCTCGATGAGCTGCGGCGGCGCGACGCCGCCGATGCGGACGCGGCATCCCTCATGGACGCGATGGTCCGGGCGGGAGCCGTCTACGAGACGTTCAGCGAAAACGGAGGTGGACAGTGAACAAGAAGACGACGGGCGCGGCCTTGGCGGCCGCGGGGTTGGTCATGACGGCGACGCAGGCCTTCGCGCAGTACGGCGGCAACGAGGGTCAGCTCGGCAACTTCCTCAACGGCTCGGCCAACTGGCTGATCACGATCCTGGGGCCGGGCGTGTTCCTGCTCGGCATCATCTGGGTCGGCATCAGCCTCGCCGCCGGCGACCAGGACGCGATGAGGAAGGGAGGTTTCGTGGTGGGCGGGGGCGCGCTGATCTTCCTGGCCCCCTCGCTCATGGCGCTGATGAAGCGGCTGGCCGGCGGCTTCTGATGGCCGGCCTTGAGTACCGGAGCGCCGGAGCGATCCTGGCGCCTTGGATGAAGAAAATGGACGAACGGAGGGAACGCATGGACAAAGAAGGAAAAGACGGGGAGACGCTGCCGAGCATGCAGGAGGGCGGCGCGCCCATCGGCGAGGAGAATTCGGCGCGCCTGATCGGGCGGCTGACGCGCAAGCCGCTGATGGTGGAGGTGACGGGGGGCCACAAGAAGGCGGTTTTCACGCTGACGGTGACGCGCAGCTACCGAGACAGCGCGAACCACGTCATCCGGCAGAAGGCCTTCGTGCCGGTCGTGGCTTGGAGGGGGCTGGCCGCGCAGGTCGAGTCGCTCGGCAAGGACAGCGCGGTGCTCGTCGAGGGCTACCTGCGCACCTGGTCGGACCCGCAGGGCAAGAACTTCCGCTGGGAGGTGGCGGCGGAGGTGCTCGAAGTCCTCGAGCGCATCGAGTCGCCGTCGGACGTGCGCGCGCCGAAACCGAAGCCGAAGAAGGAGGCGGCCGCCGCCTGAACACGGTCCCGGCCGGTCCGCGGCGAGAGCAGCCGCGGGCCGGGCGGGCCACGAATTCATCATGGAAAGCGTCAAGGTCTATCGCAGCGTGAACGCCGGCGACCGCTTCTTCGGCCTGGAATTGGCCGACGTAGTGCTGCTCCTGCTCGTTTTCTTCCTCGCGTTCAGCTTCAACCGTGAGGGATTGTTCTCAAACGGGGTCGTCCTTCTGTTGACGTACTTCGGCATCCGCGCGCTCAAGCGCAACAAGCCGGAGGGCTACGTGCTGGACCTGACGCGCTACGTCCTCGCCAGCCGCTTCAAGGCAGTCTGCGCGTTTGACGACGCCGAGAGCATGAAAGGAGATAAGGCTTGAACCGAGTTGAAATGGGACTGACCACGCTGCGCCAGGCGATCCACGGGCCCAAGGTCCCGCCGCTGGCCCAGTTCCTCAACCTCTGGAGCCTAGGCGACGGCGTATTGGTCGGCGTGGACCTCTCCATGTCCTCGGCCTACGAGCTGGAGCTCGACAGCCTGCGGCTGGCCGATCCGGCGCGCGCCGATCTCTTCGAGACTCAGGCGCGGGCCTTCCTCAACTCGCTTCCGGCTGAT
>JAUYSH010000026.1 GCA_030696455.1 Elusimicrobiota bacterium
CCGCAGATCTCCGCCTTCTACGAGGATTACGTCGTCTTCCAGATCCGCGCCTTCGACGACCACGGCGCGCACGCCCGCCTGCTCGCGGAGGCCCCGGCCCTGGTCGCGCAGATCCTGCGCGCCGACGTGGACCTGCGCTCCGAGCAGGAGGTGGCGGACGCGTTGTCGGTCCAGGTCTCCTACGGCTCCGACGACCTGACGCTCGTCGACTGGGTCGCCGCGCTCGTCTTCGATCCCGCGGCCGACGACACGCGCGCGGTCCTCGAGTTCGCCACGGTCCAGCTGCTCGAGCTGCGCCGCCTCGACCATCAGCTCGACGGCGCCCTCGAGCGCTACTACGACGGCCTGACGCGCAGCCCTGGAGGCCTCTTCGGCCTGTTCACGAAGGCCGACGACCGGCTGCGCGAGCTCGGCCAGCTCCAGGTCGAGAGCGCCGTCCTGTTCGAGAACATCAACAACGCGCTCAAGCTCTTCGGCGACCAGTATCTCGCGCGCCTCTACCGCGAGGCCGCCCGCCGCTACCACCTGAACTCGTGGGACAAAAGCATCCGGCGCAAGCTCAAGACCCTCGAGAGCATCTACAACAAAATGGAGCACTCGCTGGCGGCCGCGCGCCTCGAGGTCCTGGAGTGGATTATCATCATCCTCATCGGCGTCGGCCTCGCCACGCCGTTCCTCACGGGGAAGCATTGAAGCGCTACGATCCCGCCGTCAAGGACGGCGTCGCCTACATTCAATACGCCTACGACGTAGGGCCGTCCGTGGACCTCGACGCCGCCGGAGAAAACGTCGCCGCGGCCACGGAGCGCGCGCCGATCCCCCACCAGCGCCGCGCGCCGAAGTACTTCGAGTTCCAGCCGTATCCGCTGCGCGTAACGCGGATGAGCGCGACGCAGACTGTCGGAGAGTGGCGGACCTTGCCCGCCGTCGAGACCGTGGTCTACGATTTCGGCGCGGTCAGCGTGACCTACCAGATCCCGCTCTCCGGCCCCTTCTCCTCCCTCGCGCGTCTCTCCGAGCTCCTCTACGACAACGAAGCCCTGCTCCAGAACAGCCGCCGCCTCGTCGAGGAGCTCCTCAAGGCCATCCGCCCGTCCGTGACCCGCCCGCAGATCTCCGCCTTCTACGAGGATTACGTCGTCTTTCAGATCCGCGCCTTCGACGACCACGGCGCGCACGCCCGCCTGCTCGCGGAGGCCCCGACCATGGTCGCCCAGGTCCTGCGCGCCGACGTGGACCTGCGCTCCGAGCAGGAGGTCCGCGACGCCCTGTCGGTCCAGGTCTCCTACGGCTCCGACGACCTGACCCTCGTGGATTGGGTCTCCGCGCTCGTCTTCGATCCCGCGGCCGACGACACCCGCGCGGTCCTCGAGTTCGCCACGGTCCAGCTCCTCGAGCTGCGCCATCTCGACCATCAGCTCGACGGCGCGCTCGAGCGCTACTACGACGCCCTGGCGCTGCGCCCGAAAGGCCTGCTCGGCCTCTTCTCGAGGGCCGACGACAAGCTGCGCGAGATCGGGCAGCTCCAGGTCGAGAGCGCGGTCCTCTTCGAGAACATCAACAACGCGCTCAAGCTCCTCGGCGATCAGTTCCTCGCGCGCCTCTACCGGGAAGCCGCCCGCCGCTATCACCTGAACTCGTGGGACAAGAGCATCCGGCGCAAGCTCGAGACGCTCGAGAGCATCTACGACAAGATGGAGTCCGCGCTGGCGACCGCCCGCCTCGAGTTCCTCGAGTGGATCGTCATCATCCTCATCGCCATCGAGGTCGTCATGCCTTTCGTGAAAGGCGGGCATTGAGCGCGAAACGCTATAATCGGGACCTCATGGCGATCAAGGCGGTCTTCTTCGACATCGGCAACGTCCTCCTGCGCTTCTCCAACAAGCGCATCCTGCGCAAGATCGCGTGGGCCGTCGGCCGCCATCCCGTCCGCGTCGCGCGCCTCGCCTGGAAAGGGCGCATCGTCGACCGCATCGAGCGCGGCGAGATGACGGGCGAGGAGATCCACGCCCTGTTCGTCGCCGAGCTCGGCTACACGGGAGACTTCGCCCGCTTCAAGACCCTGTGGTGCGATCATTTCACGCTCGACCGGGGCTCCTTCGCGATCCTGAAAAGCCTCTCGGGGCGCATGCCGACCTATCTGCTCTCGAACACCAACGCCCTGCACATCGAGCACATCCGCGCCCGCTACGCGTTTCCCGGCCTGGTCAAGGGCGCCATCCTCTCTCACGAGCTCAAGCTGCGCAAGCCCCAGCGCGAGATCTACGAGGCCGCGCTCAAGCTCTCGGGCACCGCTGCGGAGGAGAGCGTGTTCATCGACGACCTCGAGGAGAACTGCGAGGGGGCGCGCAAGGCCGGGCTGCACGCGATCCGCTACCGCGGCCCGAAGGATTTGAAGAAGCGGCTGGGGGCCTTGGGTCTCTGAGGCGTCAGGTCGGCAGGATCTCTTTTTTGCGGCCTTTGAGCAGGTCGAGCTTGGAGAGCTCCCCGGCGATCATCGCCGCGACGATGAGGCCGCCGCCGGCGGCGCGCGCGGGCACGAAGGCCTCGCCGCCGATCGTCCAGGCGAACACCGCCGCGAAGACGGGCTCGAGCGAGAAGATCAGGCTCACCTTGATCGGCACGGTCACCTTCTGGGCCCACATCTGGATGAAGAAGGCCGACAAAGTCGGCACGACGGCGAGGAAGGCGATGGTGCCGGCGGCGCTGTCCCCCGTCACCGCCAAGGAACGGCCCGAGACCAGGCAGTACGCGAGCGCCATCGAACCGGTCATCCAGAATTGATGGAAGGCGAGGACGACGACGTCGGCGTCGGCGCGGACGTACTGGTCGGTGGCGAGGAGGTGGCCGGCATAGGTGGCGGCGGCGACGATGGTGATGACGTCGCCGAAATTAACGGAAGAGATGCCTCCGGTCAGCATCCACAGCCCCAACAAAGCGAGAAGCGACGACACCCATTGAACGGCGGTCGGGGACTTGCGGAAGAGAAAAAACAAGAATATCGGGACGAAGATGACGAATAAACCGGTGATGAACCCCGAATTCGACGCAGACGTAAAACCAAGTCCTACGGTCTGCGTCGTATAAAGCAAAAACAATAAAACGGAAAGGATCAGGGACTCTTTTAAATGACGGCCTCTTGCGGGGCGGACGAGCGCCCACGGAGCTAAAAGCAGCGCTGACAACAAAAACCGATGCGCGACCATGGCCACGGCATCGACGCCCGAGAGGGCGTCCTTGACCATATAGAACGTCGCGCCCCACACGGCGGCGCAGTAGACGAGGCCGAGGTCAGCCCAGAGCGGGGACACGGGGAGAGCGCGCGGGTTTGTTCTTGGCGCAGTAGATCAGGTTGACGAAGGTCATCGCGCGCGTCATCGCGCCGATGCGGTTGTCGGGGGCGGTGAGGAAGGAGGCGACGCCGTCGAGATCCTTCGCGGCGACATTCCCTTGATAGGAGACGTCGACGACCGCGGCGCCCTTCTTGACCCACGACGCGTCGAGCTTGAAAGAGGGGTCCGGCACGGCGGTCACGAGGATGTCGGCGCGGCGGACCTGCTCCTCGAGCAGCGCGCGCGGGGTCTTGTCGTAGCACTTCACCACGGTGGCCCCCAGGTTCTCGAGCATCAGGCCCAGCGGCTTGCCCACGCGCATCGAGTTGTTGACGACGACGACGAAGGCGCCTTCGACGGGGATCTCGGGGTAGGCCTGGAGGATCTTCACGACGGCCTTGGCGGTCGCGGGCACCACGCACTTGATGCCGCGCGCCTCGTCGAGGAAGCGCTTGTACTTGATCAGGTAGCCGAGGTTCGTGGAGTTGAGGCCCTCGATGTCCTTGGCCGGCGAGACCAGGTCCATCACGTCCTCATCCTTGAGCGCGCACTGCAGCGGGTACAGGAGCATCAGGCCCGAGGCTGTCCGGTCGGCGTTGAGCCGCCGCACGAGCGCGAGCAGCTCCTCCTCGTCCTCGGCCTCGTGGCCGTCGACGGGGATGCCCAGGCGCGCGGCGTCGCGCAGCATAAGGTCGCGGTATTGCAGGGAGGCCGGATTCTGCTTCGGACGGAAAAGGACCGTCGCGAGGTGCGGCTTCTTGCGCATCGTCGCGACCTCGCGCGCGACCCAGTCGAAATAGCGGGCGGCGGTGCCGCGGCAGTCGAGAAAGCGTGTCATCGGGGCGGTTATACTATCATACGCAAGCACCATGGCCAAACGTGAGAGGTTAGACGTCACGCTCGTCGAACGGGGCCTATTCGAGACCCGGACAAAAGCCCAGGCGGCGGTCATGGCCGGTTTGGTTTTAGTCGATGGTAAATCCGCCGGCAAAGCCGGCGAAATGATCGGCCAAGACGCCGTGCTCACGTTGAAATCCGATCCTTGCCCATACGTGTCGCGTGGAGGCCTAAAATTAAAGGCCGCCTTGGACGAGTTCTCCATCGCGGCCGCAGGCCGCGTCTGTCTCGACGTCGGGGCCTCCACGGGCGGCTTCACCGATTGCCTCCTCCAGGCCGGAGCGTCAAAGGTGTATGCCATCGACGTCGGCACCGCCCAGCTCGACAGCCGTCTCAAGAAGGACCCGCGCGTCGTCAGCCGCGAGCGGACCCACGCCAAGCTCCTCCGCCCCGAATGGTTCTCGCCCAAGCCCGATCTCGCGGTGATGGACGTGTCCTTCATCTCCTCGGCCCAGGTCCTGCCGTCCGTGCTCCCCTGCCTCGCCGTCCCCTTCGAGCTCGTCGTCCTCGTCAAACCGCAGTTCGAGGTCGGCCCGAAGCTCGCCCCCCAGGGCGTCGTGCGCGATCCCGCGGTAAGGCTCGCGGCCGTGGACAAGATCCGCGCGGCCGCCGCGGACCTCGGGCTCGTCGAGGCGGGCCTGCTGGAATCGCCGGTGATCGGCCCCAAAGGCAACCATGAGTTCCTGCTTTTGCTAAAATCAAAGCCATGAAGGTCCTGATCGCGGAAGACGACCGCACCAGCCGCGCCCTCCTGCAGGGCTCCTTGCTCAAGCTCGGCTACGAGGTCATCGAGACCGCGAGCGGAGACGCCGCCTGGGACGGGCTCGGCCGGACCAACGCGCGCATCGTGGTCAGCGACTGGGTCATGCCCGACTTCGACGGCCTGGAGCTGTGCCGCCGGGTGCGCGCGCGCAAAGGCGCTCCCTACGTCTACTTCATCCTCCTGACGGGCAAGATGCTCGGGGCGGGGCATTACGTCAAGGCCATGGAGGAAGGCGTCGACGACTTCCTGACCAAGCCCCTCGACGTGGACGCCCTGCGCATCCGCCTGCGCGTGGCCGAACGCATCGTCATGCTGACCGAGCGCGTGCAGACGCTCGAGGGCATCCTTCCCATGTGCGCCTACTGCCGCCGCATCCGCGACGCGCGCGGCGGCTATCAAAGCCTCGAGGACTACGTGTCCGACAAGACCCCGACCCAGTTCTCCCACGGCGTGTGCCCGGAATGCGCCAAAAAGCACTTCGGGGACTGACGTAAAAGACGTAACCGGACCGACATTGACGCCCCAGGACACCCCTGTTACAATGACCCAGATGCGCGTTTGCCTGATCACGCCGCCGTCGATCTTCCTGCTGGATGAAAGGGTCTTCATGACCCTCGGCATCCTGCGGGTGGCCGCGGCTTTGGAGACGGCAGGCCATGAAGTCGAGATGCTCGACCTGTCGGGCATCGAGAACTACGAGGAGGTCATCCGCCTCCACGTGAAGACGAGCGCCGCGGCCGTCTTCGGCCTGACCTCGACGACGCCGCAGATGCCGGCCGCCTTCCGCGTCACGCAGGCCCTGCGCGCGGCCAAGCCCGACGCCAAGATCATCCTCGGCGGCCCCCACATCACCCTCATCAACGCGGCCTATAAAGGAGAGCTGGCGCGCAAGGCCCCGGGGCGCGCCGCCAAGGCGATGGAGAAGATGCTCGCGACCTACGACGTGCTGGTCCCGGGCGACGGCGAGGAGGCCGTCTTCCTGGCGATCAAGCCCGATGCGCCGAAGATCGTCGACGGCGACGATCCCAAGTCCCCGCTTTTCCTCACCAACCAGATGCTCAACGAGCTGCCTTTTCCCGCCCGGCACCTTGTGGACGCCCATAGCTACCACTACTCGATCGACAACGTGCCCGCGATGAGCCTCATCGCCCAGCTCGGCTGCCCGTTCGCCTGCGGCTTCTGCGGCGGCCGCGAGTCGCCGATGCTGCGCCGCGTGCGCACCCGCAGCACCGAGAACGTGGTCAAGGAGATCGCCCACCTCGCCGACACCTACGGGACGAAGGGCTTCATGCTCTACGACGACGAGCTCAACGTCAATCCGAAGATGGTCGAGCTGATGAACGCGATCGCCGCGGAGCAGGAGCGGCGCGGAGTGGAGTGGCGCCTGCGCGGGTTCATCAAGTCGCAGCTCTTCACCGATGAGCAGGCCGAAGCGATGTACCGCGCGGGCTTCCGCTGGATCCTGACCGGCTTCGAGTCGGGCTCGCCGCGCATACTGCAGAACATCAACAAGCGCGCGACCCGCGACGAGAACACGCGCTGCGTGGCGATCGCCAAGCGCCACGGCCTCAAGGTGAAGGCGCTGATGTCGATCGGCCACCCCGGGGAGTCCGAGCAGACCATCCTCGAGACGCGCGACTGGCTGCTCGAGGCCAAGCCCGACGATTTCGACGTCACCATCATCACGACCTACCCGGGCACGCCGTACTACGACCGCGCGGTCCAACATCCGACCTTAAAGAACGTCTGGGTGTACACCTATCCCGAGACCGGCGACCGCCTGTACGGCTACGAGGTGGACTACACCATGGTCTCCGACTACTACAAGGGCGACCCCGACGGCGGCTACAAAGCGTACGTGTACACCGATCACCTGAGCGCGGCCAAGCTCGTGACCTTGCGCGACCAGGTCGAGCGCGACGTGCGCAAGACGCTCGGCATCCCCTTCAACGCGGGACGCCCGGCCCAGCGCTTCGAGCACTCGATGGGCCAGCTGCCGCCGACCATCCTGCGCGCCACCCCGGCCGCGGCGGCGAGGCGCTGACGTGCGGCTCCTCCTGGTGCCCGACCCGACCTCCCCCAACGGCGAGGACGCCTTCTGCCGGGAGATCGTCAAGCGCGCGCCGGCCCGCGGCCACTCCGCGACGATGCAGATGGTTCCCGTCGGGCCGAGGTCGGCGGTCACCGACATACTGAGAGCCCAGGGCTTCGCGGCCGACAGCGACGCCGTCATCATCAACAGCCTCCAGCCCGCGGCGCTGATGGCGGCGAAGGCCGCGGGCAAGCCGACCGTCCTGCGCCTCATCGAGTCCTACGCCGGCGCGTCGGCGGAGTCCCTCGCCGAGGTCCAGCGCCTGGCGACGGCCGCAAGCCTCCTGCTGCTGCCCAGCCGCCACATGGCCGGCCTCGTCGCCGCGTGGGGCATACCCGAGGACCGCCTGCGCGTCATCCCTTACGCCTATGACCAGATCTTCGCCCAGCAGATAGCGCTCGTGACGGTGCGCTCCTCGCGCGCGCGCGGGTTCACCGTCGTCACCGCCGGGGTCATCGACGAGGCTTCCCTTTCGGGCTTCGAGACGGTGCTCTCCGGCGTGGCCCGCCTGCGCATGGACGTCCACGTCACCGTGATCGGCGACGGCCCGGCCCTGCCGGCGCTCAAGGACAAGGCGCAGGCGCTGATGCTCGGCGAGCGCGTGACCTTCCTCGGCGAGCTGCCCCACCCGAAGAAAATGGAGTATTTTCGCTCCGCGAAAGCATTCGTCGAACCCACCGGGCGCCAGGGCTTCCCGTCGATGGCGCTGCACGCCCTGTCGGAAGGCTGCCCCGTCCTGGGCGTGCGCGCCGGCGCGCTGCCCGAGTTCATCCGCGACGGCGAGAACGGCCTGCTCTTCGCCCCGGGCGACGCCGCGGGCCTGGCCGAGCACATCATCACCTTGAACACGACGCCCGGTCTGTCCCTGCGCCTGATCGCCGAAGGCGTGCGCACCGTCGAGCGCCACTCCTGGGACGCCACCGCCGCCGCCGCGCTCGACGCCGTCGAGTCGCTGGAGGTCTCCGCGTCATGATCTGCGCGCTGCTCATCGACCCCAACGACAGCATAGACTTCCCCGGCAACGAGGCGGAGGTCCTCGGCCGGCCGCTCGCCGCCTATCCCCTGCTCGCCGCGAAAGGCTCCGAGCACGCCCGCCGGATGTACGCGCAGACCTCGTCGGATCCGGTGCGCCGCATCGCCGTGCAGCTCGGCGCGATCATCATCGATCCGCCCCCATCTGGCGAGGACGGCCCCCACCCGACCGAGACCGCCCGCGTGCTGACCGGCTACCGTCAGATCGTCGACGACATGAAGGAGGAGAAGGGCGAGCTCGAGCTCCTGGTACTCCTGTTCGCGAACACGGGAGCGGTCAACACCGCGCTGATCGACGCCGGTGTACAGGCTCTCCTCGACGATCCGTCTCTCGACTCCGCGTCGACGGTCTCCCCCTACGACCGCTGGAACCCGCGCCGCGCCTTCCGCGAATCGGCCGACGGCCGCCTGACGCCCTACGCCGAATGCCTCCCAGAGGCCGGCACGCCGTGGTTCCCCGACTGGGGCGCCGCGGTCCTGCGCCCGCGCGTACTCGACGCCCTGAAGCCCGAGGCCCCCGAACTGTCCTGGCTCGGCGACAAGATCATGCCCCTCAAGCAGGTCGGCGGCGGCCCCGTCGACTACAGCTGGCAGGTGCCGAAGATGGAGTACTGGCTCAAGAAGCAGGGCGTGCGCGACTCGCCGCGCCCCGAGCCCCAGCCCAAGCTCGCCCCCGCCCCCAAGCCCGACCGGCGCTGAATGCTGGTTCCCCGGCTCATCGTCTTCAGCCTGGCGCTCGGCGGCCTGCGCGACCCGCGCCTGTTCGCCTTGGCCGGCGCCGCCGCCTGGGCCGCCGTCTGGCTTCAGCGCCCCGCTCTCGGCCCCGCGGCCGCTTGGCTTCCCTGGCTCGGCTGGGCCGCGCTCTCGACCGCCGTCTCCGCCCAGCCCCTCGCGGGCCTTCCCGTGCTCGCGCGCTGGTCCGCGGTCCTCGCCTGCGCCTCCCTCGCCGCCTCCTGGAACGCGCGCGAGCGCGAGGACTGGCTCAAGTCCTTCCTCGTCGTCGCCGCCGCGCTGGCCGCCGCCGCGCTCGTCACCGGCGGCCGCCATGACTGGCGCAACGAGATGACCGGGCTGCTCCCTCCCTACTACAACTACACGGCCTTCGCCCTGTCCGCGGCGGCCGCCGCGGCCGCGGCCTGGGTCCTTCATCCGCGCGGAGCGAAGGTCGACGACGCGAAGGCCGCCGTGGCGCTGTGCGCGTTGGCGGTCGCCTGCCTTTTCCTCGCCCGCTCGCGCGGGGCGCTTTTGGGCCTAAGCTCCGCTGCTGCCGTCTGGGCCGTCCGTCGCTGGGGCGCGCGCGCCGCGGTCCCGCTCGGCGTCGCCGCCGCCCTGTTCGCGGGCGCGATCGCCGGAGGACTCCTGCCCGATCCGGTCGAGGATCTCCTCTTCAAAAAATACCGCCTTCACGCCGAGGCCCGCCCCCGCCTTTGGCGCGCGGCCGCCGCCGTCGCGTCGGACCGCCCCTGGCTCGGCACGGGCCCCGGCAGCTTCGCCGTCGGCTTCCGCCATGTTCCCGTCGTGTTCGAAGACGGCGCCGCCCGTTGGTCGTTGAGCACGGACTACGCCCACAGCGAGCCGCTGCAGACCGCGGCTGAGACCGGCTGGGCGGGCCTCGCGCTGTGGCTGCTCGGCGCGGGCGCCGCCCTGCGCGCGCTCCTGCGCCGCGCCGACGCCGACCCCATCCGCGAAGCCGCCGCCGTCGCCGCCGCCGCGATGACGGCCCAGATCGCGGTCGACAACATGCTGCAGATCCCCGCGCTGGCCGCGCTGTGGCTGTGCGCCCTGGCGATCTCTGCGCCCCCGGCCGAGATGAAGCCCCGGCCCTGGCCTCCCGCGGCCATCCTCGCCGGCGCGGCCCTCGTGCTTACCGCGTGGATACCCGGGACCCTCGCCGCGACCTCTCCCTCGCGCGCCGCGGCGATCTTCCCGGCGGAGCCCGGCCCGCGCGAGGACCTGGCCTACGCCGCGATGGCCGCGGGCCGCGCCGCGGAGGCCGAAGCGCACTGGGCCGCCGCCCAGCGCCTCGAGCCCTTCAACGCGATCTATCCCTGGCGCCGCGCCCAGCTCGCGGGCGTAGCCGGGCAATGGGCGAGAGCCGAGCCGCTGGCCGCGCGCGCCATCGAACTCGAGCCGGGCTTTTTTAGCGCGCGCCTCTTGCGCGCCGAGGCCTTGGTCCGCCTAGGCCGAATCCGCGAGGCCCGCGCCGAACTCGAAGAGGTCCTCAGGCGGCGCGCCTCCCCCCTCCCCGCGGCGGCCTCCGGCTATGACCGGACCGTGGCGTCCTTCGACGAGCCTTCCTTCCAACGAGTATCCGCCCTGGCTCGCCGCCCGCCGCCTCGCTGATCCCCGGGTGAAATGCTAGGATTAACCTCATGAAAGTCGTCATCTTGGCGGGCGGAAAAGGCACGCGTTTCGCCGAGGAGACGGATCGGCGCCCGAAGCCGATGATCGAGATCGGAGATCGGCCGATTCTCTGGCACATCATGCATCGCTATTCCGCCTTCGGCCTGAGGGATTTCATCATCTGCCTCGGCTATAAAGGCTATACGATCAAAGAGTATTTCGCGAACTACCTGCTCCACTCTTCCGACGTCACCATCGACCTGCGCCGCGGGACCACCTTGATCCACCGCCGCAACGCGGAGCCTTGGAAGGTCACCCTCGTCGACACCGGAGAGGAGAGCATGACCGGGGGACGCCTCAAGCGGGTCAAGGATTACGTCGGTCGCGGCACCTTTCACATGACGTACGGCGACGGGGTTTCCGATGTCGATCTACGCGCCCTGACCTCGTTTCATCGTAAGGCCGGCCGCGACGCGACCGTCACGGCGGTGCGCCCGCCGGGACGTTTCGGCTCCCTCGAGCTCAAGGGCGACCGCGTCGCGCGCTTCCAGGAGAAGCCCGGCGGCGACGGAGGCCGGATCAACGGGGGCTATTTCGTCTTGGAACCTTCGGTCATCGACCTCATCGACGGCGACGATACCTTCTGGGAGCGCGTGCCGATGGAGCGCCTCGCCGCCCGCGGGCAGCTCGGCGCGTATTCCCACGACGGGTTTTGGCACCCGATGGACACATTGCGCGACAAGAAGTACCTGGAGGAGCTGTGGATGAGCGGCAAGGCGCCGTGGCTGGTCCGCGGCCGCAAATCCTGAGCGCCGCGCACGCCTGCCGCTTCTGCGGCGCGTCCCTGACGCGCACGTTCGCCGATCTCGGCCTCACGCCGCCGTCCAACTCCTTCGTGCGTCCCGACGCGGCCGACCTCGGCGAGGCCTTCCTCCCCCTGCACGCCTTCGTCTGCGGCGGCTGCTTCCTGGTCCAGATCGGCGAATACCGCAGCCCGCAGGCGATCTTCGAGGACTACGCGTATTTCTCCTCTTTCTCCGACAGCTGGCTGGCCCACGCCAAGCGCTACTCGGAAGCGATCACGGAGCGCCTGCGCCTGGGACCGAAGAGCCTTGTCGTCGAGCTCGCGAGCAACGACGGCTATCTGCTCCGCAACTTCAAGGAGCGAGGGATCCCCTGCCTCGGCGTCGAGCCCGCCAAGAACGTCGCCAAGACCGCGGTGGAAAAAGGAATCCCGACCATCAGCGAGTTCTTCGGGACCGTCCTGGCCCGCCGCCTGGTCTCGGAAGGGCGCCGGGCCGACCTGCTGCTCGGCAATAACGTGCTCGCCCATGTCCCCGCGCTCAACGACTTCGTCGCGGGGATGAAGATCCTCCTGGCGCCGGGCGGCACGATCACGATGGAGTTCCCGCATCTCCAGCGCCTCATCGAGCAGAACCAGTTCGACACGATCTACCACGAGCATTTCTCCTATTTCTCGTTCGTCGCCGTCGAGCGCGTGTTCGCGAAGGCGGGCCTGGCCGTGTTCGACGTCGAGGAGCTTCCCACCCACGGCGGCTCCCTGCGCATCTACGCGCGCCACGCCGAGGGCGACCCCCGCCCGGTCACGCAAGCCGCGAGCGCGCTCGCCGCGCGGGAGCGCGCGCTCGGATACGAGAAGCTCGAGACCTACGACGCCTTCGCCGAGGGCGTGCGCCGCACGAAGCGAGATCTGCTGACCTTGCTCATCGGCCTGAAGCGCGACGGCAAGCGCCTCGCCGGTTACGGCGCGCCCGCCAAGGGAAACACGCTGTTGAACTACTGCGGCATCGGGCCCGACTTCCTCGACTACACCGTCGACCGCAGCCCCCACAAGCAAGGCACGCTTCTTCCCGGCACGCGCATCCCGGTCCGCGCGCCCGAGGCCCTGAAGGAGACCCGGCCCGATTTCGTGCTCATCCTCCCGTGGAACCTGAAAGATGAGATCGTCTCTCAAACCTCGTTCATCCGGGAATGGGGCGGCAAGCACATCGTGCCGATCCCCGCGCCGGCCGTCCTCTGACATGAGGAGCTTCTACGCCGGGCGTCGCGTGCTCGTGACCGGCCATACCGGCTTCAAGGGATCCTGGCTGACGCTCTGGCTCCGGGCCCTCGGCGCGCGCGTCACCGGGATCTCCCTGCCGCCGGAGCGCGGGACGTCGCCGTTCCGCAGCCTCGGCCTCGCCGGGATGGTGGATTCGCGCTTCGTCGACATCACCGACGCCGCGCGGCTGCGCCGCGCGGTCGCCGCCGCCCGTCCCGAGATCGTCTTCCATCTCGCCGCGCAGTCCCTGGTGCGCCGCTCCTACCGCGAGCCCGAGCGGACCTTCGAGACCAACGTGATGGGGACGCTTCACGTGGCGCGCGCGGCCGCCGCCGCCGGGGCGCGCGTCGTCCTCTGCGCGACCACCGATAAGTGCTACGACCGGCCCGAATCCGGCCGGGCTTTCGTCGAGACCGATCCGCTCGGCGGGCACGACCCCTACAGCGCGAGCAAGGCCTGCTCCGAGATCGCCGCCGCGAGCGTGCGCGACTCGTTCCTGCGCGGGACGCGCACCTCGCTCTCGACTTTGCGCGCCGGCAACGTGATCGGCGGCGCCGACTGGGCCGAGGACCGACTCCTCCCGGACTGCGCTCGGGCCTTCGCCGCCGGCCGCCCGGCGGTCATCCGCAACGCGCGCTCGATCCGTCCGTGGCAGCACGTCCTCGACCCTCTGGCCGGCTACCTCTGGCTGGCGGCGCGGCAATGGCGCGACCCGGCGCTGGCGGGCGCCTGGAACTTCGGTCCCGATCCCCGCTCGGGAGACTTGACCGCGCTCGACGTCGCCCGCCGGGCGGCGTCTCGCTGGGGCGCGGGCGCGACCGTCGTCGTGCGACCGGCGAAGCACGCGCCGCCCGAAGCGCCGGTCCTGCGCCTGAACCCCGCGAAGGCGCGCCGCGGCCTCGGCTGGCGGACCATGCATTCCCCCGCTGAGGCGGTGGACATGACCATCGACTGGTACCGCGCCGCGCCCCGGGGCGGACGCGAGGGCGCGGCCGCCGCGCTCCTGCAGATCGACGCGCACGTCTCCCGGGCGCGCGCGCGCCGCGCGGCCTGGGCGGCCGCGTGAGCGCCGTCGCCCGCACGATCCGCGTCATCCCGCGGTTCGACATCAAGGGGCCCAACCTCGTCAAAGGCGTCCGGCTCGAGGGCCTGCGCAAGCTGGGCCCTCCCGGTCCGTTCGCGGCGAAGTACTACGCGCAAGGCGCCGACGAGCTGATCTACATCGACATCGTCGCCAGCCTGTACGGCCGGAATAACCTGACCGAGATCGTCGAGCAGACGGCGGGCGAGATCTTCGTGCCGCTGACGGTCGGCGGCGGCGTGCGCTCCGTCGACGATTTCAAGACGCTGCTGCGCTCCGGCGCCGACAAGGTCGCGGTGAACACCGCCGCGATCCGCGACCCGAAGATCCTGACCGACGCCGCCCGCGCCTTCGGGGCGCAATGCGTGGTGCTCTCGATCGAGGCGATGAAGCAGCCCGACGGCCGGTGGGAGGCGTTCACCGACAACGGCCGGGAGCGCACCGGCGTCGACGCCGTCGATTGGGCCAGACGGGCGGAGTCTCTCGGCGCCGGAGAAATCCTGCTGACCTCGGTCGACCGCGAGGGAACGAAGAAGGGCTACGATCTCGAGCTGATCCGCGCCGTCTCGGACCTGGTGAGCATACCGGTGATCGCCAGCGGCGGCGCCGGCGCGCCCGGGCATTTCCGCGCCGCGATCGAAACGGGCCGGGCGGACGCGGTCGCGGCCGCGCACGTCCTGCATTACGGCGAGATGACGATCGCCGGCATCAAGTCGGCGCTGGTCGGCCCCGGCGTCGAGGTGCGCGCGTGAGCCTCTCCGTCGCGGTCGTCGACTACGGCCGAGGAAACCTGTTCAGCATCTCCCGCGCGCTCGCGCACCTCGGCGCGGAGGCGCGAGTGACCGCCGACCCCGCCGAGATAGCGTCCGCCGGTCGGCTGATCCTTCCCGGCGTCGGCGCGTTCGGCGACGGCATGGAGAACCTGCGCGAGCGGGGCCTCGTCGAGCCGCTGAAGGCCTACGCGGCGACCGGTCGCCCGCTCCTGGGCATCTGCCTCGGCATGCAGCTGCTCATGGACGAGAGCGAGGAGTTCGGACGGCACGCGGGGCTCGGCCTGGTCCCCGGACGGGTGCGCCGCTTCCCCGATTCGCCCGAGCGCCGGTGGCGGGTGCCTCACGTCGGGTGGAGCGCCCTCGAGACGGGCGGCGCCGGCTGGCGCGGCTCCGCGCTCGAAGGCTTGAAGGCCGGGGAGCGCATGTATTTCGTGCATTCGTACTTCGTCGAGACCGCGAAGCCCGAGCACCGGCTCGCCGTCACGCCCTACGCGGGGCTCGAGTTCTGCTCGGTCCTGCGCGCGGGCTCCGTCGAAGGCTGTCAATTCCATCCCGAGAAAAGCGGAGAAAGCGGCTTATGCCTCCTGAAAACCTGGCTGACGAAACACTAGCGACGAAATTCGGGCTTCCGGCGAAGGTCGCCTTCTGCAAGATCTGCGTGATCTCGAACCAGCGCCCGAACTCCGCCGTCGAATACCAGCACACGAAGGACACGAAGAAATCGACCATCGGCTTCGATGCCGAGGGCGTGTGCGACGCCTGCCGCTTCACCGAAAAGAAGAACCGCGAGATCGACTGGAAACAGCGCGACCTCGAGCTGCGCGCGCTGTGCGACCGCTTCCGCCGCGACGACGGCCGCTACGACTGCCTCGTGCCCGGCTCCGGCGGCAAGGACAGCTTCTACGCCGCGCACAAGCTCAAGGTCGAGTACGGCATGCACCCCCTGACCTTGACCTGGGCGCCGCACATCTACACCGACTGGGGCTGGCGCAACCTCCAGCTGTGGATCCACGCGGGGTTCGACAACCATCTCGTCACGCCGAACGGCCGCGTGCACCGCCTGCTGACGCGGCTCGCGCTCGAGCGCTTGTTCCATCCGTTCCAGCCGTTCATCATCGGCCAAAAGGCGATCGCGCCGAAGGCGGCGGCCGCGCTCGACATCCCCCTCATCTTTTACGGGGAGAACGAGGCCGAATACGGCAATCCGCTGCTCGACAACTCGACCGCCAAGCGCGACCACGCCTACTTCGCGTCGGCCGACCAGTCGAAGATCTTCCTCAGCGGCACGTCGGTCAAGGAGCTCAAGGAGGACTTCGGCCTGGTCAGCAACGATCTCGAGCCTTACATGCCCGTCCATCCGGACGCGCTCGCGAAGGTCGGCGCCGAGGTCCACTATCTCGGCTACTACCTGAAATGGCATCCGCAGAGCTGCTACTACTACGCCGTCGAGCACGGCGGCTTCGAGGCCTCGCCCGAGCGCGTCCCCGGGACCTACAGCAAGTACAACAGCCTCGACGACAAGATGGACGACTTCCACTGGTGGACGACGCACGTGAAGTTCGGGATCGGCCACGCGACCTTCGACGCGTCGCAGGAGATCCGGTCCGGCGACATCGACCGGGAGGAGGGCGTCGCGCTGGTCAAGAGGTTCGACGGGGAATTCCCGGAACGCTTCCTCAAGGACTTGCTCGAGTATCTCTCCATCGACCCGAAGACCTTCCCGGCCGCGTCGGCGCGCTTCAAGGATTGGAAGATGACGCGTGAAAGCTTCCTCGCGCTCGCCGAGCAGTTCCGCTCGCCTCATCTCTGGAAGAAGGAAGGCGGCCAGTGGAAGCTCCGGCACCAGGTCCGGTGAAGCGGCGCGTCGTCTGGGTCGAGCGCCTCACGGCCCCGACCGCGGCGCGGCTCTGGGCGCGCGCCGTCCTCGGCTCCGGCGAGGTGCGCTACGATCCCCGCGACGCCACGCCCGCCGGGCGGCGCGTCGCGGCGCTCGCCGGAGGCCGGTTCCAAGAGCGCTCGCTCACCTGCGCGCGGCGAGACGCCTCGGGCGAGGCGCTGTACTACCGCCGGGAGGACGAGCTGCAATCCGCCCTCGGGGGCTTCGCGGACTCCGCGCTGGCGGACCGCCCTCCCCGTGAGCGGCGCGCGCTGGCTTGCTTCTTGGCGAACTGGCTCGCCGACCGGGAGACCTTCCTCGTGATGGCGGAGGAGGAGGCCAGGAGCGAAGGCGACCGCGAGCATGAATACCTCGTCGTGCGCCAGCCCGCCGCTTTTATGCTCGAACGCCCGGGCCGCCGCCGGCGGCAGGATTGGTCGCGTCGCGGCACGGTGCGCGCGTTCGCCGCGCCGCTCGCGGTGTGGGCGCGGGCGCTGAAGGCTTCGCTGCTCAAGCCGGCGGCCGCCAGCGGAGGCCTCCACGGGCGCGATTCCGTCTGGGTCGAATACTATCCCGACGACGTCGGAGGCTACGTCTCCCGCGCCTTCTGGAAGGACGCGGTCGACCCCGCGCGCTTCGACCGCGTGTTCTACGGCGACGCGCCGGACACGCCCGTCGCCGGCGCCGCCGCGAAGATCGAGGCCTTCGGCTTCGGCTGGATCGACGCCCGGCGGCCGTGGGAGATCGCGCCGCCCGGCTTCGGGACGCTGTCGCGCCTGCTGGGCGGGGCCCTGGCCTCGACGCGGCGGCCGTGGTGGCTGAGGATGTTCGAGTTCGAGCTCGCCCTTTGGACCGCCATCTGGGAGGGCGCCTTCCGCCGCCACCGCGTGCGGGCGCTGTATCAGTACCAGGACTTCTCCTGGCGCCAGGAGGCGCAGGCGCGGGCCCTCGAGCGCACGGGCGGGACGATGATCGGAGTGCACTGGGCCGAGGCGCCGTTCCTCGCCGAGCCGGAGCACCTGACCCCCTTCGACGTCTATTTCGCCTGGGGCGTCAATCAAAGCCGGCGCCTCGCGGGCAAAGGCCACGACTGCCGGGCGATACTCCCCTGCGGATCGTGGATCCTCCCCGAGGAGAAGGAGACCGCCGCCGTGCGCGACGCGCTCGGGACCAAGGCGTTCGCGCTCGCCTTGTTCGACACCTCCTACTCGGACCGGATATTCGTCTCGGGACGGATGCTGTCCGATTTCCTGCTCGGCGCCCTGACCTTGGTGGAATCCCGCCCCGGCTGGAAGGTCGTCCTCAAGCCGAAGGGCAACGCCTCCTACGCAGCCCTCCCGGACGGAGGCCGGATCGACGCAATGATCTCCCGCCTGCGCGCCGAAGGCCGGGCGGTCCTCGTGGACCGGCTGGTCTCCCCGGTCAGCGTCGGCCTCGCCTGCGACCTGTCCGTGGGCATCGGCGTCAACAGCGCGTCGGTGCTCGCCGGAGCCTTCGGAGGGCGCTGCATCCATTGGGACTGCGCCGGCTGGAAGCGGCACCCCCTGGTCCGAGACGGGGCCGGGACGGTGGTGTTCGACCGGCTCGAGGAGACCCTCGCCGCGGCCGCGGCCGCCCCGGGAAACCCGAAGATCGGCGATTTTTCGCGCTGGGCCCGCCTCGTCAACCATTTCGACGACCGCCGCGCCCCAGGACGCGTCGGGGGCTGGATGGCGGATTACCTGGACGCGCTCTCGAAAGGGGCCTCCGCGGAAGAGTCCCGGGCCGCGGCAACCTCCGCCTACCGCGGCCTCCACGGGGTCCCGGACGGCTTCGCCGAACGCGGAGAATGGTGGACCCGGGGGCTCTGAATCCCCCCCTTTGCATATTTGGTACAATCCCGTTTCAACCCATGCTCAACGATAAAGTCGTCCTGATCACCGGCGGAACCGGCTCCTTCGGCAAGGCCTTCATCGCCTCCGTCCTGAAGGATCAGAAGCCCCGGAAGCTGATCGTCTACAGCCGCGACGAGCTCAAGCAGTTCGAGATGCTCCGCCTCTTCGACGCGAAGGCCTACCCGGCGATCCGCTACTTCATCGGCGACGTCCGCGACCGCGAGCGGCTGTACCGCGCGTTCGACGGCGTCGACGTCGTCATCCACGCCGCCGCCCTCAAGCAGGTGCCCACCGCCGAGTACAACCCGATGGAGGCCATCAAGACGAACGTCCTCGGGGCCTCGAACGTGATCGACGCGGCGATCGACCGGAAGGTCAAGACCGTCGTCGCGCTCTCGACCGACAAGGCCGTCAACCCGGTCAACCTGTACGGCGCGACGAAGCTGTGCTCCGACAAGCTCTTCGTCGCCGCGAACAACTACGCGGGAGCCACCGGCACCCGCTTCTCGGTCGTGCGCTACGGCAACGTCGTCGGCAGCCGCGGCTCGGTGATCCCGTTCTTCCTGAAGGCCAAGAAGACGGGGGTCCTCCCGATCACCGACAAGCGCATGACGCGCTTCTGGATCACGCTCGACCAGGCGGTCGCGTTCGTGATGCGCTCCCTGGAGATGATGGAAGGCGGCGAGATCTTCGTCCCGAAGATCCCGAGCATGAACATCATGGACCTGGCCAAGGCCGTCGCGCCCGAATGCCAAACCCAAGAGGTCGGCATCCGGCCCGGCGAGAAGCTCCATGAGGTCATGGTCACCGAGGACGACGCGCGGGACACCCTCGAGTACCCGGATCGGTACGTGATCCTGCCCGCGTCCCACGAGTGGAACGAGAACCTCGGCAAGAAGACGAAGGGCATCCAGCGCTGCCCCGACGGCTTCCGCTACAGCAGCGACGGGAACAAGGACTGGCTCACCGTCGAGCAGCTTCGGACCATGATCAAGGGGCTGATCCTGGAGGACGCACCGGCCCATGCCGGCTGAGGCGCCGCTCCTCCTTCTTCGCGCCGACGCCGGGCCCGGGATCGGCTCCGGGCATGTCTCCCGCCTGCTGTCCCTCGCCGAAGCCTGGATCGACGCCGGAGGCCGCGCCCGCCTGCTGACCGCCGGCCTCTCCGCCGAGATGTCCTTGCGCGCCGGAGCGCTAGGCGTCGAGATCGCTCGGCTCCCCGCCGCGCATCCTGCCCCCGCCGACCTCGCCGCGCTGAAGGCCGCGATCGCCGCGGCCGGCCCGAAGCCCTGGGTCGCCGTCGACGGGTACCTTTTCGACGCCGCGTACTACCGCGGCGCCCGCGAGGCCGGCGCGCGCGTGCTCGCGGTCGAGGACGTCCCGCGCCTGCCGGACTACCCCGTCGACGTCTTCCTCAATCAGAACGCCGGCGCCGAGACGCTTTCCTATCCGCTGCCGCCCGAGGCGCTGCCCCTGCTCGGTCCCGGGTGGGCGCTGCTGCGCCGCAATCGCTCCGAGGCGGCCCCGAGCAGGACGCCGGCCCAGGAGCCCCGGATCCTCGTCTCGTTCGGCGGCGCGGATCCCGGGGACGCGACGGGGCTCGCGATCCGCGCGCTGAAGCGGCTCAAGTCCCCATACCGCGCGCTCGTCGTCGCCGGCCCGGACAACCCGCGCCTCGCGGCGCTCACGGCGCTCGCGGAAGGCTCCCCGATCGTCGTCAAGAAAGCCGTCAACATGGCCGTGGAGATGGGAAGCTCCGACGCGGCCCTGCTCGGGGGCGGCGTCACGATGCTCGAGTCCTGCGCCGCGGGCCTGCCCTCGCTGATCGCGACGGTCGCCGCCAACCAGGAGCCCGGCGCGAGCGCCCTGTCGCGCGGCGGCGCCGTGCGCCTGCTCGGCCGCGCCGCCGATCTTTCCGAGGAAGCCGTCGCGGCCGCGCTCGACGGACTTCTCGGAGACCGGACGGGGCGCGAGGCGCTCGCGCGCCAAGGCCGGCTGGCGGTCGACGGCCGCGGCGCGGCGCGCGTCGCCGCGGCCCTGCTGGCGCTGTCCGAGCCGCGCCTCTCCTCCGACTGGGTCCGCCTGCGGCGCGCCGTGCCGGATGACGCCCTGGAGGTCTGGCGCATCGCCAACGATCCGTCGGTGCGCGCTCACTCCTTCCGCCGCGAGCCGATCCCGCTCGCCGACCACCTCGCGTGGTTCCGCGCGCGGCTCGAGGACGAGAACGCCCGCTTCTGGGTCATCGAGGCCGGGTTCGTCGTCGCGGGCCAGGTGCGCTACGCCCGCTCCGGCGACGAGGCCGAGGTCCACTACTCCGTGCGCGGCGCGTTCCGCGGCAAGGGGCTCGGCACCTTGGCGCTCGAGCAGTCGCGCCGGCTCGCCTGCCGCGAGCTCGGCGTCAAGCGCCTGACGGGCGCCGTGATCTCGCCCAACGAGCCGTCGGAGCGTTCGTTCGTCTCGGCCGGCTGGACGCGCAAGGGCGACGAGACGCGCGACGGCGCGGCCTGCGCCGTCTACGAGGCCTCATGCTCGTGATCGGCGGCCGCAAGATCGGCGCGGGGCATCCGATGTTCGTCATCGCGGAGATGTCGTGCAACCACCACGGCCGCTACGCCGAGGCGGCGCGCCTCGTGCGCGCGGCCAAGGCCGCCGGCGCCGACGCGATCAAGCTGCAGACCTACACGCCCGACACCATGACGCTCGACGGCGACCAGCCGTGGTTCAAGATCAAGGGCACGATCTGGAACGGCCGCGGTCTCTACGGCCTGTACAAGGAAGCGATGACCCCGTGGGAGTGGCACGCCCCGCTCAAGAAGCTCGCGAACTCCCTCGGCCTCGTCCTTTTCTCCTCTCCGTTCGACGCCAGCGCCGTCGACTTCCTCGAGAGGCTGCGCATGCCCGCCTACAAGATCGCCTCGTTCGAGAACGGCGACATCCCTCTGATCCGGAAGGTCGCCCGGACGCGCAAGCCGGTGATCGTGTCGACCGGGACGGCGACGACCGCCGAGGTCGACGAGGCCGTCAAGACGCTCAGGGCCGCGAAGGCGAAGTTCGCTTTGCTCAAGTGCGTGAGCGCCTACCCCGCCCCCGAGTCCGAGATGAACCTGCGCGCGATCCCCGCCCTCGCCGCCCGGCACGGAGTCCCCGTCGGGCTCTCCGACCACACGCTCGGAGCCACGACGGCGATCGCGGCGGCCGCCCTCGGGGCCTGCGTCCTCGAGAAGCACCTCATCCTGAAGCGCTCCGCCGGGGGGCCCGACGCCAAGTTCTCCATGGAGCCCGCCGAGTTCAAGGCCATGGTCCGGGCCATCCGCTCCGCCGAGGCGGCGCTGGGCGACGGCAAGCTCGGCCCCGCGCCGAGCGAGGCCCCCTCGCGCGCGTTCCGGCGTTCCCTGTTCGTCGTCGAAGACGTGAAGAAGGGAGAGCGGCTCACGCCCGGAAACCTGCGGGCGATCCGGCCCGGCAACGGTCTTTCGCCCCGGGAGTTCGACGCGGCGATCGGCCGCCGGGCCAAGGCCGACATCGCGCGCGGCACCCCGCTGTCGTGGGACCTGCTGAAGAGCCGCTGAGATGAGAAAGCCCCCGATCAGGACGGCCCTCATCGTCGGCTGCGGCTCGATCGCCCGCCGTCACGCCGCCAATCTCAAGCGTCTCGGAGTGAAGCGCGTGCTCGTCTGCGACCTCGACGCCGAGCGCGCCGAGCACATGCGCCGGGAATCGGGCTGCGTGATCGTCGCCTCCGTCGCGGCCGGCCTCGACTCCCGCCCCGGCGCGGCGCTGATCTGCACGCCCCCCTCCGCGCACGCCGAGGCGGCGCTGGCGGCCATCGCCCGCGGCGTGCCCTGCTTCGTCGAAAAGCCCGCCGCCCACACGGCGCTCGACGCCGAGCGCATCCGGCGCGCGGCCGCGAAACGGCGCGTGCCCGTGATGATCGGCTACCAGCTCCGCTTCCATCCGGCGATCGCCTGGATCCGGCGCGGCCTGGACCAGCGGCGCTGGGGGCCGATCCAGTACCTGCGCGCCCAGGTCGGCCAGTACCTTCCCGACTGGCGGCCTTGGCAGGACTACCGCAAGAGCTACACCGCCCGGAGGTCCCTCGGCGGCGGCATCCTGCTCGACGCCTCGCACGAGATCGACCTCGCCCTCCATCTCGCCGGCCCGGCGAAATCGGTCTACTGCGCCGCCGACCGTCTCAGCGCTCTGGACGTCGACGTCGAGGACACCGCGGAGATGACCCTGCGCTTCCGAGGCGGGGCCATGGGCAGCGTCCATCTGGACATGATCCGGCGCGCCTACGACCGCTCGTGCCAGCTCCTCTGCCGCGACGGCGTCGTCGAGTGGTCCTACCAGGACGGGCTCGTGCGCGAATACCGGGCCCGCTCGAAGAAATGGACGGAGCACGCCTTCACGAAGGACCCCAACGCGATGTATCTCGCCGAGATGAAGGCCTTCCTCGCCCTCGCGCGCGGCGCCGGCGCGGCGGACGCGGCCGGGCCCGAGGAAGGCGCCGCGGCCCTGCGCATCGTCGAAGCGGCCAAACGCTCGGCGGCCGCGGGACGGAACCTCCCCGTCCGATGAGGATCGTCGCGATCGTCCAGGCCCGCATGGGCTCGACCCGCCTGCCGGGGAAGGTGCTCGAGCGCCTCGACGACCGCTCGATGCTGTGGCATGTCCTGCGCCGGGCGCGGGCGGCGAAAACCCTCGATCAGGTGATCCTGGCCACCACGACGGCCCCGGAGGACCGGGCCCTCGAGGCCGTCGCCCGGGAGCTCGGCGTCGAAACGGTTTTCGGCCACCCCACCGATGTTCTCGACCGCTACTATCAGGCCGCCCGCGCCGCCGGCGCGGACGCGGTGGTGCGCCTGACCGCCGACTGCCCGTTCCTGGACCCCGGCGTCATCGACGAGTGCGTCGCTCTGTACAAGTCCTCCGGCTGCGCCTACGCCTCGAACGCGATCAAGCGCAGCTTTCCCGACGGCCTCGACGTCGAGGTGATCTCCCTCGCCGCCCTCGAAGCCGCCTGGAAGGAAGCCCGGCTCGCCTCCGAGCGCGAGCACGTGACCCCCTTCATCTGGAAGGACCCGGCGCGCTTCCCCGCGGCCGAGCTCACGCGGGAGACGGACCTGTCCGGGCTGCGCTGGTGCGTCGACAACCCCCGGGACCTCGAGCTCGCCCGGGCCGTTTGCCGCGGCTTGGCCCCGGACGGCCGCCTGTTCGGTTATCAGGAATTGCTAGAATTCATCAAGGCGACGCCGGGCCTGGCCGACCTCAACGCCGGCATCGATTGCAACGAGGGCTACGCCAAGTCCCTCAGCCAGGACCATGCCGTCGCCCCCCCGATCAAAACCATGGAAACCGCCAAAAAACCCAGCTTTTCCGCCTCCCAGGACCTCATGGCGAAGGCCGCCCGCCTCATTCCCGGCTGCAGCCAGACCTTCAGCAAGGCCCCCAATCAATTCGTGAAAGGCGTCACCCCCGTGTTCGCCGAGCGGGCCGAGGGCTGCCGCTTCTGGGACGTCGACGGCAACGAATTCGTCGATTTTCCGCTGGCCCTCGGCCCGATCATCCTGGGCCACCGGGATCCGGATGTCGAGGCCGCCGTGCGCGCTCAGCTCGATAAGGGCACGCTGTTCTCGCTGCCGCACCGCCTCGAGGTCGAGGTCGCCGAGCTCGTCGCCGCGACCGTGCCGTGCGCCGAGATGGTCCGCTTCGGCAAGAACGGCTCCGACGTGACCGCCGCCGCGGTCCGCATCGCGCGGGCGTTCACGGGCCGGGACCTCGTCGCTTGCTGCGGCTACCACGGCTGGCAGGACTGGTACGTCGGGACGACGACCCGCAACGCGGGCGTTCCCGAAGCCGTGCGCGCCCTGACCAAGACCTTCGACTACAACGACCCCGCGTCGCTCGAGCGGCTTTTCGCGGCCAACCCCGGCAAGATCGCCTGCGTGATCCTCGAGCCGATCGGCGTCGTCGAGCCCAAGCCCGGCTTCCTGAAGGCCGTCGCCGAGCTCGCCCGCAAGAACGGCGCCATCCTGATCTTCGACGAGGTCGTCACCGGCTTCCGCCTCGCCCTCGGCGGGGCGCAGGAGCATTACGGCGTGACGCCGGACCTGGCCTGCTTCGCCAAGGCCATGGCCAACGGCTATCCGGTCTCCGCCGTGGCGGGCCGACGCGACCTCATGACGGTGTGCGAGACCGACATCTTCTTCTCCTTCACCTTCGGCGGAGAGGCCCTCTCGCTGGCCGCGGCGAAGGCGACGATCACCAAGCTCAAGACGCACAAGGTCATCCCGCACCTTTGGCGCCAAGGCAAGAAGCTCCAGGACTCGTTCAACGCCGAGTCCAAGCGTCTCGGCATCGGCCAGGTGGACTGCATCGGCCTGCCGCCGCACACCGTGGTGCGATTCCGCGACGCCAACAACGCGGATTCCCTGCCCATGCGCAGCCTGTTCTCGCAGGAGATGATCAAGCGCGGATTCCTGTTCCTGACCGGCTTCAACATCTGCTTCGCCCACGACGACGAGACGATCGCCGCCGCGATCCGCGCCTGCCGGGAATCGCTGGAGATCCTCGCCGCCGCGGCCAAGGCGGGAGACGTCGAGAAGCGGCTGGAAGGGCCGTGCGTCGAAGCCGTGTTCCGCAAAGCCTGACGGAGAATTTCATGTCGAAAGAAGTCAGCCTGAAGACCTGCAGCAGCTGCGTGATGCCCGAGACCCACGAGTCGATCGTCTTCGACGCGTGCGGGGTGTGCAACGTCTGCCGTCAGGTCGAACACAAGCAGACCCTCGTGGATTGGACGGCCAAGGGGGCCGAGTTCCGCGAGCTCGTCGAGCAATACCGCGGCAAATACGACTACGACTGCATCGTCCCCTTCAGCGGCGGCAAGGACAGCGTCTACACGCTGTACGAGCTCATCACGAAGCACAAGCTCAAGCCCCTGGTCGTGAGCTTCGACCACGGCTTCCTCCGCCCGAACATGCTGGCCAACATCGACCGCGTGCTCAAGAAGCTCGGCGCGGACTACATCAAATTCCGCCCGAACTGGCACGTCGTGCGCAAACTGATGCTCGAGACGCTCACCCGCAAGGGCGATTTCTGCTGGCATTGCCACACCGGTATTTTCGCCTACCCGATGCAGCTCGCGGTCAAGTTCAAGGTCCCCTTCGTGATCTGGGGCGAGCCGAGCGCCGAATACACCAGCTACTACACCTACGAGGACTCCGAGGAGGTCGACGAGCGCCGCTTCAACCGGTTCGTGAACCTCGGCATCACGGCGGAGGACATGGCGGGCTTTCTCGACGGCACGGTCACGATGCGCGATCTCGAGCCTTTCGCCTACCCCCCGCTCAAGGACATGATGAAGCTCGGCGTCCGCTCCGTCTGCCTCGGCAGCTACCAGCCCTGGGACGTCAAGAAGCAGGTCGAGATCATCAAGTCGGAGCTCGGCTGGAACGGCGACCAGGTCGAAGGCATCCCCGGCGAATACAGCTACGAGAAGATCGAATGCATGATGCAGGGCGTGCGGGACTACCTGAAGTTCCTCAAACGGGGCTACGGACGCACGACCCACCTCGCGAGCATCGACATCCGCAACAAGCGGATGACCCGCGAGGAGGCCGCGAGGCTCGTCAAGGAGTTCGACGGCAAGCGGCCCGCGAGCCTCGACGTGTTCCTCGATTACATCGGCATCGACGAGCCCGAGTTCCTGCGCCTGGCGATGAAGAACGTCGTGGCCCCGCATCAGCCCGACGTCGCGGCGATCCCGCGCGGTCCCGAGCTGCCCGATCAGCGCCTCTGGGACCGGACCCAGCCGCTCAAGAAGGACTGATGATCGCGGTCGTCGACTACGGCTCCGGCAACCTGCATTCCGTGACGAAGGCCTTCGAGGCCATCGGCGGCGAGGTCCGCATCGCGTCGACCGCCGCGGACCTCGAGGAAGCCGAGCGGATCGTCCTGCCCGGGGTGGGTTCGTTCGCGGAGGGCATGAGGAATCTGCGCCAGTCCGGCCTCGTCGAAGCCCTCGCCGAGCAGGTCCTCGTCCGGCGCAAGCCCTTCCTCGGCGTCTGCCTCGGGATGCAGATGCTCGCCGACGAGGGCAGCGAGGACGGGGCGCACGCCGGGCTGGGCTGGATACGGGGGCGCGTCGTGGCCATGACCCCCCCGGACCGCGGGCTGAAGATCCCTCACATGGGCTGGAACGACGTGGCGCCGTCGGCCGGCGCGCGAGAATTCTTCGCGGGCCTGCCGGCCAAAACGGCCTTCTATTTCGCCCATTCCTACCATCTGATCGACGCCGCCCCCGGGAGCGTCGCCGCCACGACCGATTACGGCGGCGCCGTCGTCGCCGCGGTGCGCCAGGACAACATCTTCGCGACCCAGTTCCATCCGGAGAAGAGCCAGCACATCGGCCTTCTGATGCTCCGCAATTTCGCCCATTGGAAGCCCGCGCCCCGGCCGGCGGGAGGCGTCTCTGCTTAAGCGCCGCCTCATACCGACGTTGCTGCTTCGCGGCGGCCGCATGGTCAAGGGCGTCCGCTTCGGCGACTTCCGCGACGTCGGCGCGCCCGTCACCACCGCCAAGATCTACGACGCGCAGGGCGCCGACGAGCTGATCTTCCTCGACATCGAGGCGAGCACCGAGGGGCGCGGCACGATCATCGACGTGGTCTCCAAGGTCGCCGACGAATGCTTCATGCCGCTGACGGCCGGCGGAGGGGTCCGCTCCCTCGCCGATTTCCGCCGCCTTCTGCTCGCGGGCGCCGACAAGGTCTCGATCAACACCGCCGCGGTCGAGACCCCGGGACTGATCACGCAAGCCGCCAAGCAGTTCGGGGCGCAATGCGTCGTCGTGTCGATCGACGCGAGGGCCGGCGCCGGAGGCCGCCCGGAGGTCCACACTCACGCGGGACGCCGCCCGGCGGGGCTCGACCCCGTCGAATGGGCGCGCAAGGCGGCGGCCCTCGGGGCGGGCGAGATCCTGATCACCTCGGTCGACCGCGAGGGGACCCGCGAAGGCTACGACCTGGAGCTGACCCGCCGCGTCGCCGAGGCCGTCGACGTCCCGGTCATCGCCAACGGCGGGGTCGGGAGCCTCCAGCACTTCGTGGACGGCTTCATCGACGGAAAGGCGTCCGCCGTCGCCGCGGCGAGCATTTTCCACTTCACGGACCAGAGCGTCATCAAATCCAAGACCTTCATGAAGCAGGCCGGGATCGACGTGCGTTGGTGAGGACCACTTGAAATTCAAGAACATCGACAACATCATGCTGTTCGGCGGCGCCCGCCTGCTGGCCGACTTCGCCGCCCATCTGAAGAAGGCCCGCATGAAGACGGTCGTCTTCAGCAGCCCGCGCCACCTCGAGGAATCCGTGGCCGACGACGGGACCACCCTCTCCGGCCATCTCCAGAAGCTCGGCGTGCCGTGCTATTCTTCGGACGACATCAACGCCGACCCGCGCGTCGCCCGCCACCTCACCCCGGGCACCCTCGGCATCGCGATGGGCGCGGCCTGGCTCTTCGAGAAGCCCTTCGCCCGGCGCTTCGACGGCCGCCTGCTCGACTTCATGGGCATACGCCTTCCCGAATACCGCGGCGGCGCCCACTACACCTGGCAGATCCTCGCGGACAACCGCCGCGGCGCCTGCAACCTCCAGGTGATCGAAGGCGGAAAGGACACCTTCCACCTCGGGCCGATCGTCAAGACGCGGGACTACGCGTTCCCTCGCGCCTGCCGCATCCCCCTCGACTACTTCGCGAGCGCGGTCCCCCAGGAAAGAGCGTTCCTCGATCAGTTCCTGAAAGAGGTCCGGGCCGGACGAAACTTCAAGCTCCGCCGGCTCGACGAATCCGTCTCGTCCCACTTCCCGTTCCTGCACACGAAGACCCAGGGCTTCATCGACTGGTCCTGGACCGCGGAGGAGATCGAGCGCTTCATCCGCGCTTTCGACGAACCCTACGCCGGCGCCTCGACCTTCCTGGGCCGCCGCCGCCTGCACCTGAAGTCCGCGTCGCTGGCGCGGACGCGCGAGCGCTTCCATCCTTTCCACGCCGGCTTGATCTATCGCCTCCACGGCGGCGGGGTGTTCCTCGCGGCCCGGGGAGGCGCGCTCCGCGTCGAACGGGCGCTCGACGAGCAAGGCCGCGACGCGCTCGCCGGGCTGCGCCTCGGCGACCGGCTCGCCACCCCCGCGTCCGCTCTCGAAGACGCGATGGAATACAGCGCCGAATACGGGGCGCGCGGAGTCCAACGCCGAAAATGAGCGACAAGCACCGCATCGATGGCTCCCGCCTCCACCTCCGCTCCGTGCGTCCCTCGGACGCGACCGAGCGCTACGTCTCCTGGCTCAACGACCCGGAGATCAACCGCTTCCTCGAGGTCCGGTTCTCGCCGCAGACGCTCGAAGGCGTGCGCGCCTACGTCACGGAGATGGCGGGAAGCGACGACTACGCCTTCATGGCGATCGTGCTGAACGACGGAGGCCGGCACATCGGGAACATCAAGATCGGTCCGGTCAACCGCGCCCACCGCTTCGCCGACATCGGCATCGTCATCGGCGAAAAGGACTGCTGGGGCAAAGGCTACGCGACCGAGGCCATCGCGCTCGCCACGCGCTACGCCTTCGAGACGCTCGATCTGCACCGGCTCGAGGCGGGCGCCTACGCCCCGAACATGGGCTCCGCCAAGGCGTTCTTGAAAGCCGGCTGGAAGGAAGAAGGCCTCGAGGCCGCCAAGTGGCTCGTGGACGGGGTCTTCGTGGACGGGATCCGCGTCGCGTGCGTGCGAGGGAGATAAACGGATGAAAATGTACGAACTGCTCAAAAAGATCTATCCGCACCGGATGTCCCCGAACTCGCCCGGGCTCGACGCGGTCGTCGACATCCTCAAGGAGGAGCTCCCTTTCGAGGTCCGCGAGTACCAGGGCGGCCGCGAGCACAACGGCTGGTTCGTCCCGCTGAGCTGGCATCCGGTCAAAGCCGAGATCCGCAAGGGCGGCAAGCTGATCTACGACGGCATGAGCCATCCCCTCGGCGTCATCGGCTACTCCCGCTCCTTCAAAGGCAAGGTGTCCCTCGAGGAGCTCAAGAAGCACCTGTTCCACCACCCGAAATTCCACGACGCGCTCGTCTATCACTGCGACCTGTTCTATAAATCAGGCCAGAAGAACTGGGGCTTCTGCATGCCGTATAACCTCGTCAAGACGCTCAAGCCCGGCGCCTACGAGGTCGAGCTGACGACCGTGCACGCGCCGGGAACGATGAAGGTCGCGGACTACCTTCTCCCCGGCGATTCCACCGACACCATCGTCCTGAATTCGCACACCTGCCACGCCGGGCAGGCCAACGACGACGTCGCCGGCCTGGTCGTGGCCGTCGAGGTCATGAAGCGCCTGGCCAAGCGGAAGCACCGCCGCTTCAGCTACCGGCTCATCGCCGCCCCGGAGCATTTCGGGACCGTCTTCTACCTCGCCGACCTTCCCGACAAAGTCCGAAAGACCTTCCGCGCCGCGATGTTCCTGGAGATGCTCGGCAACGACAACCGCCTCGCGCTGCAGGAATCGTTCACGGGCGAAGCCGAGATCGACCGCGCCGCGCATCATCATCTGCGCCACAACTTCCCGGACTATTTCTCGGATAAGTTCCGCACCATCGTCGGCAACGACGAGACGGTCTGGGAGGCTCCCGGCTACGAGATCCCGACGATCTCGCTCTCCCGCTTCCCTTACCCGGAATACCACTCCAGCCGCGACACCCACGAGATCATCCGCGACGACAAGCTCGAGGACTCCGCGAACGCCGTGCTCGGCATCATCGACGTCTTCGAGACGAACCGCGTCATGAAGCGGAAGTTCACGGGCCTCATCGCGCTGAGCAACCCCAAATACGACCTGTACATCAGCCAGGCCGACCCCTCGATCCGGCCGACGATCCCGGCCGACCAGCTGCGCTGGAACCGGCTCATGGACTACATCCCGCGCTACTTCGACGGCAAGCACACCGTGCTCGACGTCGCCGTCAAGCACGAGCTCCCCTACCATCTCGTGCTCGACTACGTGCGGCGCTTCGAGAAGAAGGGGCTCATCGAGTTCGCCTGAGCGCGATGTTCCTCGTCACGACGGCGGTCCCCGAGTTCTGGAGCCGGAAGGAGCCGTTCGTGCTGCTCGGCCCGTGGTGCCTCAACGGGGAGCCCTTCTCGAAGATCTCCGGCCACCCGTGGAAGACGATGCCGAACCTCTGGGACGACCGCCGTCTTCTCCGGGAGTCGGCGAAGGCCTGCGCCGGGAAATACGAGATCCTTCTGCCCCGGCTCGCCCGGAAGCTCAACGACCTTCACGGCGTCGAGCACGGCGACCGCCATTGGGACGTCCTCATCGGCCCCTGGCTGACCTATTCGATCCATCACTACTACGACCGCTGGATGCAGATCCGGGCCGCGCTGCGCGAACATCCGCATCTGACGAGCCTCACGCTCGAGCCCGCCGATTACATCACGCCGACGGACAGCGAGGACTTCCTGCGCCTGTTCACGTCGGACTACTATAACCTCCAGCTCTACTCCCAGATCCTGGGGCATCTCGGCGTGAAGACCGGGACCGCCAAGACGCCGTTGACCGGGCTTCTCCGGCAGGCCCGTCCGGCCGCGCGCTCCCGCTCCCTCCGCGCGCGGGTCGAGGGGGCCTTCCGGTCCCTGTGCGACGCCGCCGTGCGAGCCGGCCTCGTCCCCGCCGCCACCGACCAGCTTTACCCGTCGGGCTATCTCCTGTGGCGCTTCGCGGCGAACACGGGCTTCCGCGCGCTTCCGATCCATCCGGACCCTCTCCCGGCGCCGCCGGCGGAGCGGGACGCGGTGAGAGCCGGCCTCGCGGAGATCGCGGCCGACGACGAGTTCGAGCGCCTGTTCGTCTCGTCCCTGCCGTATTCCTTCCCGTCCCTCTTCCTCGAGGGCTACGCGCGGGCGCGCGCCCGGACGGAGCGCGCCTACCCGCGCGCGCCCAAGCTCGCGTTCTTCGGCTCGAGCGTCTATTACGAGGACCCCATCAAGTTCGCGGTCGCCGGTTGGGCCGAGAAAGGCACTCGCATCCTCGGGTTCCAGCACGGCGGCCAATACGGCACCGCCGAGTACAGCCTCGCCGAGGAACACGAGCGCCGGATCTCGGACCGCTACTTCACCTGGGGCTGGGCCGAGCGCGAGGGCGACCCGAGGCTCGGGGACCTTCCCGTGCCCAAATTCTCGGCCGGCGCTCGCGCCCGGCCTTTCCCGTGGTCGGAGCGGACACGCGACATCCTCGTCGTCTGCGCCGAGGGCCTGATGAACGCCCACCATCTGTTCCCTTATCCTCTCGGCGATCAGTGGCGCGCCTACTTCGACTGGCGCTGCCGGTTCATCCAGACCTTCTCGTCCGGGAGCTTCCCCCGCCTCAGGGTCAGGCACTCGCCCCAGGAATACGGCTGGCGGCAGAAGGAGGGCCTCGCCGGGCGGTTCCCGGCGATCCGCTTCGACGACATGCGCATGCCATTCACCCGCAGCTGCGACGAGGCCCGTTGGATCGTCACCGACCATCCCGGGACGACCTTCCTCGAATGCCTGGCTCTCAACCGGCCGAGCACGCACTATTGGGACCCCGGCCTCTGGGAGGTCCGCTCGAGCGCCCTCCCCCTCTTCGAGGAGCTCCGCCGCGTCGGCATCGTGCACCACTCGCCGGAGGACGCGGCTCGGTTCATCGAGAAGACCGACGACGCGCTGGCCTCCTGGTGGCTGTCCCCGGCCGTTCAAGCGGCGCGGGAACGCTTCATCGCGTCCTACGCGCGCACCTCCCCCGATTGGGCCTCGGACTGGGCGGCGGCCCTCGACAGAGAGCTGGCGGCGTCAAACAGGTAGAATCCAGCCATGCTCGCGGCCTACGCCGAGAACTATCGGGACCTCTGGAATAACCACTGGTGGTGGCAGGTGCGCCGCCGGTTCGTGCTGCGCCTCCTGGACGCCCTCGCGGCGCGGCGGCCGCTCAAGAGCATCCTCGACGTGGGCTGCGGCGACGGGCTGTTCTTCGAGCAGCTCTCGCGCTACGGCGAGATCCGAGGCGTCGAGGCCGACGCCGGGCTCGTCGACCCCTCCGGCCCCTGGGCCTCCCGCGTGACCATCGCCCCCTTCGGCTCCTCTTATCCCGACGACCGCCGCTACGACCTGGTGCTGATGCTCGACAGCCTCGAGCACATCGAGGACGACCGCGGCGCCGCGCGGCGCGCCCACGACCTCCTCGAGCCCGGAGGGTTCCTGCTCCTCACTGTCCCGGCCCTGCAGAGCCTTTGGAGCGTCCATGACGCCGCCAACCGCCATTTCCGGCGCTACGACAAGGCCGCGCTGCGCGCCGTGCTCGAGTCGGCGGGCTTCGAGATCGAGACGCTGTCGTTTTACTTCGGCTGGCCGGTCCTCCCGATGTACGCGCGCAAGCTCCTCGGCGGGAGGCGCGGCGAGAGCCGCGCGGGCGACTACGCCGTCCTGCCCCCGCCACGCCCCCTCAACGGCCTCCTTTACGCCGCGAGCGCCCTCGAGCAGGCTCTGACGGGCCTGAAAGGAACCCCGATCGGCTCCTCGCTGTTCGCCGTCGCGCGAAGGCCCAGGATATGACGACCCCGAAACATGCCCCCGAACTGACCCTCGTGATCCCGCTCTACAACGAGAGCGAGGTGCTCCCCCAGCTCCTCGCGCGTCTCGACGCCGCCTTGCCCAAGCTCGGCGCGGACACCGAGGTCATCCTCGTCGACGACGGCAGCGGAGACGGCACGGCGGAGCTGATCGACCGGGCCTGCCGCGAGCGGCCGTGGTGCCGCGGCGTCATGCTCTCCCGGAACTTCGGCCATCAGATCGCCGTGACCGCCGGCATGCAGCACGCGCGCGGACGCGCGGTCGCCATCCTCGACGGCGACCTTCAGGACCCGCCCGAGGTCGTCGCGGAATTCCACGCCAAGCTGAAGGAGGGCTACGACGTCGTCTATGCGGTCCGCCGCCAGCGCAAGGAGGGGATCCTCAAGCGCGCCGCGTACGCTCTCTTCTACCGCCTGATGCGCGCGCTGTCGACGATCCCGATACCCCTCGACAGCGGGGACTTCTGCGTGATGAGCCGACGGGTCGTCGACCGCATCAACGCGATGCCGGAGCGCCACCGCTTCGTCCGCGGCCTGCGCAGCTGGGTCGGCTACCGGCAGACCGGCCACGAATACCCGCGCTCGGCCCGCGCCGCCGGCGAGAGCAAGTACGGCTTCTCGAAGCTGCTGAAGCTGGCCTTCGATGGGATCTTCACGTTCAGCGAGGCTCCCCTGCAGTGGTCGATGCAATTCGGGTTCCTCGTCTCGGCCGTCTCGTTCGCGTGGGGCGCCTACATCGTCCTTTGGCGGCTCTTCGTCCCCGGCGCGACCAGCCTGCCCGGCTGGGCGACGCTCACGGTGGGGATGTTCTTCCTCGGCGGGGTCCAGCTTTTCTCCATCGGCATACTGGGAGAATACGTCGGCCGCATCCACAACGAGGTCAAAGGACGCCCCCTCTTCATCGTCGAGCGGACGGTCAACTTCGACGACCGCTAGCTTGGTACAATAGGGCATGGCCCGCGTCGTCCTCATCCGCCCGCCGTCGGTCTTCTCCGCCGCCAGCGCCAGCGCGCCCGTGACGATGCCGCTTTCGCTGGCCTACCTGTCCGCCAGCCTCCTCAAGGCCGGCCACGAGGCGCTCTGCATCGACGCGCTGGGCGAGGGCATCGACCGGATCGCGGTGTCCTACGGGCCGAAGGTCCGCTATCGCGGCCTCTCGGACGCGGAGATCGTCGAACGGATCGGCCCGCAGCCCGACGCGATCGGCGTCACGACGATGTTCTCCCAGGACTGGCCCCACGTCGAGGGCCTCATCCGAGCCGCGCGCGCGCGCTTCCCCAAGACGGCGATCATCGTCGGCGGAGAGCACGCGACGGCGTGCGTCGATTACCTGCTGCGGGAGTGCCCGGAGGTCGACTTCGTCGCCTCGGGCGAAGGCGAGGAGACCATCGTCGAATTCGCCGAATTCCTCGACGGCCGCCGCCGCAAGGAGGACATCGCGGGCCTGCACTTCCGGGGCGCCGGCGGAGAGCCCGTCCACAACCCCGCGCGGGCCCGCATGCGCGAGATCGGGCGCATCCCCTGGCCCGCCTGGCAGCTGTTCGATCTGGAGCCGTATTTCCGCGTGGGAGAAGGCCACGGCGTGGAGCGGGGCCGCTCGATGCCCATCGTCGCGACGCGCGGCTGCCCCTACCAGTGCACGTTCTGCTCGAACCCCCTGATGTGGACGACGCGCTACGTCATGCGCGACCCCGCCGAGGTGCTCGATGAGATCGAGCATTACCTCAAGGACTATCGCGCCGACAACATCGACTTCTACGACCTGACGGCGGTCGTCAAGAAGGACTGGGTGCTCGCTTTCTGCCGGGAGATCGCCCGGCGCGGGCTCGTGTTCAGCTGGCAGCTTCCGAGCGGCACGCGCTCGGAGGCGATCGACGCGGAGGTCCTCTCCGCGATGGCCGCCTCCGGCTGCCGCAACATGACCTACGCCCCCGAGAGCGGCTCTGAGGCGGTGCTCGAGGCCATCAAGAAGAAGGTCAAGCTTCCGCGCCTTTACGAATCGATCCGCTGCGCCAAGCGCGAGAAGATCTTCGTTAAGTGCAACCTGATCATCGGCTTTCCCCGGGAGACCCGCTGGGACATGCTGCGCACCGTGTGGTCCGCCGTGCGCTTCGCGTTCCTGGGCGTCGACGACTGCGGCCTCTACACCTACTCCCCCTACCCGGGCTCGGAGCTGTACGACTATCTCCTCAAGACCGGGGCGATCCCCAAGGTCGACCGCCGCTACTTCGAGAGCCTGATGACCTTCATGGACATCAGCCAGCCCACGAACTACTGCGAGAACGTGGGGGCCCGGGAGATCGCGTTCTATCGTCTGCTCGGGCTCTCCTTGTTCTACGGCCTGAGCTACCTGCTTCATCCCTCCGCCGTCCTTCGCACCTGGAGGAACTGGCTGGCCGGCCGCTCCGACACCGTGATCGAGCAGCGGGTGTTCGCCCTCCTGCGGCGTCCGGCCCTGAGCCGGGAGCGCAAACACCCGGTCGGCGCCCCGACGAATTGATAGAATGTCCCCCATGAATTGGAAGGGAACGCGCGTCGCCGTCACCGGCGCCGGGGGCTTCATCGGCAGCCATCTCACCGAGGAGCTGGCGCGCCAAGGCGCCAAGGTGCGCGCCATGGTCCGCTACAACGGCGCCGGCAGCCGCGGCTTCCTGGAAGAGGCCCCGGCGGCGCTCCGCCGGCGCATCGAGGTCCGCGCGGGAGACGTCCGCGACCCCCATTTCGTCGAGGATTTCTGCGCCGGCCAGGAGGTCGTCTTCCACCTCGCCGCGCTGATCGCGATCCCCTACTCGTACGAGGCCCCCTCGAGCTACGCGCAGACCAACGTCCAGGGCACCTTGAACGTCCTTCAGGCCTGCCGGCGGGGCCGGGTCGGACGCCTCGTCCACACCTCGACTTCCGAGGTGTACGGCACCGCTCTTTATACGCCGATCGACGAGAAGCATCCGCTCCAGCCGCAGTCGCCGTACTCGGCCTCGAAGATCGGAGCCGACGCGCTGGCCGAGAGCTTCTACCGGTCGTTCGGCCTGCCGGTGACGATCGCCCGCCCGTTCAACACCTTCGGCCCGCGCCAGTCCGCCCGCGCGGTGATCCCGACGATCGCCGCCCAGCTCCTGTCGGGCGCCGCGGAGCTGAGGATCGGCGCGCTCGAGCCCGTGCGCGACTTCAACCATGTCGCCGACACCGTCGACGGCTTCCTGGCCCTCGCCGCCTCCAAACGCTGCCTCGGCGAGACCGTCAACCTGGGCTCCGGCCGCGGCGTGACGATCGGCCGGACCGCGGACATGCTCATGCGCCTGGCCGGACGCCGCGCGAAGATCCGCGTCGAGAAGGCCCGTCTTCGCCCCGAGCGCAGCGAGGTCTACAAGCTGATCTGCGGCAACGCGAAGGCCAAGCGCCTCGCCGGGTGGCGCCCGCGCCGCACCCTCGAGCAGGGCCTGAGCGACGTCCTCGCCTATGTCGCCGCCCACGCCGAGCGCTACAAGCCGGGGCTCTACAACGTCTAGCATGACCGTGTTCGCAGTCATCACCGCCCGCGCCGGCTCGAAGCGTCTGCCGGGCAAGAACCTGCGCCCTCTCGGGGGCGTGCCGATGATCGGCTGGACGATCGCCGCCGCCAAGCGCGCCAAGACTCTCGCCGCCTGCTGGGTCAGCACCGACGACCCGGCGATCGCCGGGGCCGCGCGCGCCCTCGGAGGGGAGGCGCCGTTCCTGAGGCCCGCCGCCCTGTCCGGCGACAGCGCGTCCAGCGCCGACGCCGCCCGCCACGCGCTGGCCGAGTTCGAGAAGGGCGGCCGGAAGGCGGACGTCGTCGTCCTGCTGCAGCCCACGACCCCCCTGCGCGGCGCCGGGGCGATCGACGCGGCGGTGGGCCTGGTCGAGGCCGGCGCCGATTCGGCGCAGACGGTGACCCTCGACGAGGCGCACCCCCACCACAAGTTCCGGCTGCGCGAGGGACGCCTCATCCCGGTGAATCCCGACGCCGGCGGCGACGCCGAGGCGGTGTACCGCCCGAACGGCGGCGTCTACGCGGTGCGCGCGGATCTGCTGCGCGAGAAGGGTCTGCTCCGCGGCGCGGACCACCGCGGCGTCATCATGGACTTCGAGTCCTCGGTCGACATCGACACGCTGTGGGACTTCCGCCTCGCCGAGGCGATCATCGCCGAGACCGGGAGACGCCCGTGAAGAAGAACATCCCCTATGGGCGCCAGGTCATCGACGCCGCCGACCGCGCCGCCGTCGACAAGGTCCTGCGCTCCGACTGGCTGACGCAGGGGCCGAGCGTCGCGGCCTTCGAGGCCGCCGTCGCCCGGGCCTGCGGCGCCCGCCACGCCGTCGCCTGCTCCAACGGGACCACCGCCTTGCACCTGGCCTGCCTCGCCGCGGGGCTCGGGCCGGGCGACGAGGCCGTCGTCCCCCCGATCACCTTCGCCGCGACGGCCAACGCGGTGGCCTACTGCGGCGCCCGGCCCGTCTTCGCCGACGTCAAGGCCGACACCCTGACGCTCGACCCGGCGGCGTTCAAGGCCGCGCTGACGCGAAAGACCAAGGCCGTGCTGCCCGTGCACTTCGCGGGCCTTCCCGCCGACATGGCCGAGATCGGGGCTTTCGCGCGCGAGAAAGGCCTCATCGTGATCGAGGACGCGGCCCATGCGCTCGGCGCGAGCTATGGGAGGAAGAAGATCGGCGCCTGCGAGCACTCGGACATGGCCATCTTGAGCTTCCACCCGGTCAAGCACATCGCCACCGGCGAGGGCGGCATGGTCCTGACCAACAGCGACGAACTGGCCGGCCGTCTTCGGCTGTTCCGCAGCCACGGCATCACCCGCGATCCCGCTTTGCTCGAGAAGAAAGACGAGGGCGGCTGGTATTACGAGATGCGGGAGCTCGGCTTCAACTACCGGATTCCCGACATCCTGTGCGCGCTCGGGCTCTCGCAGCTCAAGAAGCTGCCGCGCTTCCTCGCGCGGCGACGCGCGCTCGCGAAGGCGTACCGCAAGGCGTTCGCCTCCCTCGACGGCGTGACGCTTCAGCATCTCCCGCCGGGACGCGAGCACGCCTGGCACCTGTTCACGATCCAGGTCCCGGCCGCGAGGCGCCGGGCCCTGTACGATTTCCTGCACGCGCGCGGCATACTGGCGAACGTGCACTACATCCCCGTTCATACGCTGCCGTACTACCAGCGCGCGGGCTGGAAGGGCGCGCGTTTCCCCCGAGCCGAGGCGTACTACGCCGGCGCGCTGTCGCTTCCCATGCATGCGGGGCTGACCGACGAGGACCAACGCCGCGTGATCGCGGCCGTGCGCGAGGGGCTCTCCGCGTGAAGATCACCCGCCGGCCTTTCGTCATCGCCGAGGCGGGCGTCAATCACAACGGCAGCGACGCGCTCGCCGTGCGCCTCGTCGACGCCGCGGCCGACGCGGGCGCGGATGCGGTCAAGTTCCAGACGTTCCGCGCGGAAGCGCTCGCCGCGGCCGGCGCGCCGAAGGCCGCGTATCAGAAGACGCGCGGCGCCTCGCGCCGCGAATCGCAGCTCGACATGCTCAAGCGCCTCGAGCTGTCGGAAAAAGGCCACCGCCTGGCGCTCGCGCGGGCGAAGGCCCGCGGCATCCGGTTCCTGTCGACCCCTTTCGACGAGGACAGCGCGGACTTCCTGACGCGCCTGGGCGTGCCGCTGTTCAAGCTCCCCTCGGGGGAGGTCACCAACCACCCGCTTCTGCGCCACGTCGCGCGCAAGAATCGCCCCGTGATCCTGTCGACCGGCATGTGCACGCTCGCCGAGGTACGGGACGCCGTCGCCGTGCTTCGCCGCGCCGGCTGCCGCGACCTGACCTTGCTTCATTGCGTGTCGAACTACCCCGCGGACCCGAAGGACGCGAACCTGCGCGCGATGAAGACGATGGCGGACGCCTTCCGCCTGAGCGTCGGCTGGTCCGACCACACGACCGGGACGGCGGTCTCCGTCGCCGCGGTCGCGCTCGGCGCGGCGGTCATCGAGAAGCATTTCACCCTCGATAAATCTCTTCCCGGCCCCGACCACGCGATGTCGCTCGAGCCCAAGGAGCTCAAGGTCTTCGTCGCGGCCCTGCGCGAAGCCGCCGTCGCGCTCGGAGACGGGGTCAAACGCCCCCGCCCGTGCGAGGAGCCCATCCGCCGCGTCGCGCGGCGCAGCCTCGTCCTGCGCGCTCCCTTGCCCAAGGGCGCGCGGCTGACCGCCGCGGACCTGACGTCCAAGCGCCCGGGGACCGGGCTGCCGCCCTCGCGCCTGGCCGCCGTCGTCGGCCGGCGGCTGCGCCGGGCGACCCCCGCCGACAGGCCTCTGCGGCCGGGAGACCTCTCATGAAGGCCAAGCGCGTCCTGCTCGTCACCGGCACCCGCGCCGAGTACGGCCTCCTGGCGCCGCTGATGGCGCGCCTGCGCCGCGACCGGGCGTTCCGCCCCGCGTTCCTCGTCACCGGCGCGCACCTCGACCGCCGCCAGGGGCTGACCGTCAAGGAGATCGAGGCCGACGGCCACCCGATCGCCGCGCGCGTGCCCCTGCGCCAGCGCGGCGACGACGCGGCGGGCGTGACCGGCGCCATGGCCGAAGGCGTGCGCGGATTCTCGCGCGCGTACGCGCGCCTGAAGCCCGCCCTGATCGTCGTGCTCGGCGACCGCTTCGAGATCCTCGCCGCCGCCGCCGCGGCTCTGCCGCACCGCATCCCGGTCGCGCACCTGCACGGCGGGGAATCGAGCGAGGGCGCCTGGGACGAGTCGATCCGCCACGCCGTCACCAAGCTGTCCCATGTCCACTTCCCCTCCCACGCGGAGTACGCCCGCCGCCTGCGCCTGATGGGCGAGGACCCGCGCCGCGTCTTCGTCGTCGGCGCGACCGCCGAGGACCGCGTGCGGTCCCTCCCCCGCCTGGGTCGCGGCGAGCTGTCCCGCTCGCTGCGGCTCGCGCTCGGACGCCCCCTCATCGCGGCGACCTATCACCCCGCGACCTTGTCCGCCGACCGCGGCCTGTCCGAATGCCGCGCGATGATCGCCGCCCTGGCCCGCCGCGGCGGGACCGTCGTCTTCACCGCGCCGAACGCCGACGCGGGCGGCGCCGCGGTGCGCAAGGAGATCGAGGCGTTCGTCCGCCGCCATCCGGTGACCTCGAAGCTGTTCGACTCTCTCGGGCAGACGCGCTACTACTCTTTGCTCGCCCAGGCCGACGTGATGATCGGGAACTCCTCGAGCGGGCCGCTCGAGGCCCCGTACTTCGCCCTGCCCGTCGTCAACCTCGGCGCGCGCCAGCTCGGGCGCCGCCGCGACCCCGGCCTGATCGACGTTCCGCGCCCGGACGCCGCCTCCGTCTCCCGGGCGCTCGCGAAGGCGCTGTCGCCGGCGTTCCGGCGCGGCCTCAAGGCCCGCGCGGCCGCGGGCAGCCCTTCCGCCCGCATCGTCGCGGCGCTCAAAAAGCTAGAATGGGGCGACGCTCTCCTCATCAAGCGGTTCCATGAAACCCAGTAAGAAAAAGGCTAATTTCGTCCTGGTCGGCGCCGGCGGGCACGCGAAGGTCCTGGCCGACCTCGTGGCCGCCGAAGGGCGCCTCATCCTCCTCGGCGCCGTCGATCCGAATCCGAACGGCCGCGGGGCGCGAGCCTCGGGCCTGAGGATACTCGGGAACGACGACGCTCTCACGGGCCTTCTCGCGCGTGGTGTGACACAGGCCGCGGTCGCCGTCGGCTCGGTGGGCGACACCACCGCGCGCGCCCGCCTGCGCCGCCGCCTGCTCGCCCTCGGCTTCGAGACGCCCGCCCTCGTGCATCCGACCGCGATCATCTCGCCCTCGGCGACCATCGCCCCCGGCGCTCAGGTCATGGCCGGCGTCATCATCAACCCCGGCGCGTCCGTCGGGGAGGGCGCCGTCGTCAACACGGGGGCCATCATCGAGCACGACTGCGCCCTCGGCGAGGACTGCTTCGTCGGGCCCGGCGCGGTGCTCGGCGGCGACGTCGTCGTCGGCGCGGGCGCGTTCATCGGCCTCGGCGCGAGCGTCCGCCAGGGCGTCGAGATCGGCGCGCGCGCCCGCGTCGGCGCCGGCGCCGCGGTCGTCAAGGACGTCCGCGCGGGCGCGACCGTCGTCGGGGTCCCGGCGAGGGAGGCGCGCCGCCCGTGAGCGTACGATACGACGTCGATTTCCGCCGCCTGATCCTGCCTCCGACCGCGACCGTCAAGCGCGCCATCGAGGTCATGTCCGGCCCGCACGGCGCGGGGATCGTGCTCGTCGCCCGCGCCGACGCCCGGCTGCTCGGCGTCGTCGTCGACTCGGACATCCGCAAGTCGATCCTGCGGGGAGTCGGCCTCGCCGCACCCCTGTCCACGGTGATGAACCCCAAGCCCGTGACTTTGCCCGATGGCCTGTCCCGCGAGGAGATCGCCCACTTCTTCCGCAACGATCCGCGCGCGAGCATCCCGCTCGTCGACGCGAAGCGGCGGATCAAGGGCCTCGCCCAGCTCTCGCAGTACCTCGTCCCCGCGGGGGAGCGGCCCAACCGGGTCGTCATGCTCGTCGGCGGCGAGGGCCGCCGCCTGATGCCCCTGACCACGGACACCCCGAAGCCGCTGCTCAAGGTCGGCGACAAGCCGATCCTCGAGACCATCGTCGAGCAGTTCGCCGCCGCGGGCTTGCGCACCTTCACCTTCGCCGTCAACCACCGCGCCGAGATGATCCGCCGCCACTTCGGGGACGGCTCCCGCCTCGGCGTCTCGATCGACTACGTCGAGGAGCGCAAGCGCCTGGGCACGGCCGGCCCGCTCTCGCTGCTGCCCAAGGGGATCGAGCATCCGATCCTGGTCATGAACGGAGACCTGCTCACCAAGGTCGATTTCGGATCCCTGCTCCGCTTTCACGAGGGCGAAGGCTGCCTCGCGACGGTCTGCGTGCGGGAGTACGACTTCCAGGTCCCGTTCGGCGTGGTGCAGATGAAGGGCCACCGCCTCGAGGCCATCGTCGAGAAGCCGACGCATCACTTCTTCGTCAACGCGGGCATCTACGTCGTCGAGCCCAAGGCGCTGGGGCTGCTCAAGCGGGGCCAGGCCTGCGACATGCCCGACTTCCTCGAACGCGTCCGCCGCGGCCGGCCCGGCTCGGTCGGCTGCTTCCCGGTCCGCGAGTACTGGATCGACATCGGCCGCATCGACGAGTACAAGCGCGCGCAGGACGAGTTCTCCCAGTTCTTCTGATGGCCAAGCTCCCCCTCATCCCCCTCTCCGCTCCGGCCGTCGGCGGCAACGCCTGGCGCTACGTCAAAGACTGCCTCGACACCGGCTGGGTTTCCTCCGTCGGCCGATACGTCTCGGATTTCGAGCGCTCGACGGCCGCGTTCACCGGCTCCAAACACGCCGTCGCCTGCGTCAACGGGACCGCCGGCCTGCACGCCTCGCTGACGATGTCCGGAATCGGCCGCGGCGACGCCGTGCTCGTGCCCGCCCTCACCTTCATCGCGACGGCCAACGCCGTCGCCTACACCGGCGCGGCCTGCCTGTTCGTCGACTGCGAACCCAGGCGCTTCAACATGGATTTCGCGCGCCTGGAGGAATACCTCGAGAAAAGCTGCGTTCGCCGTCGCGGCGGAGCGCTCATCCACAAGAGCACGGGTCTGCGCGTCAAGGCGTTGATGCCCGCCCACATCCTCGGCTACCCGGCCGATCTCGACGCCGCACAGCGGCTTTGCCGCCGCTTTGGTTTGATATTGATCGAAGACGCGGCCGAGAGCGTCGGTTCGACCTGGCGCGGGCGGCACACCGGGCTGTACGGCCGCTTCGGCGTGCTCAGCTTCAACGGCAACAAGCTCATCACCACCGGCGGCGGCGGCATGATCTTGGCCCAGAGCGCGAGCCTGGCCCGGCGAGCTAAGCACCTGACGACGCAGGCGAAATCGCATCCGACCGAGTACGCCCACGACGCCGTCGGCTGGAACTACCGCCTGACCAACGTCCTCGCCGCGCTCGGCGTGTCGCAGATGGAGCTCCTGCCCTCCTACCTTGAGAAACGGCGCAAGATCGCCGGTTGGTATCGCGCGACGCTCCCCGGGGTCCCAGTCGCGGCCGAGGACCCTCGCGCCGTCTGGAACCGATGGCTGTTCGCGGCGGAGGTCCCCGGGGCCAAGGACAAGGCCCGCCTGCTCGCCGCGATGGACGCGGCCGCCTGCCAGGCCCGGCCCCTGTGGCAGCCGATCCCGACGCAGAAGCCCTACCGCGGACATCCGTCGATGCCCATCCCGGCCGCGCTCGCCGCTTACGCTCGGACCATCAACATCCCCTCCACGACGACGATGACACGCGCCGACGCCGCCCGCGTCGCGGCGGTCCTGCGCCGCGCGCCCCTGACGCGCCTGCTCGCCTGATCCGAGATGAGGCTCAAGAACTTCGCCGCCGACATCTGGAAGCGCCACCCCGCGGCGCTGACGAGCAACGCGCTCCTGATGCTCGGGACGAGCCTCCTCGAGGCGGCCTCGATCTTCCTGATCGCCCCGGTCGTCGACAACCTGCTCGCCGCCCCCGGGCGCTCGGCGAGCGCCGTCACGCTCCGATTCGAAGCCGCGGCGGCCGCGCTGGGCCTGGGCGCGGGGCTGACGACCGCGCTCGGCGCGTTCCTCGTCTTCAATCTGCTTCGCGCGCTCATGCAGACCTTCGCCTGGAACATGATCCTGCGCACGAAGTATCGGGTGATGACGGACCTCACCGTCGGGACCTTCGAGGACTTCCTCAACGCGAGCTGGCGCTTCTTCAGCTCGAGCTCGCAAGGGACGCTCGTCAACGCGTTCACGCGCGAGACGAACAACGTCGGCCAGGGGTTCATCTACCTCGCGAGCCTGATCTCCGTTCTCCTCCAACTCGCCATCCTGACCGCGGTGCCGCTGCTGATCTCCTGGAAGGTCACCGCGGCGAGCGTCGCCGTCGCGGCGGTCCTCGCTCTGCCGTTCATGCGCCTGGGCCGCCGGAACTACACGCTCGCGCAGACCATCACGCGGTCGGCCAACGAGATGACGGCCGTGATCCATGAGCATCTGGGCCTGGCCAAGATCATCCTGAGCTTCGGCGAGCAGCGCCGCAGCGTGGGCGACCTCAACCGCGCCTACGAGGCGCTGGCCCAGCCGATCATCCGTTGCGAGACCTTGCTCATCGCGCTGCCTCAGCTCTACCAGCCCTTCGGCATCCTCATCGTGTCCGTCTCCCTGCTCATCGCGCGCAGGCTCGAAGTCCCCCTCTCGGAGACCGCCGTGCTCTTCTATTCTCTGTTCAAGCTGATCCCGCTCATCGGCCAGATCACGGAGAAGAAGACCGCGCTCGACGCGATGCTCCCCAGCTACGAACAGATCTCCGGGCTGCGCGATAAGGCGCGCGCCCTGCGCCAGCCGACGGGCAGCCGGCCGTTCCGAGGCCTCGCCGGGGACATCCGGCTCGAGGACGTCGTCTTCGCCCATCCCGGGAACGCGCCCGCCCTCGCCGGCGTCACCTTGAGCATCCGCAAAGGCCGCATGACCGCGCTCGTGGGCGAGTCCGGCGCCGGTAAATCCACGGTCGCGGACCTGGTCCTCGGCCATTACGCTCCCCAGGCGGGCCGCCTGCTCATCGACGGCGCCCCCTTCGCCGAGCTCGACGTCGATTCCTTCCGCCGCCGCATCGGCTACGTGTCCCAGGAGAGCCTCCTGTTCAACATGAGCGTGCGGGAGAACATGCTCTGGGCCAAGGCCGACGCGACGCAGGCCGAGCTCGACGCCGCCTTCCGCCAGGCGAACGCCGATGAATTCATCGCGCGCCTGCCGGACGGAGACCGCACCGTGATCGGCGATCGGGGCGTGCGGCTGTCGGGCGGCCAGCTCCAGCGCCTCGCGCTGGCGCGCGCGGTGCTGCGCAAGCCCGACCTCCTGATCCTCGACGAGGCCACGAGCGCGCTCGACACCCAATCCGAGCGCCTGATCCAGGAAGCCATCGAGCGGATCGGCCGGGAGACGACGGTGCTCGCCATCGCGCATCGCCTGTCGACGATCAGCCGGGCCGACGCGATCTACGTCCTCGAGCAAGGGCGCGTCGTCGAGCAGGGGACTTACGAAGAGCTCGTGGCCCGCGGCGGGAAATTCAGCGCGATGGCCCGCCTGCAGAGCACGGAGAAGGCATGAGCCTCGACCGCGCCCTGACCGTCATCCTTCCGGTCCGCGGCAGGCTGGACTACACTTTGCGCTGGCTTCGCTGGCTCGAAGCCTCGGGGCTCCCCTGCCGCGTGATCGTCGCGGACGGCTCGGAGGCCGCCGACGCCGCGGCGGCCGCGCGCGCGGTCGCCGCCGGCGCGGCCAAGGGCCTCCCCTGGGCCCATCGGATCCCGGACCAGGCCCGCGCCGGCATACTCGCGCGCGTGACCGACGCGGCGGCGGCCGTCGAGACCCCCTACGCGGCACTCGCGGCCAACGATGATTTTCCGCTCGCCGCGGGCCTGGCCGCGTGCGCGGCCGCGCTCGATGCCCGCCCCGACGCGGCGGCCTGCGGCGGCCCCGCCATGGCCATCGCGCTGCCTGCCGACGAGCCGGTCTGGTCCAAGCGAGCGAGCGCCCGTCCTCCGGCGGCACGCGCGGCTTTCTCGGCCGGAACGGCGCTGAGCCGCGTCGAGGACATCCTCGACACCTACGACCCGCTCTGGTACGACGTGCAAAGGACCGGGGTGATGCGCGACGCTTTCGTCCGCATCGAGCGTTCGGGCCTGCGCGACCTGAACCTCAGCGAGCTGCTTCACGCCGCCGCCGTCGCGGCGGCGGGCCCTGTGCTCCGCGCGAGCGTCCCGCATCTCGCCCGCCAGGAGGATGCCGCCAGCTCCGCCTCGGCGGAGATCGCTGGCCGGGGCGACCTCCTATCGGAGATCCTGTCCGACGGTTGGGGCGCCCAGTTCGAAGCGTTCATCGCCGCCGCGGCCGACGCCGCCGGCGATCCGCAGGCGCGGCCTCGAGTCCGCGCCGCCTATGCCCGCTACGCGCGCGCCGCCCTGGCTCGAACCCCCGGCTTCGGCGGCGGCCTCCCGCTGCGCCGCCGCGTCGCCGCCGCGGTGAAATCCGCCCTCGGAGAACGCGCGGTCTCGGCGCTGCGCCGCGCGCGGCCCGCTCCGTCCTTCCCGGTCCCCGACGAGCTGGCTCCGGTCCTCGCCTTCCTCGCAAGCGGGCCGTCCGGAGGCGGCCGGTGAAGTTCCTCGAAACGAAGGTCGCCGGCGCGTTCATCCTCGACATCGAGCCGCGGCGGGACGCGCGCGGCTATTTCGCCCGGACCTTCGATCGCTCCGAGTTCCGCCGCCGCGGCCTGGCCTCGTCCTTCGCCGAGTGCAGCGTCTCCTTCAACGAGCGCCGCGGCACCCTGCGCGGCCTCCATTATCAGATCCGCCCTCATCCGGAGGCCAAGCTCGTGCGCTGCACGCGCGGGCGGATCCACGACGTGATCCTCGACCTTCGGCCCCGTTCGCCGACCCGAGGCCGCTGGCACGCCGTCGAGCTCGGCGCCGAGAACGGGCGCCTTCTTTACATACCCGAAGGCGTCGCGCACGGCTTCCTGACCCTCGAGGCCCGCTCCGAGGTCTACTACGAGATCTCCGCCCCTTACGCCCCCGCGTGCGCCCGCGGCATCCGGTGGGACGATCCGACCTTCGCCATCCGCTGGCCCGCCCCGCCCAAGGTCATCTCGGAGCGCGACCGCGCCTACCCCGACTACGCCGGGCGCGGAGTCCGGCGATGACCCCGGCGTGCCCGGTCTGCTCCTCGACGCGCGTCGAGGAGTTCCTGCGCCGCGACGCCGTCCCGGTGCATCAGAACCTCGTTTTCCGGGACCGCGCCGCCGCCGCCGCCGTCCGCCGCGGGAACCTGTCGATGAACGCGTGCTCCTCGTGCGGCTTCGTCTTCAACGCCGCGTTCGACCCTTCCCTGCTGGCCTACGGCGCGGATTACGACAACACTCAGGACTGCTCGCCGGCCTTCGGCGCGCACCTCGACGCCCTCGCGGCCCGCGTCGTCTCCGGGCGCGGCGTCCGCGGCGCGCGCATCGTCGAGGTCGGCTGCGGCAAGGGCGGATTCCTGCGCCGGCTCGTGGAGACCGGCCCGGGCAACACCGGCGTCGGCTTCGACCCCAGCCATCAAGGTCCTGAAAGCGAGCTCGACGGACGGCTGCGCTTCGAGCGGCGCTTTTACGACGCCTCCTGCGCCAACGTCCCCGCCGACGCCGTCGTCTGCCGCCACGTGATCGAGCATGTCGCCGATCCGGTCGCGCTCCTCCGCGCCGTCCGGGGCGCGCTGGCGAACTCCCCCGGAGCCAAGGTCTTCTTCGAGACGCCTTGCGTCGATTGGATCCTGCGCGGCGGCGTGGTCTGGGACTTTTTTTACGAGCACTGCTCCCTGTTCACCCTCGCCTCCCTCTCGACGGCGTTCGAAACGGCCGGCTTCGTCGTCGAGGAGAAGCGGCACGTCTTCGACGGCCAGTACCTGTGGATCGAGGCGCGGCCCGCCTCCGCCCCGGCCCCCGTCACGAAACAGCCCGGAGATACGCCCGCCCTGGCGAAGGCGTTCTCCCGCGACGAGCCGCTCACGCTCGCCCGCTGGCGCGAACAGGCGGCCTCGGCCCGCGGGGCCGGGAAGGTCGCCGTCTGGGGCGCCGGCGCGAAAGGGGCGACCTTCGCGAACCTCATCGACCCCCGCGGCGAAGCCGTCGATTGCCTCATCGACGTCAACCCCCGCAAACGCGGCGCGTTTCTCGCGGGCACCGGACACCCGATCGTCGCGCCCGAGGACGCCGCCGTCCGCGGCGTCGCCAGCGCCGTGCTGATGAACCCGAACTACCGCGCCGAGATCGAAGCCCAGCTCGCGCGGCTCGGGACGCCTCTGCGTCTTTTATAGGATGACATCATGAAGATCACCATCGACAGCGAACTGCGCCGCCTCACCCGCGAAGACGGCGGACGGACGACCTCCTGCGACCTTTACTCCGATGAAGCCTTCGAGATCATCAGCCGCGAATGGGTCCGCATCGGCTGGAACCAGAAATACCAGTATTCCTTCAGCTGGATGGGCCGGCCGATCATCCAGCTTCCCGAAGACATGGTCCGCACCCAGGAGGTCATCCACCGCGTGAAGCCCGACGTGATCCTGGAGACCGGCATCGCCCACGGAGGCTCTTTGGTCTACTCGGCGAGCCTCTGCAAGATACTCGGAAAAGGCCGGGTGATCGGCGTCGACATCGAGATCCGCCCGCACAACCGCAAGGCGATCGAGGAGCACCCGCTCGCGCCCCTGATCACGATGATCGAGGGCAGCTCCGTCGACCCCGCCGTCGTCGCGAAGGCCAAGGCGCTCGTGAAGCCCGGGGAAGCCGCGCTCGTGATCCTCGACTCCAACCACACGAAGGCGCACGTCCTCGCCGAGCTCGAGGCGTACCACGGCCTCGTCACCCCCGGCTCCTACATCGTGGCGACCGACGGCATCATGCTCGACCTGGCCGATGTCCCTCGCGGCGGGAAGGATTGGGCGAAGGACAATCCCACCGCGGCGGCCGCCGAGTTCGCCGCGAAGCACCCCGAATTCATCCTCGAGCAACCCGCGTGGCCGTTCAACGAGAGCACGCTCGCCGAGAACATCACGCACTGGCCCGGAGCCTGGCTGCGCCGCAGATGATCCCCCCGCACGGCGTCATGTTCCATCATTTCCACGGCGGGGATCATCCCGCCGGCCAGGGCTCCATGTCCGCCTCGGACCTGGAGGGGATGATCGCGTTCCTGGGGCGCAACAACATCCTGCCCGCACGGGAGTGGATGGACCGAGCGCTCGCGGGGCGCCTGCTCCCCGGCGAGCTGTGCCTGACCTTCGACGACGGGCTTCGCTGCCAGTGGGACGTCGCCTATCCCGTGATGAAGGCTCTGGGCCTCGACGCCTTCTGGTTCGTCTACACGTCACCGCTCGAAGGGCGCGTGGAGCGGCTCGAGCTGTACCGGTATTTTCGCACCGTCCGTTATCCCGACGTCGCGGACTTCTATCGCGCCTTCGACGCGGCCGCGGCCGCGGGCCCGCACGCCTCAGCCGTCGCGTCGGCTCTCGCCGGCTTCGACCCCAAGTCCCATCTCAAGGATTTCCCTTTCTACACGGACGCCGACCGCCGCTTCCGCTTCACGCGAGACAAGGCGCTCGGCCCCGCGCGCTACAACGAGGTCATGGACGCGATGATGGCGGCCGCGGGCTTCGCGTCGAAGGGCCTCGCCGCGAAGCTGTGGATCGACGACGAGGTCGTAGCCCGCCTGCACGCCGAGGGCCATGTGATCGGCCTGCACTCGCACACCCATCCGACGCAGCTGTGCGCGCTGCCGCCCGCCGAGCAGGAACGCGAGTACAGGCTCAACTCCGCGCACCTCGCGAAGGTCATCGGCCGCGCGCCGAACGCGATGTCTCATCCGTGCAATTCCTACGATGAGAGCACCCTCGCCTTCCTGAAAGGCTTCGGCCTCGAGTTCGGCTTTCGCGCGAACATGGCGATGTCCGCCTCGCACGGGCCGCTCGAGCACCCGCGCGAGGACCACGCGAACATCCTGAAGGCGATGAGGGGAACATGAAGATCGCGGTTTTCACCAGCAACCAGCCGCGCCACCTGTCGCTGATCGAGCGACTCGCCTCGGTCGCGGACGAGGTCGTCGCCGTCGTCGAATGCAACACGGTCTTCCCGGGAGAGGTCCAGGACTTCTACGGGAAGACCGAGGTCATGCGGCGATACTTCACCCGCGTGATCGCCGCGGAGACCACGGTCTTCGGACGGCCGCGTTTCCTCCCGGCCGCGGTGCGCGCCCTGCCGCTCAAGATGGGAGACCTCAACCGCCTCGAACCGGCCGCGCTGGCCCCGGCCCTCGACGCGGACGCCTTCATCGTCTTCGGCGCGAGCTACATCAAGGGCGCGCTGTGCGACGCCCTCGTCGAGCGCGGCGCCTACAACATCCACATGGGCCTTTCCCCGTACTACCGCGGGAGCGGCTGCAATTTCTGGGCCCTGTACGACGGCCGGCCCGACCGCGTCGGCGCGACGGTCCACCTGCTGACCAAGGGCCTCGACTCGGGCCCGATGGTCTTCCACGCGGTCCCCGCGCCGGAGGCCGTGGACGGCTTCGAGCTCGGGATGCGCGCGGTGGAAGCCGCCCATCAAGGCCTGGCCGCGAGGCTCGCCGACGGCAGCCTCCGGTCGCGAAAGCCCGTCCTCCAGGACAAGGCCCTCGAGCTGCGCTCCTCCCGCTACGCGGACTTCACGGACGCGGTCGTCGAGGAATATCTCGGGCGGGAGATTCCGGCGGCCGAGATCGCCCGCGCCTTGAGCGCCCGGCGCGATGATGACCTGCTGCACCCGTTCATCGGAAGGAGACCTCAATGACGACCGAAGTCGAGATCGGCTGGAAGGATTTTTTCAGGGTCAGCGCCTGCTCCGGCCTGCGCTACAAGCTGGACCTGGTGATCGGACGCGTCGCGCGCCAGGCGCTCGACGTCTACGACCTTCTGCAGAAAGGTGCCCAGGCCGCCCATGAAGGGAAGCTCACGCCGGAACGGGTCGAGGAGTTCCGCCGGCTCTGCGAGAACAAGCCCGACGATTACATCGACGCCCGCCAGGTGCCGTTCACCGAGGAGGAGCTCGCCCGCCCGACGGAATGGCAGCAATTCGGCGCCCAGCTCCTGCTCGAGACCCTGTCGGACGCGTCGCTCGGCATCCGCTCGGCGCTGAACGTCGGCGGATACAACGACCGCCACTTCAGCTACATGGCCCGGAAGTTCCCGGGCATCAAGTTCTGCTCCGTCGACTTCATGAGCGAAGCGAAGATGCACGTCTTCAACCGTCTGCTCCCGCAGAGCCCGAACTGGACGCTGAAGAGCGGCTACGCGCTCGACCTGCTTCAGAAGGGAGCCGTCGACGCCGACCTGGTCTTCCTCGCCTCGACCTCCCTGCTGTTCAACAACGAGGAGCTAGACCTGTACCTCGCCGAAATGTCGAAGCGCTCGAAGGTGATCGTGATCAACGAGGGCTGGGGCGTCGTCTCGACGGGCAACCGCCTCTCCTCGCTCCCGATCCTGCCCAAGGTCATCCGTCCCGAGGACATCCCCGAAAACGAGCCCGTGGTGCGGTCGATGGCCGGCGTCTATTACTTCTACGCCCACAACTACCCGGCGAAGCTCGCCAAGCACGGGTTCGAGGTGCGGCTGTCGCGCATCCGGCCGAGCGGCAATCCGAGCCTCTACCTCTATCAGCTCGTCGCGGTCAAAAAATAAGAACCCGCATCAGGGCCGCGACTGTTTCCGGAAACAGCCGGCCCGCTATCCTCAAGGATAGTCAGGACGGGTCGTAGATGGCGGCGATGAGCCGCATCGTCTCGACCGACTGGTCGAGCGTCGTGGACGCGGACGGACGGCCGAGGGCGGCCGCGACGGCCGCCTCCGCTTGGGCGAGGAAGCCCGGCTTGAAATCCTTGTCGCGCGAGTGGATCTCGACGGCGGCCGCGGGCGAGCCGAGCTCCTGGCGCGTGAGCTGCTCGAGCGGACGCATCTCCCAGCGCTTGGCGCCCGCCGCGACCGCGCACGACCACGGGCCCGGCGCGCGCCAGACCGCCTCGTATAGGCCCTGGTCGCCGGAGTCGTACTCGACGCGCGCCAGCACGAACTCGGGCCGGGCCGGGTCGTATTTGGAGAGGCGCTCGACGCGAACGGCCTTGCCGCGCGCGAACAGCCGGAAGTAGTCGATCAGGTGCAGGGAGTTGGCGTACATCCAGTTGTCGGCGATGGGCTTCGGCACGCCGGCCGCGAGGACCCTGTCCATGTTCTGCTGGTCCTGGACGCGGACGAATCTGGGTCCCTCGGTCGCGGCGAGCTCGGCGGCGGCGGTCGTCGTCGCGGAATAAAAGGCGCGGTTGTGCGCGACGAGCGCCCGGCGGCCGGCCTTCGCCGCCGCGGCCTGAAGCGCAAGCGACTCTTTCAGGTCCAATCCCGCCGGCTTCTCGAACAGCACGGTCCACGGATGGCGGAAGCACGCCAGCCCGATCTCGAGCATCGAGGTCTCGTTGACGGTGACGACGACCAGCGCCGCCTTCGTCTTCTCGTACAGCTCGTCCACCGAGCCGCAGATCTCAGGGATCCCGCGCTCGGCCGCGAGCGCCACGGCCCGCGCGCGCGTGCGGCTGAAGATGCCGGCGAGGCGGACGCCCGGGACGGCGGCGAACGCCTTCGCGTGCTCCTTGGCCGTGTAGCCGGCTCCTATCAGCGCGACCGCGCAGGCTTCGCTCATGCGAAGGTGAAGCGGCGCTCGAGCGAGGCGGCCTCGTCGGACACGGCGACGGCCGCGTGGCCGTTCTCGTGAGACCGGTAAGCCGCCGCGACGACGGCGACGGCGGAGCGGCCATCCTCCCCCGTGGGGATCTCGCGGCCGGAGATGAGCGCCTCGAGCACGGACCGCGAGGGTGCCAGCGCGTCAGCCGGAGCCACGCGGACCTCGCGCGTGGCGGACGGCATGCCGTAGCGCGTGGTGGGCAAGGCGCGGTGCTCGGCGAGGCGGCCGAGGACCTCGATGCGTCCGCCGAGCTCGTCGGCGACGAGCACCCCGTGCCGGCCGGCGTAGATCACCCGCACGCCGTGGCCCTGGTCGGAGCCCATCTCCATGTACAGGCGGCGGCCCGAGGGGTTCTCGACGCGGATCTCGCCCGCGCCGTCGTCGAACTGGGGCCCGCGGGGATTGGGTACTCGGTCCTTCGACAGCCACGCTGAGACCGTCGCGGGCTTCTCCCCGGTCAGCCAGCGGAACATCTCGAAGTAGTGAGAGCCGTTCATGGCGAGGCCGAAGTTCCCGGCGACGACGGTGACGCTGGCCAACGCGCCGATCTCGTCGGCGTCGATGAGCTCCTTGACCTTGGTGTACTGCTCCATGTAGCGCATCTGGTGGTTGACGGCCAGGCGTGTCCCGCTCGCGCGGCAGGCGGAGATCATCGCGTCGCACTCGGCCAGGGAGGTGGCCAGCGGCTTCTCGCACAGAACGGCCTTCGCGCCGCCGGCGGCCGCGAGCGAGGTCAGCGGGCCGTGCCCCGGGGCGGTGGTGGCCACGATGACGCACTCGGGCTTGACCGCCTTGAGCATCGCGGCGGGGTCGGCGAAGCGCAGCTCCGGGGAGGCGCCCAGGTCTCCGGCCTTGGCCAGGGCCTCGGGGCGGGAGTCGCAGACCCCGGCCAAGGGAAGGCCGAGCGTCTTGACGTTCTGGAGGTGGCGCAAACCCATCGAGCCGAGGCCGATCACCGCTGTCCGCATGGGCGTATTCTAATCAATTTGCGTTTGAATGTATTGCGGCGCGTCTTTGTGTAGAATACGGCCTCCGACGATGAAGAAGCTGCTCAAGATCTTGCTTCCCGAATCCACCCGCGGCGCGCTCCGGCGCGCGCGTGAGAGCCTCCTCCTCAGAAGCCTGCGGGCGGCCGTCGAGGAGCAAGGCCTGTCGGCCTCCGTGCGAAGGCACACAGAGGTGTTCCCCGAGCTGTCGCGGCAATACACCGACTTCGAGCTCGATACCGAGTTCCTCGAATACAAGGTCCGCGCCCAGCAGTCGTTCCAGGTCAGCCTCGCCGCCCCCGTCCTCGCCGCCCGTCCCGGGGCGACCGTCGTCGACATCGGCGACTCCTCGGGCGCGCACATCGCCGCCCTCAAGGCCATGCTTCCCGACGGCGGTCACCGCTTCCTGTCGGTGAACCTCGATGAGAAGGCCGTCGCCCGCGTGAAGGCTCGCGGCTTCGAGGCCCTGCTGTGCCGCGCCGAGGCGCTATCGGAAAAGGGCGTCAAGGCGGACATCTTCCTGTCCTTCGAGACCCTCGAGCACCTGAACGACCCCGCGACCTTCCTGCACCGGCTGTCGAAGACCGCCTGCGACCGTCTGGTCCTCACCGTGCCCTACATGACCGAGACGCGCGTGGGGCTTCACCACCTTCGGGCCGGGCTGACCAAGAAGGTGAGCCCCGAGACCGTCCATCTCTTCGAATTCAGCCCCGCCGACCTCAAGCTTCTGGCGGCGCATTGCGGCTGGGCGGTCGAGACGGAACGGATCTACCGCCAGTACCCCCTGAATTCGCCCCTGCGCGGGACGCGAGCCATCTGGAAGGACTGGGATTTCGAGGGGTTCTACGGCCTGGTCCTACGCCGCGACGAGCGGTGGTCTTCCCTCTATACGGGCTGGAACGACTGATCGCCCTTTGGCGCCGTGATTTTGTAGAATTATCCTTGCGCACATGGCGAAATCAACGAATTCGTCGCTGATGGAGATCCGCCGCGTCCTCGCCCTAGAGGCGCGAGCCCTCACCCGGGTCGCCTCCGCCGTGGACGCGAGATGGGCCAAGGCCGTGGAGTTCATCGTCCGGTGCCGGGGCAAGGTGGTCCTGACCGGGGTGGGCAAGTCCGGCCTCGTCGCCCAGAAGATCGCGGCCACCTTCTCCTCGACGGGCACGCCGGCCCTGTTCCTCGACCCCGGCGAGGCCGCTCACGGAGGCCTGGGCGCCGTCCAGAAGGGCGACCTCGTACTCGCGATCGGGAAATCCGGCGAATCCGACGAGCTCAACCTGCTCCTGCCGGCCTTGCGCGCGCGCAAGATCGCCCTCATCGCGATGACCGCCAACCCCCGCTCGACCCTGGCCAAGGCCGCGTCGCTCGTCCTCGAGACGCCGATCGAGGCCGAAGCCTGCCCGCTCGACCTCGCCCCGACGACGAGCACCACGGTCGCGATGGCGCTCGGCGACGCGCTCGCCGTGGCCCTCATGAAGCGCCGGGGCTTCAAGGCGGAGCATTTCGCCGCCAACCACCCGGCCGGGCGTCTGGGCAAGCGCCTGACCTTGCGCGTGCGCGACGTGATGCGCGCGGGCAAGGACAACCCGGTCGTGCCCCTCGGCGCCTCGGCGACGGAGCTCCTCGCCACGATCACGCGGCTGCAGGCCGGGGCCGCGTCCGTCGTGGACCGCAAGGGCCGCTTCCTCGGGCTCGTCACCGATTTCGACATCCGGCGCGTGCTCGAGGCGGGCGGGGATTTCCGCCGCCGCAAGCTGACCGACATCATGAACGCCGCGCCGACGACGATCCTGCCCGACGCGCTCGCCGCCGAGGCCGTCGAGGTCATGGAGGACCGGCGCACCCCCTTCAACGTCCTGCCCGTCGTGGACGCGAAGGGGCGCTCGGTCGGCATGATCCAGATCCACGACCTCCGGGCGCGAGGACTTTGATGACCCTCAAGGACAAGCTGCGCAAAGGCGTCCCCACGATCGGCACCTGGCTCACCTTGGCCCATCCGGCGCTGGCCGAGATGGCCGCCCGGGCCGGCTTCGACTGGGTCGCCGTCGACCTCGAGCACAGCTCGATCACCCTGCGCGAGTGCGAGGACCTGATCCGGGTCATCGATCTCGCCGAGGGCACGCCGCTCGTGCGTCTGACCTCCAACGACCCCGACCTCATCAAGCGCGTGATGGACTCCGGCGCGCGCGGCGTCATCGTGCCGACGGTGTCGACGGAAGAGGAAGCTCAGCTCGCCGTAGAGGCGGTGTATTATCCCCCTCGCGGTCGGCGCGGCGTCGGCCTCGCCCGGGCCCACGGCTACGGAGCGGATTTCGCGGGCTACATGAAGCGGCTCGCCAAGGAAGCCGTCGTGGTCGCCATGATCGAGACCGCCCAGGGTGTGGAGAACGCGGAGCGCATACTCGGCGTCGACGGCGTCGACGCGTACTTCCTGGGGCCGTACGACCTGTCCGCGTCCCTCGGCGTCATCGGCAAGACCTCGCACCCCAAGGTGGAGAAGGCGATCGCGAAAGTCCGCGCGGCTGGAAAGCGTACGGGCAAGCCCGGCGGCATCCACGTCGTCGAACCGGATCCCGCGGCATTGAAGCGCCGGATCAAAGAGGGCTTCAGATTCGTCGCCTACAGCCTCGAGACCCGGATCTACGACGTCAACGTGCGCGCCGCGCTGCGCGCGGCGCGATGAACGTCGTCGCCATCGTCCCGGCGCGCATGGCCTCGACGCGCTACCCGGGCAAGCCCATGGCCGCCATCCGGGGCGTGCCGATGATCGGCCACTGCTATTTCCGCACCGCCATGGCCGAGACCGTCGAAGAGACCTACGTCGCCACCTGCGACAAGGTCATCTACGACTACATCCGCTCCGTCGGCGGCAAGGCGGTCATGACGAAGGACACGCACGAGCGCTGCTCGGACCGGACCGCCGAGGCGATGCTCAAGATCGAGTCGCAGACGGGCAAGCGCGTCGACATCGCGGCCATGGTCCAGGGCGACGAGCCCCTGGTGCGCCCGGAGATGATCGACGCCGCGGTCAAGCTGCTCCTGGACGACCCGTCCTGCCCGATCGCCTGCCTGATGGGCCGCATCGAGGACGAATCCGAGCTCGACGACCCGAACTGCGTGAAGGTCGTGACCGACCTGAAGGGCCGGGCGCTGTATTTTTCGCGCGAGGGCATCCCATCGCGGCGCAAAGGCGCCGCGATGAGTTTCCCGCGATATCGGCAGGTCCCCATCATCCCCTTCCGCCGCGACTACCTCCTGCGCTTCAACGACCTCGCACCCACCCCGCTCGAGATCGCCGAGTCCGTGGACCTGATGCGCTGCGTCGAGCACGGCGACGCCGTCCGGATGGCCGTGATCGAGCGGGTGACGGTCAGCGTGGACACGCCCGGCGATCACGCTCGCGCGGAAGCCGTGATGAAGGACGACCCCCTTTTCGCGAGGTACGCCCCGGGAGCGGCGGCCCGATGAGGAAGCTGCGCGTCGGCATCGCGGGGTACGGCGTCGTCGGCAAGCGCCGCCGGCTGCACATCGACGCGCACCCCGGCCTGGCCGTCGTCGCCTTGAGCGAGGAGAAGTTCGGACGGGATGCCACGGCGCCCGACGGCGTCCAGCAATACGCCGACTATCGCGACTTGATCGCCAAGCAGCCGCTCGACGCCGTGTTCGTCTGCCTGCCCAACTACCTCGCCGCCGACGCCACGGTGCGCGCGCTCGAGAAGGGACTCCACGTCTTCTGCGAGAAGCCCCCGGGCCGCGACCTCGCGGACATCGCCGCGGTCCGCGCCGCCGAGCGCCGCCGGCCCAAGCTCGCGCTCAAGTACGGCTTCAACCACCGCTACCACGACTCGGTGCGCGACGCGCTCAAGCTCGTGCGCTCCGGCAAGCTCGGCCGCATCCTGAACCTCAACGGCGTCTACGGCAAGAGCCACATCATCCCCTTCGACAAAGGCTGGCGCGCCGAGCGCAAGCAGGCCGGCGGCGGCATCCTGCTCGACCAGGGCATCCACATGGTGGACCTCATGCGCCTGTTCGCGGGCGACTTCGACGAGGTCCGCAGCGTGATCTCCAACGCCTACTGGAAGCACGACGTCGAGGACAACGCCTACGCGCTGATGAAGACGAGGTCCGGGATCGTCGCCCTGCTCCACTCCTCGGCGACCTCGTGGCGCCACCGCTTCAACCTCGACATCACGCTCGAGAAGGGCGCCTTGACCCTCTCCGGCATACTCTCCGGCTCCAAGAGCTACGGCGCGGAGACCCTGACGGTCTCCATCGCCGCGAAAGGCGACGCCGGCGATCCCAGCGAGACGACGACGCGCTACAACCAGGACAACTCCTGGCGCGACGAGGTCCGCGAGTTCGCCGACTGCGTGCTGAAGAAGAAGCGGGTGCTCCACGGCGATTCTCTCGAGGCCTTGAAGACGATGGAGCTGATCTACCGCATCTACTGCGCCGACCCGGCGTGGAAGAAGAAATACCGGCTCAGCGACCGCATCCCGAAGGTGACCCGATGAAGAAACCTCTCTCCGGACGCAAAGCCCTCGTCACCGGAGGCACGCGCGGCATCGGCCTCGCGATCGCCGAGCGCCTGCGCGACATGGGCGCCGCCGTGACCGTCACCGGAACGCGGGGCGGCGGCCAGGCCCCGCGAGGCTGCGCCTACGAAGCCGTGGATTTCTCCCACGCCGAGGCGGCCGAGGTCTTCGCCGCGGCCATGGCCGGCCGCCGCTTCGACATCCTCGTCAACAACGCCGGGATCAACAAGATCGCGCCGTTCACGGAGATCGACGGCGCCGACTGGGACCTGATCCAGCGCGTCAACGTCCGCGCCCCTTTCGTCCTCTGCCGCGCGCTCCTTCCCGGCATGATCAAGAAACGCTGGGGCCGCATCGTCAACGTCGGCTCGATCTTCGGCGTCATCAGCCGCGACCGGCGCGGGCCCTACTCGGCGAGCAAGTTCGCCCTCGACGGCATGACCGCCTCCCTGGCGGCCGAGGCCGCCGCGCACGGCGTGCTCGCCAACTGCGTGGCCCCCGGGTTCGTGGACACCGACCTCACGCGCCGCATCGTCGGCGCCAAGGGCATGAAGGAGCTCGCCCGGCGCGTGCCGGCCGGACGCCTGGCCAAGCCCGGCGAGATCGGCGCCTTCGTCGCCTGGCTGTGCGGCCCCGAGAACACCTACATCAGCGGCCAGAACCTCGTCATCGATGGCGGATTCACGCGAGTCTGACCTCGTCATCTCCTCTCACAAGGGGCCCTACGCGGTGGAATTCCGCGGCGACCCCTTCGCGGAGCTGAGCCCGCTCGCCGCGTCCGGCGCCCATTTCCTCGTGGACGCGCGGGTCGCCGAGCTCTACTCCCGCGAATTGGCCCCCGTGCTCGCCTCCCCCTCCGTCCTCCGCGTCGAGGCGACCGAGGACGCCAAGTCCATCGAGTCGATGCCGGGATTCGTGCGCCACCTCGTGTCGAAAGGGCTCCGCCGCGGACAGAGCCTCGTCGCGATCGGCGGCGGGATCACCCAGGACATCACCTGCTTCCTCGCGGCGACGATGCTGCGCGGCGTGCCCTGGTCCTTCGTCCCGACGACCTTGCTCGCGATGGCCGACTCCTGCGTCGGCTCGAAAAGCTCGATCAACGGAGGCGGCGCGAAGAACGTTTTGGGAACCTTCACCCCGCCCAAGCGCATCGTGCTCAGCGCCGGCTTCCTGAAGACGCTCGACGAGAAGGACGTCCGCTCCGGCGTCGGCGAGATGCTCAAGGTCCACGCGATCGACGGCCCCGCCTCCTTCGACCGGATCGCCGCCGATTACCCGCGCCTGTTCACCGAGCCCGCCGTCATGACGGCCTACCTGCGCCGTTCGCTGGAGATCAAAAAGCCCATCGTCGAGGCCGACGAGTTCGACCAGAGCGTCCGCCTGGTCATGAACTACGGCCACAGCTTCGGTCACGCCCTGGAGTCGGCGACGGCCTTCGCCATCCCGCACGGCATCGCCGTCACGATCGGCATGGACCTGGCCAACTTCGTCTCCGCGCGCCTGGGGCTGGGTGACCTGGTGCACTACCGCCGGATGCGCGCCACCCTCGCCATGAATTGGCGGGGCTACGAGTCGACGCCGGTCCCTCTCGACGACTTCCTCGCCGCGCTGGCCAAGGACAAGAAGAATACCGCCAAGGCCCTGGGCCTGATCCTGCCGGACAAGGACGGGAAGATCCGCAAGGTCGACGCGCCCGCCGACGAGGTCTTCCGCGCGGCCGTCGCCGAGCATCTCTCCAAAGGCCGCTCACAGGAGCTCTCGTGAGCCCCGTCGCCGTCGCGTCGCGCTCGTTCTCCAAGCACTCCGTCCTGCGCTCCGAACTGGCGGCCCGCTTTCCGAACGCGAAGTTCAACGACGCCGGCGCCTCGCTGAAGGGCGAGGAGCTCGTCGCCTTCCTGTCGGGGTGCGAGAAGGCCGTGCTCGCCCTGGAGACCGTCGACGACGCCCTGCTCGTCCGCCTCCCGGAGCTGAGGCTCGTCAGCAAATTCGGCGTCGGCCTCGACTCCTTCGACCTCAAGGCCATGGCGGCGCGCGGCGTCAAGCTCGCCTGGTCGCCGGGGACCAACTCGCGCTCGGTCGCGGAGCTGGCGCTGATGTCGATGATCGCCCTCCTGCGCCGGGTCCCCGAAGCCTGCGGAGATCTGGCCGCCGGGAAATGGGGCCAGCCCAAGGGCTCGACCTTGACCGGCAAGACCGTCGGGCTCGTCGGCCTCGGCGCCGTGGGCCGGGAGCTGGCCGCCTTGTTGGCCCCCTTCGGCGTGAGCCTGCTCGCCCATGAGCCCGCGCCCGACCAGGCGGCCGTCGCGCGCCACGCCATCCGCCTCGTCCCGCTCGACGAGCTCCTCGCCCAGTCCGACGCCGTCAGCCTTCACATCCCCCTGACCCCTTCCACGCGGAACACGATCGACTCGGCGCGCCTGGCGCGCATGAAGCCTTCCGCGGTCCTGATCAACACCGCGCGCGGGGGATTGATCGACGAGGACGCCCTGCTCGAGGCGCTCGACTCAGGGCGTCTCGCCGGCGCCGCGCTCGACGCCTTCGCCGTCGAGCCGCTGAAGGACCGGCGCCTGGCGGTCCATCCCAGGATCCTCGCCACGCCGCACATCGGCGGGAGCACGGAGGAGGCGATCCTGGCGATGGGCCGGGCCGCGATCGCCGGACTCGACGCCGGGCGGGACGCCGCCGAGTTCATCCGCGGATGACGCGGCTGACCGTCTGCTGGACCACGCCGTCCGCCATCCCCGAGGGGCCTCTCCTCAGCTTCCTGCCGCCGGCCGCGGAGGAGACCCTCGCCTCGCGCAGCCGGGGCTCCTTCCTGCGCGCCCGCGATATGCGCCCCGACGACCGGGCGGCCGCGCGCGCGGACTATCTCGGCGCGTGCGCGCGCATCGGAGCGGCCCGCGTCGGCGGACGGACCCTGCGGGAGGAATGCTCCGACGGCGAGGTCTCCGCCTGGTGGTTCCACCCGACCTCCTTCAAGGACTGCGAGAGCGACCCGGCGCTCGGCCGCCTCCTGGCCCTGCGCGCGATCCTGCGCGCCATCGCCGACGCCGGCGCCTCGGAGGTGGAGACGTGGGGCGCGCCCCGCGATCTCGCGCGCGTCCTGCGAGGACGCCTGCCCGTCATCGAGAGGGCCGCCCCCTGGGCGTCGCCGGAGCCGGTTTGGTGGCTGCGGGCCGCGGCCTCGCGCGCCTTCACCTTCGTCCAGGCGCTGCTCGACCTCGCGGCCTGCGCGGCGGCGGCCCCGCGGCCGTCCGTGCCGGGTCCGAAGGTCCAGCTGCTCGGCTTCTGGGACTGGTCGGTGCGCGCGGATGAGGGCGGCCGCCTGAGCGACCGCTACTTCAAGGCCCTGCCCGACGAGCTGGCCGCGCTCGGCGCCTCCACCGGCCGCCTCTGCTGGCTCGACGCGGACAAGGACCCGGCCCGCCCCCCGCGCGGCCGCCTCGCCGCGGCCCGCGGCGCCGCCGCTTCCGGCGTCGTGCTCCTTCAATCCTTCCTCGACATCGGCGACGTCCTCGAGGCGGTCTCGGACATCAAGCCTCTGTCGGCCTACCTCAGGCGCCGCGGCGAGCCCGGCTTCCGCGCGGCCTTCTCCGCGGACGGGCTCGACCTTTTCCCCCTGTTCGAGGAACGCCTTCTCAGAGGCTTCCTCGACGGCGGCCTGCCCCGGTGCGAGCTGATCCGCAAGTCCGCGCAACGGGCCTGCGCGACGCTGAAGCCGTCGGTATGCGTTCATTTTCTCGAGCACTTCCTTCCCGCGCGCGCCGCCTTCGCGGGAGCCCGCGCCGCGGGGGCGGGCACGGCGGCGGTGCAGCACGCGAGCTTCTGCCGCGAGAAGACCTTTTATTTCCTCGACCCCGCGCTCGAGTTCCGCGGCGAGCCCGACGGCCGCCCCGTTCCCGTGCCCGACCGCATCTTCGCGATGGGCCGCCTCTCGGCGGGCTATTTCCTGGAATGCGGCTACCCGTCCGAGAGGATCGTCGCGAGCGGCTCCCCGCGATACGACCACGTCCGGCCGCCCGCGCCCGCCAAGAGGCGTTCCGGACCCGGCGTCCGCGTCCTCCTCGCCCCGGCGCTCGACCTCGGGACCGAGGCCGCGCTGCTGGAAGCGGCGGCGGCGGCCTCCGCCGGCCTGCCCGGCGTCGAACTGCGCCTGCGGAACCATCCATTCGGCCCTTTAAGCGAGCGCCCGGAATTCGAGCCGCTCAAGGATCGCGTCGCGGTCTCGACCGGGACCCTCGACGAGGATCTCTCCTGGGCCGATCTGGCCATGTTCACCTACTCGACGGTGGCCGAGGAGGCGGTGCTCAAGGGAGTCCCCGCCTGGCAGTGGCGCCCCGTCTCCTACGACGCTTCCGCCCTGGCGGAGGCGGCCGACATACCCCGGTTCTCCTCGGTCGCCGCCCTGCGCGCGGCGCTGTCCCGTTTCCAGCCCGGAGACGGCCTGCCGGACGACGCGGCGCGCGCCCGGCTCGTCGAAGACCTGTTCCTGATGGACGACGGCGGCGCGGCAAGGCGCGTCGCCAATTCGCTATACTTGCCCTGATGGCCGACAAACCGATGAGAAGCACCCGGCCCGGAGGCTACCATGCCCTCGGCCCGGGCGGGCTCGGGATCAAGGATTTCGCCCGTTGGTACCGGCGCCAGTCCCTCGAGCAGTGGGAAAAGCTCGACCTGGCCGCCCTCGAAAGGATCGCGCGCCTCGTCGAGTCGACGCGCGCCGCCGGAAGCTTCATCTGGGTCTGCGGCAACGGGGGTTCCGCCGCGACCGGCGCGCACATCGGCTGCGACTTCGGCAAGACCGCCGCCGCGCGCGGCCGCAAGCCCCTCAAGGCCGTCTCGCTCTGCGACAACACCGCCTTCATGACGGCGATCGGCAACGACCTGTCCTTCGACGAAACGTTCTCCCGCCAGCTGGAGAACGTCGCCGGCCGCGGCGACCTCGTCCTCCTGATCAGCGGGAGCGGCAACTCGCCGAACCTACTGCGCGCCGCCAGGACCGCGCGCGCCAAAGGCGCCAAGGTCGTCTCCCTGCTCGGCTTCGACGGAGGCAAGCTCAAGGCCCTCTCGGACGAATTCCTCCTGGTGCCCTCGGATCAGTACGGGGTCGTCGAAGACATGCACATGTCGATCGCCCATGTCCTGACCTTCTACCTCAAGCAGAAAAATGCCTGATCGCATGAGCCGCGCGAAGACGATCCTCGTCACCGGCGGAACGGGGCTCCTCGGCAAGGGCATGGAGGAGACCGCGCCCGGCTCGGTCGCCCTCGTCAGCGTCCACCAGCGCGATTACCGCATACCGGGGTCCGCCGCCGAGCAGCTCGTGCTCGATCTGCGCGACAAGCGCGCCGTCGACGCGCTGTTCGCCGAGCGGAAGTTCGACGCGGTCGTGCACGCGGCCGGCATCGCCAGCGTCGACTTCGTCGAGACCCACTACGCCGAGAGCCTCGAGTCCAACATCGTTTCCACGCTCAACGTCACCGCCGCCTGCCGCCGCGCCGACATACACCTCGTCTACGTCTCGACGAACGCCGTCTTCGACGGCACGAAGGCGCCGTACCGCGAGACCGACGCGGTCAACCCGGTCAACAAGTACGGGCGCCTGAAGGTCGAGTGCGAGCGCCTCGTCCAGGAGACGCTCAAGCACTGGACCATCGTCCGGCCGATCCTCATGTACGGCTGGAACCATGCCGAGACGCGCCCCAACCCCGCGACCTGGATCCGCGAGAAGCTGTCCAAGGGCGAGGGCGTCTCCCTCGTCACCGACGTGCACGAGAACCCCCTCTTCAACCTGCAGTGCGGCCGCGCGCTGTGGGCGGTCCTCGACAAGCGCCCCGAGGGGATATTCCATCTCGCCGGGGGCGAGCGCGTCGACCGCTATCAGTTCGGCGTCGCCGTCGCCGAGACCTTCGGCCTCGACGCCTCCTTGCTCAAGCCCGTGACGAGCGACGCCTTCCCCGGCATCGCGCGGCGCCCCCCGGACACGACCTTCGTCGTCGAGCGCATGGCGCGCGAGCTGGGCGTGGCGCCCATGACCCTGCGCGAAGGTCTCGCCGCGATGGCCGCGGGGGCGTAATGGCCGCGCCGCGGGTCTCCGTCGTTATCCCGGCCTGGAACGCGGCGGCCTTTATCGAGAAGACCTTGGGCACGGTCGCGGCTCAGACCTTCGACGATTTCGAGATCATCGTCGTCGATGATGGCTCCTCCGATGACACGAAACTGGTCGTGGACCGGTTCCTGAAGGACAAGGGCCTGCGCGGCCTCTGTATCCGGCAGAACAACATGAAGATCGCCGGGGCGCGCAACACCGGCATCCGCGCGGCGGCGGCGGACCTGATCGCGTTCCTCGACCACGACGACCTGTGGTTTGCGGACAAGCTCGAGAAGACTTTGGCTGAGTTCGACGTGCGTCCCGACGCCGACCTCGTGTGCCATAACGAGAACATCGTCAAGGACGGCGCGCTCGTGCGCGTGTCGCGCAACGGGCCGCTGGTCGAGAATATGTACGAGCGCCTGCTGTTCGAGGGCAACGCCCTGTCGCCGTCGGCCGTGACGGTCAGGAAAGCGAAGCTCTTCGAGGCCGGTCTGTTCCGTGAAGACCCGGAGTTCAACACCGTCGAAGACTACGACCTGTGGATGCGGCTGGCCAAGGTCTGCCGCATCCGCTTCCTGGACGCGGTCCTGGGCGAGTACCAGCTTGTCGAGTCCGCCGCCTCCAACCGGATCGTCTATCACAACACGAACCTCGAGAACCTCCTGCGCGATCACTTCCGCGGCTTCACCGACCCGGGGCCGCTGACGCGCGCGCGCATGCGCCGCCGCCTCGGCGTGATGTGCCGCTCGGCGGCGCAGCGGCTGCGGGCGCAAGGCGATCTCGACGGCGCGCGCCGCTACGCCGCGCGCGCCGTCGCCGAGTGCCCGTGGGATTGGAAGAATCTGGCCGTCGCCGGCCTGTGCGCCGTCGCGCGCCTCAAGGGGGTGCATTGAAAATTCAATTGCACGAACCGAGATTTCAATGTGAGGCTCCCTCCCTCACTCCCTCCATGAAGATCGCGATCCCCCTGAGTAAGGTCCGGTGCGAATGAGAACGCCCGCCGACCTCGCCGCGACCGTTTACGCCCCGCCGCCGGCCGCGGCGCCCTGGCGCCTCGCGGAGCTATACGCCCCCGCCGCCGCGCGCTTCTACCGCTACGGCCGCCACGCGCTCGCCGACGCCTTTCGCGCCGCCGGAACCGGGCCCGTGCTGCTTCCGGGCTTCTTCTGCCGCGAGGTCCTGGCCTCCGCGGACGAACCGAGGCTTTTCTACACGGTGGGGCCGGACCTTCAGCCCGACCTCGACAGCGCGGAGTGGCCGCAGGCCCGCGCGGTCCTGGCCGTCGACTACTTCGGCTTTCCCTGCGACCTGGAGCCGTTTCGCGCCTACGCGCGCCGCACCGGTGCTGCGATCATCGAGGACGCCTGCCACGCGCTGTTCTCGCGCGACGAGGATGGCCGCCTGCTGGGCACGCGCGCGGATTTCGGCGCGCTGAGCCCACGCAAGACCTTGCCCCTCGCCGACGGCGGCGTTCTGCTCGCGCCCGATCCGGCCCGCGTCGCCGCCCTGCCGCCCGCCCCCGCCGCCGGGGGAACGGGGACGACCCGGTCGGGCCTGAAGGCCGCCGCGCGGCCCCTTCTCGCCGCCGCCGGGGCGAGAACGGCCCGAGCTTTGCTCGAGGCCCTGCGCGCCGCGAAGGGCTTCGATTGGCGCGACCGGCTCGGACGCGAAGGCAGCGAGGACGAGGCGCTCGGAGACCCGGCGCCCGGAGTCGCGCTCGCCGGGCCCATCGCCTGCGGCGACGAGGCGGGCGAACGCTCCCGCCGCCGCGCGCTGTACGAGCTGTGCGCCGCGACCGCGAAGGAGCTGGGGCTCGCCCCGGTGTTCCCGTCGCTGCCCGGCGGCGTCGTACCCTACGCCTTCGCCTTCCACGCGGCGCCGTCCGCCGCCGACGCCGCCTACGCGGCCTTCCGCCGCTTGGGGCTCAGCGTTCTGCCGTGGCCGGACCTGCCCGCGGCCGTGCGCGCGGGCGCGCCCGCGCATTACCGCGACGTCTATCTCGCCCACTTTCTATGGTGAACGGAATCCGCTGGGAAGTCGTGCCCCCGGACGCGGCCGCGCGCGACTGGGACGGCTTCGTGTCCTCGTTCGAGGACCGCCACATCCGGCAGTCCCACGCCTGGGGCCGGCTCAAGACCGGCGTCTGGACGCCCGCGCACGCGGGCGTCTTCAACGGGCCGACGCCGCTGGCCGCCGCGCTGATCCTCGAGCGCCGCCTTCCCCTCGGCGCGGCCTCGCTGCTCTGGATCAACGGCGGCCCCATGTACCGCAAGCGCCACGCGCGCGGACAGGATCTCTCCGCCCTCCACGACTTCCTCGAGGGCGTCAAGGAACGAGCGCGCTCCCGGGGCCGTGCGATCATCCGCCTCAACTTCGACGGTGCGATGGACGCCGAAGCGCAGCTCGTCGTGCGCGCGGCGGGCTTCGCCCGTCCGCTCTCGCCCCTCGGCACCGGCCTGACCTACCGCGCCGACCTCACCAGGCCCTTGGAGGAGATCCGGACTGGCTTCGAGAAGAACTGGCGCAACCAGCTCAGTCGCGCCGAGAAGGCCGGCGCCGTCATCGAATTCGGCCGAAGCCCGGAGCTGCTGCGCCGCTATCAGCCCCTGCACGACGCGCTGTGCGTGCGCAAAGGCCTGCACGGCCAGCGCCTCTCGGTCGCGGACCTCGAGCGCATGTCGGATATTCTCGGAGAGTCGATCCTCTTCTTCGTCGTCTCCGCCGGCGGCGAGGACGGCTGCGGCGGGGCGGTTTGGATGCTCGGCGACCGGGCCTGGTTCGCGCTGTCTTCGGCCAACGAGCACGGGTTGCGCCACAACCTGCCCAACGCCATGTTCTGGCAGGTGATGAAGCGCCTCAAGGAGCAGGGCGTCGGCGTGTTCGACTTCACCGGCATCGATCCCGCCGGCAATCCCGGCGTCTTCAATTTCAAGAGAGGGCTGGGCCTGCCGCCCGTTGAGAATCTGGGCGAATGGCAGTGGGCGACGTCGCCGTGGCTCGCTCGCGCCATCGACGCCGCCATCTTCGCGCGTCGAGACTCCCTGCAGTGAGTTGGACTCACGGCCTCTGGAAAACCGTCGCGCGCGCGCGGGGAGCGTTCGGCTCGCCGGAGAGGCCCGGCCTACGCGTGCTCGGCTATCACGCCGTCGGCTCGACGCTTCCCGGCGATCCCTACGGGCTAAGCACCCCGGCCGAGGCGTTCGCGCGGCAAATGGATTTGCTCTCCTCGGGACGATTCGGCAAGACCGTCCCCCTGGGCGGCGCGAAGCTCGACGGCGGCGCCGAGATCGCCGTGACGTTCGACGACGGGTACCGGGACGCCTTGACGACCGCGGCGCCGATTCTCGCGCGGCTGTCGCTTCCGTTCTCGGTCTGCGTCACGCCCGGCCTGCTCGATTCCGGGCGCCCCCACCTCTCCTGGCCGGAATTAAAAGAGCTGGCGCTCGTCCCCGGCTGCGAAATCGGCGCCCATGGCCTCACTCACGCGCGTCTCGACGGCCTCGGCGCGGAGGACCTGGCCCGCGAGCTCTCCGAGTCCCGCCGCCGCCTCGAGGACGCGCTCGGCCGCGCCGTGAGCGTCATGACCTGGCCTCACGGGGCGGCCTCGCGCCGGGCCGCGGACGCCGCGCGCGCGGCGGGCTATTCGCGGGCGGGCTGCTCGCTGTACGGCGTCAACGGGCCGGATCGGGAGCCGCTCCTGCTCAAGCGCACCGAGATCGTTTCCTTCGATGACGAGCGCGACTTCGCCGGCAAGGCCTCGGGCGCCTGGGATTGGTTCGCCCTGCGCCAGGGCGACCCGGCGAACCGATGACCGTGCGTCCGTTCGACGTCGTCATCCTCTCCAGCGTCGAATGGGGCGCGACCCGCCAGCGCCACCACTCCTTCGCCGAGCAGTGGGCCCGCGCCGGTCACCGCGTCTTCTTCGTCGAGAACACGGGGTTTCGCGAACCTGGTTTGCGCGACCTCGGCCGCGTGACTGAGCGCCTCAGCCGCGCGTGGCGGGGACGCCACGCCAAGCACGCGCGCGTTCCCAAGGGGATCACCGTCGTCAGCCCCCTCGTCCTGCCGCCCACACGGCGGCTGTTTCGCGAGGCCAACGCCGCCTTGCTGGCCCCGCGCCTGGCCGACATCCTGAACGACCGGGGACTGCGCCGCGGTCCCGTCGTCTTCGCCTATCTCCCGACGGCGACGACCTTGGCGCTCCTGGACCGCTTAGCACCCTCGCTCACGGTCTACGACTGCGTCGACAACTTCTACGGCCTGCCCTCGCCGCCGCCGAACCTCGCCGAAACCGAGGCGGCGCTGCTGGCGCGCTCGGGGCTGGTGCTGACGACTTCGCGTACGTTGTACGAGGACAAGAAGCCGCTTCACCACAACGTCGTCGAGCTGCACCACGGCGTGAGCCGTGCGTTCTTCCTCCCTCCGCCGCCGGACCGCCCGCGCCGCCGCCTGTGCTATTTCGGCACGGTGTGGCGCGCGCTCGACTACGCGCCGATCCGCGCTTTGGCCGAGGCCGGTTTCGAGATCGAGATGATCGGCCCGGTCAAGGAAGCGCCGCCCCCGCTTCCTCCCTCCGTGACCTTCCGGGGTATTTTTCCCCACGAGGAGCTGCCGGCGATGCTGGCCGACTGCGACGCCTTGCTCCTCCCGTACGTCGACGACGAGTACAACCGCGGCGTGATCCCGGCCAAGATCTTCGAATGCCTGGCGACCGGCCGCCCGGTGCTGGCAAGCCCGCTGCCCGCGCTCGCGGGGCTCGCCGGCGCCCTAACGATCTGCCAGACCCCCCGCGACTGGGTCGCCGCGGCCCTCGCCCTCGAAATGGACGCGGGCAGAAGCGAGCGCGTTGAGACGGCGCGCGCGCACGCCGAGGAACTCGTCTTCGCCCGCCTGGTCGCCCTCATCGACGCCGCGCGCGCGAGCGCGCCCGCTCCGCGCGCCTCCCCGGAGCCGTCCCGTCACCGGGCGTTGCTCTCGGGCCTGGGTTGGATCGGGGTCCTGTACGGAACGGCGCGCGTCTCGACCTTTCTCGCCCAATTGTTGGCCGGACGCCTGCTCGGCCCCGTCGAGTACGGCCGCGCTAATCTCGTGATCGCCGCGGCGGCCTACCTGCAGATCATCCCGATGTTGGGCTTTCCCCTGGCGACGAGCAAGCTCATCGCCGAGGAGGGCGACGAGAGCCGGCGCGCGCGCCTGGTCAGCACCGCGCTCGCCTCGTTCCTCGCCTGGGCCGTGCTGAGCCTGCCGTTGATGGCTGCGGCGCACCAGTGGCTCGAGCGCGCGATGCGCCTGCCCGCCGAGCTGTTCGCCCTGTCCGCTCTCCTGGCGACGGCCACCGCCTTGAGCCAGGTCCTGTCGAGCCCGTTGCTCGGCCTGAAGCGCTTCGCGCACCGCGGGCTCGTGGAAAGCGTGTACGGCATCGCCGCGCCCGTCCTCCTGGCCTTGCTCGTCGTTTTCTTCGGCGCCGATCACCGCGCGATGATCATCGCCTTCATCGGCAGCCTGCTCGCCAGCTCCGCCTACGCGCTTTGGGTCTTGCGGCACTACCTGCGCCCCGCCTTCGACTGGAACTTCGTGAAATCCGTCGGCCGCTACGCCGCGACGGCCGCGCCGACCTTGCTCGCGACGGCCTGCGTGCTGGCGCCGGCGCGCCTCTTCCTGAATCAGCACGGCAGCGCGCATGAGGTCGGCCTTTTCAGCGCCTACTTCACGGCGACCGTGCAGGTCGCGCTGGCCCTTCTCTACATGCTGCAGGCGGTGCTGGTGCCGATGGCAAGCGGGGCCGAGGGACAGCGCGACCTCTGGGCGCTGTTTCGCCGCTTCGGCGCGCCCGCGACGGCCGCGGCCTGGGTGTTTTTCGCCGCGACCGCGGTCGGCGGCCTCGCGCTGTTTGGCCGCCGCTACAATCTCGATCTGCGCTGGACGGCGGCGTTCGCCGGAGCGGCGGCGCTCATTCTCCTGCACGGGGCGATCTCCGCCCTGTACGCGGCGCGCGATTTCTCCGGTCTGAGGCTGTCGGTGGCCGGGGCCCTCGCGGCCGGCCTTGCCAACCTGGCCCTGACCTCCTGGCTCGTGCCTCCGTACGGCGTCCTCGGCGCGGCGCTGGCGCTCATGCTTTCCTTCACCGGCGGCCTCGCCTTTTACGGACTCGCCGGCCTCTGGGAGAGAGGGCGCGCGTGAGGCGCCGCTTCGCGTTGACGACGCTGAGCCTGATCTCCGCCGCGGCGGCCCTGGCCGCCACGGCCTGGCACATCGCGCGCAACGCCGCGCCCCCGACCTTCGACGACGCCTGGTATCTGGAGACGAGCTTCCGGCTTTTCTCCGCGCTGAAGGCCGGGTCAGGCGCGTTCGTTCAAGCCTACGTCGAGGCCTTCCGCATCAAGGCGCCGCTCATCAGCCTCGTCCCCCTGCCGCTGTACGCGCTGTTCGGCATGGGCGAGCGCGTCGCGGTCTGGGCGAACCTCCCGCTCGCCGCGCTCGCGGCGTGGTCCTGGTCGCGCGCCGCGGCTCTCTGGTGGCGCGACCATCCCCGCGGCAAGGACGCGGCCGCGCTCGGCGGAGCCCTCGTCGCGCTGACTCCTCTCGCCTACGGCCTGTCCCGCTTCTTCTTCGTCGAGACGCTGTTGTCCGCGCTGCTCGGCCTCTGGGCCTGGCGCTGCGCGGCCGCCCGCCCCGGCGACCGCCGTGAGGGAATTCGGCTCGGTCTGATTCTAGGCCTGGGACTTCTCGCGAAATCGACCTTTCCTCTATTGGCCGCCGGTTTCGCGTGGCCCGCGCGCGAACGCCTGCGGCCGCAGGCCAAGCGCGTCATGTTCGTCGGCGGTCTCCTCGCGGCGACCTGGTACGCGGCCAATCTGCCTTATGTTCTCGGCTTCGCCTGGAGCGCGGGCTTCGGCTCCGTCGCCCGGGACTACGCCGGCGCGGGGGGCCTGGCGGCGCGCTTGGACTGGCTGACGACGATCCTGCGCGACGGCCTGTCCTGGCCGCTCGCTTCGGCCATGGCCGCGACCGGCGCGGCGGCGGCTATTTCCGGGAAGAAATCCGACGCCGGAACCCGCGCGGCGCTCTGGGGCCTGGCCCCGCTGCTCGTCTACGCCGCCGGCGTCAACCGCGAACCGCGCCTGATCGCGCCCCTTCTTCCAGTCGTCGCGCTGCTGGCGGCGCGCGCCTCGGTCTCCTTCGAACGGACCGGGCTCCGCGCGGCCGCGGCCGCCGCGCTGCTCGGAGCCGGCCTCGCCGTCTGCGCGGAACGAACGTTCCATTCCGCCGCCCCGAGCGCCGACCCCGGCTGGAGCCGCGTCGGGCTGGTGGACGCCGTCGCCGCCTCGAATGGACGGGTCGCGGCGGTCGCTCTCGAATCGCCCCGACTCAACGCCAACAACCTCTCCTCGCTCGCCGCCGCGCGCGGCCTCGGCCTGAAGTTCGTCAGCCTCGGCTACGCGCAAACCTCCGCGGAGACCGCCCTCATCCGTCTCAAGGACAAGTCCTGCGACACGCTCATCTTCGTGGAAGGGGCGCCGGAGCCGGATTCACCCGCCTTCCTGAACCGGGCCAACGCGGGAGTGCTCGCGATGACCGTTTCCGGTCGCCTCAAGACGAGCCCCGCGGCGCGGGTGACGCTCGCTCCGGGCGTCACGGCGACCGTGCTCCGGCTCATCTGGTAGACTCTCCTCGATGCGCTCCTTGACGCCCGTTTCCGCCGCGCTGCTGCTCGTCGCCGCCGTTCTCCCCGTGTCCATCGCGGCGACGAACATGGCGCTGGCTCTCTTGACGGTGGTCATGCTCGCCCGCGTCGGGAACGGAGGCGCCGCTCGGGCGCTCGTCCTTTGGCGGGGGACGCCGGCGGTCTGGGGCATCCTTCTCTACTGCCTCACGGGGCTCGCCGCGACCTGGTTCGGCGTCGACCCCGCGCACAGCCTGCGAGACAACGTGAAGGATTTCCACAAGCTGTGGGCTTTGCTCCTGTTCGTCGCCGCCTTCGCGGAGGACGAGGTCCCGGACGCCTGGACGGCGCTGGCCGCCGGCTTCGCGCTCATCGCGCTCGTCGGGCTGGGCCAGACCGCGCTCTCGCTGGCGCGCCACCAGCCGGGCTTTCCCCTTCCTCGTCCCCACGCCTTCATCCATCCTGTCGCGTATGGCGAGCAGCTGACCCTATGCCTCCTCGGAGGGATCTGCGCGTTCCTACGCCCCGGCGGCCCTCTGCGCACGCCCGCGGCCCGGCGCCTCGGCGCGGCGCTCATGGCCCTGACGGCGGGGCTCCTCGTTTTCAACCAGACCAGGAGCTCGGTCTTCGCCCTGACGGCCGGCTGCGCGGTGATCGGCGTCCTCGAGCCCTCTTCGCGCCGCCGCGGAGCCTGGATGGCCGCGGTCCTCCTGGCGATCGCCGTCGCCTGGGAGCTGCTCCCGACCGGAGGCCGGCGCTCCTTATTCCGGCTGATGTTGGACTTCAACCCGCGCGATTCCCAGAACGCGCGCTACGTCCTCTGGTCCGTCGCCTGGCGGATGTTCCGCGACCATCCGCTGACCGGTGCGGGGCCGGCCAACTATTCGACCCTGTTCACGACCTATTTCCAAGGAGCGCTCGACAACGAAAGAGTGTGGGGCTCGGCGCACAATCTCTACCTCCATCAGCTCGCCGAACGCGGCCTGATCGGCGCGGCGGGGCTGGCGGCCGCTCTCGGCACACTGGCCGCCGGCGCCTGGCGCGCCGCGCGCCGCGAGACCAGCGCCCGCTCGCTTTGGGCCGTCTCGGCCGTCGCCGCGTTCCTCGTCATGAATCTCACCGAAACCGCGTTCCAGAACGAGCAGGTGACGACGCTCCTGCTGTTTCTCTGGGCCTGGGGCACCTCGCCCCAGAGACCGCGCGAACAAATCCTATAATGACCACCGTGTCCCGCACGCTCTCGATCCTGATCCCGGTCTATAACGAAAAAACCACGGTGCTGGAGCTCTTGCGCCGCGTCGAGGCCGTGCCACTTCCCGTCGCCAAGCAGATCGTCATCGTGGATGACGGCTCGACGGACGGCACGCGCGACATCTTGAAGGGCCTCGGAGATCGCGCGAAGGTCGTCCTGCACGAGCGCAACAAAGGCAAAGGCGCGGCCCTGCGCACGGCGCTGGCCCACGCGACCGGCGACATCGTGATCATCCAGGACGCGGACCTGGAGTACGATCCCGTCGATTACCCCGGGCTACTGGCCCCTCTGCTCGACGGCAGGGCGGACGCGGTCTACGGTTCGCGCTTCCTCGGCGGCACGCACCGCGTCCTCTTCTTCTGGCATGCCTTCGGCAATAATATTTTCACCTTGATCACCAACGTCCTCTACAACATCAATCTCACCGACATGGGAACCTGCTACAAGGTCTTCCTGACGGAGAAGATCAAGGCCATTCCTCTGCACAGCGAGCGCTTCGGCATCGAGGCGGAGATCACGGCGAAGATCTGCAAGCGCCATCTGCGCATCTATGAGGTCCCCATCTCCTACTCCGGCCGCACCTACGAGGAGGGCAAGAAGATCACCTGGAAGGACGGTTTCTCCTACCTATTCTGCCTCCTGCGCTACCGTGTCCTGGATTAGGCGGCGCCCCCTGCTCGCGCTCGGCGCGCTTGCTCTTGTCCTGCGCGCTTCGTGCGCGCTGGTCACCGAATTCAAACCTATTTTCCCCGCGTACTACTACACGGACGCGAACTTGATCCATGCGGCCGCGACCGGCGCCCTCGAAGACGTCCACGCAGGCCGCGCCCCGATGATCAATGGCACGCTCAGCGCGCGGATCCAGACGCTGATCACGCTCCAAACGTACCGGACTTTCGGCGCGCGCCCCCTCGCGATCAAGCTCATCAACGCCGTGCTCGGCGCGCTCGCGGTCGTAACGCTGACATGGGCGCTGACTTTCGTCTTCCCTCTCCGGATCGCGTTGATCTCGGGAATTTTCGTCGCCTTATGGCCGTCGCACATCTTTTATACATCGCAAAACCTGAAGGAGGCGCCGGCAGCCCTGCTCGCTTACGCGGCGCTCGGCGGGACGCTGGCCGCGGGCTTCGACATCAACCTGACGCTTCCGCGCGCGACGTCCTTCGCCTTCGGCGCGGCCCTCGCCCTGATCGGAGCCGGCTTCTATCGCTCGTATGTCCTGGTCAACCTGACGGCCGCTCTTCTGCTCGCGCTCGGTCTCGCGTCCCTCTCTGCACGCGCGCGGCGCGCGAACACGGTCGCGACGGCCGCAATCCTCCTCGCGGCGCTGATGTTCTATCCGATCGCGGCGAGCAGCGTCCTCCTCTCTTTCCATTCACAAGCACTCGGCGCCTCCGACCGTGGCCGGATCCAGCCCCGCTTAATCCCAGTCACCTACAACGAATTTCACCCCGGCGCCGTCATCCGGCCGACCTCCCCGGAAGGAATCACCTTCTTCCGAAAGTCGCGCCAGTTCGCCGATCGCTACTGGGCGAAATTCCAGAGCCCCAACAGCCGCGAGATCGGAACGCAGATCTATCCCGACGCCGAGTTCAAGAGCTGGGGCGACGTTCTCTCCTTTTTGCCGAAGGGCTCATTTGCCGCGCTGTTCATGCCTCTGCCGGGACTCTATGCGCTGGACGGCAAGATCGGGCGCTGG
>JAUYSH010000054.1 GCA_030696455.1 Elusimicrobiota bacterium
TGCCTGGTTTTCAGGCCCGTCGACGACGATTGAAGCATGGGTGGCACCCCATGCCTTGATTGGCCCTCGGCGGGCCTGTTCGTTTCCGCCCCTTCCGCTCGGAAACCCAGGCCGGTTCTCGGCCGAAGATTCTACCGCTTAACATTCAGGTTTTCGCGAAGCGAAAACCCTGGCGCCGAAGGCGCCATGCCGTTCAAGGGCCGTTGTTCAAAACCCCATGAACTGGGAGCCGTCTAGGCCTTGACAAATCAAGTCCATCTGCTACAATCACCATGTCACGGAGCGGGTGAGCTCTATCCCGCGCAGCCAGTGGCTTTTTTTTTGACCTGAGACTTTTCGATCGAGACGCGACCATGAACATCATAACCAGACAGCCCAAACGACACCTTATCACGGCGCCAGTCGCGCCGTGCGAGCGTGGCGGAAGCTTTATGTCATCGCCCCTATTGGGCGGCATGAATACGGCTGATCGCATGGGCATGGGAGCCCTCTCTATGTAGAGAACCTTTTCGAAGACGTCCCGAAAAGCGGCCCATGCTCGAAGTTCAAGAGCATGGGTTTTTTTGTTTTTAGGGCTCGTGGTGTAACGGCAACACGCCGGCCTTATGAGCCGGTCAACACGCTCTCCTGGTGAGAGAGTCGATGGAGGTTCGATTCCTCCCGGGCCTACGGATTTGACGGCGGCTATGTTGTGCGGGGCGAGCCTGGCTCGCCCCGCACGCAGCAAGAGAGGTTGTGATCCTCTAAGTACCGGTTCGAATCCGGTTGGTCGCCCCAGATGTGAGCCGCGGAAGCTGAAAAGGCATAGCGTCCGGTTGAAAACCGGGAGGTCTCCGTTCGATTCGGAGCCGCGGCAGATCGCGATACGAGGCGCAAGACGGGCCCGAAGCTTTAGCAGATGAGCACCGGTTTCTTAAACCGGCGAACCAGGCGCGATTCCTGGCGGGCCCAATATTTTCCGTTCTTTGACAATAGACTTTTGAAGGGGTTCTAATTGATGCGAGGTCCCGCGCAAGTGACGGCGCGCGACTCCGCATCGGCCGGCCGCGTCAGCGGCTTGCGGGCTTCGGCTCCCGCCCCCTTCTCGATTTGTCGTCGTCATGGTAGGGGTCCGAATGGACGAGGAGCTTCACTTGAAATGAAGTAAGCGGCCATGCCGCTTGGGGGTTCGATTCCTCTCCCTACCGCCGATCGTCAGCCTCGTGGCGTAATGCAGCGCGGGACCCTTCTAAGGTCCAAGTCCGGGTTCGACTCCCGGCGAGGCTTCCGATTTTGGGGTCGTGGTGAAACAGGATCACGGGACGCTCGCATCGTCCAGTCCCGGGGGCGGCACCCGGCGGCTCCACCGGCTTCGCGCGACTATCCTCAAGGACGATTTATTCGCGGGGTTCTCCCCCGCAGTCTGCCCTCGCCGGGCACAGGACCCGGCGAGGGCGGGGGGCGCAGGTTTTTATGCCTTCGTGGTGAAATGGCAATCACCTCCCGCTTCGAACGGGAAGTTCCGGGTTCAACTCCTGGCGAGGGCTCCGATCTCCGGTGGCGTAACGGGGCGTGTCTCTCCCACAAAGAGAAGGACCTTGTTCGATTCAAGGCCGGGGAACCATTTCTGGGTTAAGCGTTACGGCAGCGTACTCCCCTCGGACGGGAGAGGCGGGGGTTCAATTCCCTCAACCCAGACCAATCACGCCGATGTAGCCCAACGGAAGAGGCGCCGCGTTCAGAACGCGGAGAGTGCGGGTTCGAATCCTGCTATCGGCACCGATCGACAGCGGGAAGCGGTTCAGGGCAGCCGGGGAGTCTCATAAGCTCCTGATGGTGGGTTCGAGTCCCACTCCCGCTATGTTTCATGCGTTATCCAAACGATCGGCGAAACTGTTGTTGACAACAGTTTTGACGGAACCGCACGGGGCGGGCCGGCATATGTCCCGCAACGAGGCTCGGCGGCGCTTCGGGACCGCGGACCTGCGCCGGCAGACGGAGGGCGTCGAGTGCCGCAAGGACTCGGGGGTCGTCGATGAGATCCCGGGCGCCTACAAGCCGATCGAGCGCGTGATGGCGGACCAGAGCGATCTCGTCGAGATCGTAGCCGAGCTCAAGCAGGTGCTCTGCGTGAAGGGCTGACGGGCCGCGGCTTCCAGCGATAGTGGCCGGTGATCGTCCACGAGAAGAGGACGTCCTCGCGCTGGGGGCCGCGGCCGATGTTGTGGACGATCAGGGGGCGCCCGCCGTCGCCCGCGACGACGATGCCGATGTGGGTGAGCCCGCCGCCCAGATCCCAGGTGACCAGGTCCCCGGCGGCGTAGTCCTCCGCCCTCATCGAGAGCGGCAGGGACGCTCCCTCGCGCCGGAAGAACGTCATGAGGTTGGGCACGCGGCGGTGGTCTATGTTGCGGTCGGGGGAGCGCCGCCCCCACTTCTTCGGATACGCGGAAAAGTTCGCGCTCATGTCCTGGTGCACGGCGACCTGGAGGTCGACGCCGGCCTTGCGAAAGGCGCGGATGACGACGTCGGTGCACACGCCGAGCCCCGCCGGAACGTCGCCGCCGGGATAGGCGAGTTTGATATAGCGGCCGTCGTAGACGACCCGCTCCTTCGTTTGCCCCTCGGCCGCCTCGACCACTTTCCGGGTAAAGACGGCGTCGGCGCGGGCCGGCACGGCGGCCAAGGCCAAAGCGAGGAAGGCGGCAAGCATGCGGCTTATTTCTTTTCCGGGGGCGCAAGCCCGGGGATGGCCGGCAGGACGGGAGCCGCGGGCGCCGTTCCTCCTCCGCTCAACCCGCCGCCCGAGAAGCCCACGCCGGAGCCCCCGTTGAGCGTCGAGAACGCGCCCGAGTTCAGCCGCGGCTGGTTGAACGCCTTCTTCGCGGGCTTGACCGGGGCCGCAGCGGCGGCCTCGGCCTTGACCGCGACCTCGGGCGGGGCCTCCGCCTGCTCCGGCGGCGGCGGCTCGGCGGCGGGAGCCGGCTTGGGAGCGCGCATGTCGTCGTCGATCTTGAGCATGCCGATGCCCGAGACCGGCGCCTGGGACGCGACGACCGGCCGGGGCGGGGGAGGCGGCGGCGCCTCCGAGTTGCGCGCGGGAAAGAGCCGGCGGTAATCTTTCGACGCCTCGGCGACCGCGGCGACGGCCTGCTGGGCGCGCCAGAAGCGCCAGCCGGCGAAGGCGATCAGGCCGAGCAGCGCGACGAAGAGGGCGACCTTGCCGGGGTGCAGGGGAGGAACGTCGTCGTCTTGGTAGGCCATCGGATCGTAAGGTCCCGCCTTGATTATAGCCCCGCGGCGGGATTAATCAAGGGCCGCGGCGGCCCCCCGCTCGAAGCGCCCGGCCAAGGCGCGGCGCCGGGCCTCGGGCAGGAACAGCGCCCAGATCCCGTTCCAGGCCAGCTCCAAAAGCTCCTCGGCGGTGAATTTTGCCTCTCGGGACAGCGCCTCGTACTCGTGCGAGAGGTCGATGCCGAACACGCCCGGATCGTCGGTGCTGAGCGTGGCCGTCAGCCCGGCGTCCCTCCAGGCCCGGACGGGATGCTCGCGGTAAGAAGAGACGGCTCCGGTGCGCAGATTCGACGTCGGGTTGACCTCGACGACGGTTCCCCGGCGGATGAGCTCCTGCAGGAGGTCCGGCCGCTCGCGCAGGATGATCCCGTGGCCGATGCGGTCCACGCCGATCTCGAGGGCGTCCTCGATCTCCCCGCCCCGCGGCGACTCGCCCGCGTGCGCCGTGAGGCCCAGGCCGGCCCGGCGCCCGCGCCCGAGCCAGCCGGCGTAATCGGACAGGCGCTGGTCCCCGGGGCCCGCGTCGGCGACGTCGAGGCCGACGACGCCGCGGCCGGCGAAGCGCACGGCCAGGGCCGCCATGTCCTCGTTGGCCTGGCGGTCCACCACGGCGAACGGCCGCAGCAGGCAGATGATGACGCCGGAGCTCACCCCGAAATCGGCCGCCCCGCGCGCGAGGCCGCGCAGGGCGGCGTCGAGCACGTCCTCCAGCGTGAAATCCCCGGTCCGCTGCAGCGCGGGCGCGAAGCGCACCTCGGCGTGGAGGATGTTCTGGCGCGCGCAGTCGCGCAGCAGCTCGTAGGCGGCGAGCTCGACGGCGGGCGCGGCGCGCAGCAGCGGGTAGAAGGCCTGAAAGGCGTCGAGCACCGCGGCGAGGGAGGCACGCGGCTGGTCGACGACGACCCGCCGGCGGATCTCCTCCACGCTCAGCCCGGCCAGCGGCGAGCCCGGCGTCGCCTCCGCGAGCCGGCGCACCGTCCGCGGGGACAGCGCCCCGTCCAGGTGCAGATGCGTCTCGACCTTGGGCAGCGCCGCCGCCAGGCGCGCCAGCCGCCGCGGGGTCCAGCGCCCGCGGCGGGCGGACTCGCGCAGGGCATGGGGAAGGTCGGGCATGCCCGATTTTACCACGGGCCCGCAGCAATACCGTTACGGGAAGGCCCCGCCCGGCGGGGCTACACTATATCAGGGGACGGGGCTCCGCCGCGAAGAGCCCCGGAATCCGGGAGGTGAGCGCCATGGACCGCAAAGAGCGCGTGACCATGGACTGTCGAACGATGCCCGAGGCGAACTGTTCGTTGACTATCTCGGGCACGGAGGACGAGGTGTTGGAGGTCGCCGAGCCGCACGCGATCAACAAGCACGGGTACAAGAAGGACGCGGGCCTACGGGAGCAGCTGCGTTCGTCGCTGAAGCGAGAGTCGCTCACGCGGTGACGGGACGCCGGATGGACGCCGGCGCGGCGGACGCCGCGTCGGCCATGCTATGCCCGGCGCTTGAAGGCGAACGGCCCGAACGCCTGCATCACCGGCATCACCTGCAGGCGGTTGACGTTGACGCGGCGCGGCAAGGTGGCCGACCAGTAGATCGTCTCGGCGACGTCGTCGGCCGACAGGGCGTCGATCCCCTGATAGGGCGCGGCGGCCTGCGCGGCGTCCCCGTGAAAACGCACGAGCGAGAACTCCGTCTCGGCCAGGCCCGGCTCGACGCTCGTCACGCGCACGTTGGCGCCGAGGAGGTCGGCCCGGAGGTTCAGCCCGAACTGCTTGACGAAGGCCTTGGTGGCGCCGTAGACGTTCCCGCCCGGATACGGATAGTCCGCCGCAGTCGACCCGAGCAGGATCACGTGCCCCTCGTCGCGCGCGACCATGCCGGGCAGGACCGCCCGCACGGTGTACAGCAGGCCGTTGATATTGGTCGCGACCATCGTGTCCCAGTCGTCCAGGCTCGCCTCGTGCGCCGGCCCGAGGCCGAGCGCCAGGCCCGCGTTGGCCACGACCACGTTGATCTTGGCGAACGCCTTGGGCAGCGAGCCCAGCGCGGCCTCGACATGGCGCCGCTCGCGGACGTCGAACGCCGCGATCCGGCAGCGGGCGCCGAGCTCCTTGCGCAGCGCCCGGAGGCGGTCGGCGCGGCGGCCGGTCGCGATCACCTTCGCGCCGGCCTGGATGAAGCGGCGGCACACGGCCGCGCCGAAGCCTGAGGTGGCGCCGGTGACTAGGACGGTGAGGCTCTTGGGATCGATCGAAGATCTCATATCGGTGCCCGCATAATACCAAATGAGGTAAACTTCCCCGGTCATGAGGCTCCTCGTCATCGGCGGGACTTTGTTCGTGGGCCGTCACTACGTCGCGGCGGCCCTGGCGCGCGGGCACAGCGTCACCTTGTTCAACCGCGGGCGTCGCGGCCCGGAGCTTTTCCCGGAAGCCGAGAGGCTTCGCGGAGACCGCGACGGCGACCTCGCGGCGCTCCACGGCCGGGAGTTCGACGCGGTGTTCGACCCCTCGGCCTACAAGCCGGAGCAGGTCCAAGCGTTGCTCGCCGCGCTCGGCGGCCGAGTCGGGCACTACACGTTCATCTCGAGCATCTCCGCCTACGGGACCTTTCCCCCCGGCCGCGCCTACGACGAGGAAACGCCCCTCGCGGCCGGCAACGAGGGCTACGGGCCGCTCAAGGCGCGGTGCGAGGAGGCGCTCGAGGAAGCTCTCCCCGGACGCGCCGCCGTCGTGCGCCCGGGGCTCATCGTCGGGCCGCACGATCCGACGGACCGCTTCACCTACTGGCCCCGGCGCATCGCCGAGGGCGGCGCGGTCCTGGCTCCGGGGCGCCCGGAGCGACCGGTCCAGTTCATCGACGCGCGCGACCTCGCCGAGTGGTGCGTGCGCCTGGCCGAGGAGGGCCGGGCGGGGCGCTTCAACGCGGCGGGGCCGGCGGCCACGCTGACGATGGGCGCGTTCCTGGACTCGTGCCGCGCCGAGCTGGGCTCGAACGCCCGCCTGCGTTGGGCGCCCGATGAGAAGCTGCTCGCGGCGGGGGTCACGCCCTGGACCGAGCTGCCGCTGTGGGTCCCCGCAACGGACCCGGGGCACGGGGGGGTCATGCTCTGCGACAACCGGCGGGCGCTCGCCGCCGGCCTGACCTTCCGTCCGGCCGCCGACACGATACGCGCGACCTTCGAGTGGGACCGGGCCGAGCCTCGGCCTCTTGAAAGCTCGCCGATACGCGTCGCCCCCCTGACCCGCGAGCGCGAGGCCGACCTTCTCGGAGGACTATGACCGCTCATTTCATCCTGTATGTCGCGGACCAGAAGAGCAGCGCTCGATTCTACGAACGGGCGCTGGAGCTCAAGCCGCGGCTCGACGTCCCGGGCATGACCGAGTTCGACCTCGGAGCGGGCGCGGTGCTCGGGCTCATGCCCTCGGCCGGCATCCGGCGCCTGCTCGGCGCCAAACTGCCAGATCCGGCCGAAGGGGACGGCATCCCGCGCGCGGAGCTGTATCTGCTCGTCGAGGATCCGGCCGTAGGACATCGCCGCGCGCTCGAGGCCGGAGCGGCCGAGCTCAGCGCGCTGGCGCCGCGGGACTGGGGCCACGTCGCCGCCTACAGCCTCGATCCCGACGGCCACGTGCTGGCCTTCGCGAAAGCCGCTCCATGAGAAAGGCGAATAAAAAGCCCCGCGGCGCTGCGCCGCGGGGCTTTCCTTCGAGCGTTTCGCTTACTTGAGCTTGGCGAGCTCGGCTTCGAGCTCCTTGTAGTCGCGCTCCTTGGTGATGTCGCCCTCGACCTTCACGAAGGCCACCTTCCCGTCGGAGCCGACGAGCACGGTCGCGCGCTGGGAGATGTTGCCGCCCGGGTGGAACAGGCCGTAGGCCTTGATCGCCGTCCGGTGCATGTCGGCGAGAAGCGTGTGCTTCAGGCCCATCTGCGCCTTGTACGCCTTGTGCGACCACACGGAATCGACGGAGATGCCGAACACCTGCGCGAACTGCTCGTAGCGCGACAGGTCCTGGGAGAAGCACGCGTTCTCCTTGGAGCACGTCGGGGAGAAGTCGAGCGGGTAGAAGAACAAGGCGACGGGCTTCTTGCCCTTGAACTCGGAGAGCGTCCACTCCTTCTTCTCGGAATCGGGCAGCTTGAAGTCGGGCGCGACGGCTCCGACCTGGATCGGCGTCGTCTCGGGCGCGGCGGTGGCGGTGGTCATTTATGTCTCCTGGTTATGGTGTCAGGCATATCGTTCTTTGCATAAGTCGCCCGAGTTATGCAAAGAACGATATGCCTGACACCAATTTTAAGCTTTGACGAGCTTGATCTCGAGGGGCTTGGAGGTCGCGTTGCGGATGCTGACCTGGGCGGCGACCTTGCGGGCGGCTTCGCGGAAGGCCTTGGCGGGGGCGGAGTCGGGGTGCGAGAGGACGAGGGGCTTGCCGTCCTCGCTGGCCTGGCCGATCTTCGGGTCTAGAGGAATGGTGCCCAGCAGATCGATGCCGTGGTTCTTCTTGAGGGCGGCGGCGCTGCCCTCGGCGAAGATCTTGCTCTCCTTGGAGCAGTGCGGGCAGATGAAGCCGGACATGTTCTCGATGGCGCCCAGTATCGGCACGTTGAGCTTCTTGAACATGGCGACGGCCTTGCGCACGTCGGAGAGGGCGATCGACTGAGGCGTGGTCACGATGACGGAGCCCGCGATCGGCACGGTCTGGCAGAGCGTGAGCTGGACGTCGCCGGTGCCCGGCGGGAGGTCGAGGATGAGGTAGTCGAGCTCACCCCACTTCACGTCTTTCAAGAACTGGGTGATCGCGCCGTGCAGCATCGGGCCGCGCCAGATGACCGGGGCGTCGGGGTCCATGAGGAAGCCCATGGACATGACCTTCACGCCGTGGTTCTCGGCCGGCTCGATCTTGTTGTCGGGGCCGGCCATGGGCTTGTAGTTTGAGACGCCCATCATCTGGGGCTGATTCGGTCCGTAGATGTCGGCGTCCATGAGGCCGACGCGCGCGCCGTCGAGGGCGAGCGACACGGCGATGTTGGAGGCGACGGTGGACTTGCCCACGCCGCCCTTGCCGGCGGCGATCGCGATGAGGTTCTTCACGCCGGGCGGCAGGATGTTCTCCAGCCGCGCGTCCTTCTTGACCGAGGCCGTCATGTTGATCTTGACGGACTTCACGCCGGCGACCTTCTTGACCGCCTCCTCCGCCTCGAGCTGCATCATGCCCTTGAGCGGACAGGCGGGGGTGGTGAGCACGTAGTCGAAGCTCACCACCCCCCCTTCCACGACGAGGTTCTGCACCATGCCGAGCGTCACGATGTCCTTGTGAAGCTCCGGCTCGATGCACGTCGACAGCGCCTTCAAAACCTCGTCCTTGGTGGCCATGGCAAAACTCCTTACATCAGGAACAGCATCTCACGGTACTTCGGAAGCGGCCAAGAGGCGGCCGGCATCAGAAGCTCGAGCCCGTCGATCTCGACGCGGATCTTGTCGAAGCAGGGCTTGACCTTGTCGCAGTAGGCGTAAGCCTTCTTCTCGACGTCGGCCTCCGCGTCGGCCTTGGCCAGCGCGGCCTGCAGCTCGTCGACGCCGATGAGCGCGCGCTCCACCTTCTCCGAGACCGTGCGCAGCAGCGACGCCTGGGCCGGCGCGTTGATGCCGTTGGAGGACAGGGAGGCGAGCGTCTTCGAGAGCTCGTTCTGGTACTCGACGGCCGCCGGGACGAACAAGGTGCTCGCCATCTCGAGCATGAGCTTGGCCTCGATGTCGATGTCCTTGGCGTACTTCTCGAGGAGGATGTGGTAGCGGGAGTGCGTCTCCTCCTCGGTGAGCACGCCGAGCTTGGCGAACAGCGCGACGGACTTCTTCAGCGCGAAGCCCTTCAAGGCCGCGGGCGTGGTCTTCTCGTTGGGCAGGCCGCGCTTCTGCGCTTCCTTGACCCACTCCTCGGAGTAGTTGTTGCCCTCGAAGCAGACGGCCTTCGACTCCGTGTAGTACTGGCGCAGGACGCCGGTGACGGCCTCCTTCAGGGTCTTGCCCTTCTTCAGCGCCGCGTCGATCTCCTTCTTCGTCGCGAGGAGCTGGCCCGCGACGATGGTGTTGAGCGTCGACATGGGGATGGCGTTGTTCGCCGACGCGCCGACGGCGCGGAACTCGAACTTGTTGCCGGTGAAGGCGAAGGGCGAGGTCCGGTTGCGGTCGGTGTTGTCCTTGATGACCGCCGGGATGTGGTCGATGCCGAGCGAGATCCACTGAGGGTCGGTCCCCTTCGAGGTCACGCCCTTCTCGAGGTCGTTGAGGACGCTCGTGAGCTGGGCGCCGAGGAAGATCGACATGATCGCCGGCGGAGCCTCGTTGGCGCCGAGGCGGTGGTCGTTCCCGGAGGAGGCGATCGCCGCGCGCAGCAGCAGGCCGTGCGTGTGGACGGCCTTGATGATGGACACGAGGAAGGTCAGGAACTGAAGGTTCTCGTGCGGCGTGGCGCCCGGCGACAGCAGGTTCTTGCCGGTATCGGTCCCGAGAGACCAATTATTGTGCTTGCCCGAGCCGTTGACGCCCGCGAAGGGCTTCTCGTAGGTCAGGGCGGCCAGGCCGTGGCGCTCCGCGACCCGCTTCATGATGTCCATGACGAGCTGGTTGTGGTCGACGGCGACGTTGGCTTCCTCGTAGACGGGGGCGCACTCGAACTGGTGGGGCGCCACCTCGTTGTGGCGCGTCTTGAGCGGTATGCCGAGCTTGAAGCACTCGCTCTCGAAGTCGACCATGAAGGCGAGCACGCGATCCTTGATCGCGCCGAAGTAATGGTCCTCGAGCTGCTGGCCCTTCGGCGACGCGGCGCCGAAGAGGGTGCGGCCGGCGAGCAGGAGGTCGGGGCGCGCGTCGAAGTACTCCTTGTCGATCAGGAAGTACTCCTGCTCGGCGCCGAGCGTGGCGACGACCTTTTTGGCGTCGCTCGAGAACAGCGACAGCACGCCGAGCGCCGCGTTGTTGAGCGCGGTGATCGAGCGCAGCAGCGGGGTCTTGGTATCTAAGGCGTGCCCGGTATATGAGACGAAGCAGGTCGGGATGCACAGCGTCGACCCGGTCTCCTGCTCGAGGATGAACGCCGGCGACGTCGGATCCCACGCCGTGTAGCCGCGCGCCTCGAACGTCACGCGCAGGCCGCCCGACGGGAAGGAGGACGCGTCCGGCTCGGCCTGGGTGAGCATCGCGCCGGTGAACGTCTCCATGACCTTGCCGTTGCCGGTCGGGTCGATGAACGCGTCGTGCTTCTCGGCGGTGGCCCCGGTCAGCGGCTGGAACCAGTGGCAATAGTGGGTGGCGCCCTTCTGTATCGCCCACGTCTTCATGGCGGAGGCCACGGCGTTGGCGGACTCCAAATCAAGTCTTTCGCCTTTAGAGGCGGCGTCCTGGACCTTGCGGAAGGTGTCCTTCGGAAGAAGGAGCTTCATGGTCTCGAGGCCGAACACGTTGCAGCCGTAGTAGTCGGAAACCTTGGGGCGGGCGGGGGCGGCGGTGCGGGACTTGGACTTGGCGGTCATCGGATCAACGGCTCCATGCATTCTGGGGGTCATCTTCCCTCCATTTGATTTTGGTTCGCGACGGATTATCCAGGGGCAGCTTATATCGCCGCCGTCGGGCCTCCTCCGTCGAGGATTATCTTACGAATCTTCCCCAAGCCAAGTCCAGGGTGCCAGGGTCCTAGGCGGGTCCCAGAAATGTATGGGACATATACCGAAACAATGTTGGGTCCCCGGACCCGTACGAATAACAAAGCTTACGCGATAGAATCGGCCATGGCCAACTTCAAGCGCTCGATATTCTGCCGCTTCATCGCCTCTTTTCTGTCTTTTGTTTTGATCCAGACGGCCCCGGGCATGGGTGTCTATCAGGCCCTCGCCCAGGTCAAGGTGAATATGGGCGCGTCTGGAACGGCCAGCGGGGCCCCCGTTCGAGTGCAGATCGCGGTGCCGTCCGCGAACGCAATTTTGACTCCAAACGCCGTCCTCGGCCTCAACCCCAGCCTTTCCGTTACGAATGTCGTTCCGAATTTAGTTACCCCTTCCGTTGCCGTTAAAACGAATCAAGCCGCGCAAATGCCGGCCATTCCGGTCACTCCCCTCTCTTTCAAGCCCTCCACCCTTCCTGCCGCGGCGAAATCCGTTTCCGTCAACGCCGCGGTTCCCGCGTCCGCGTTGACCCCGAACGCCGTTCCCTCCGCCGCTTCGGAGCTCGTTAAGACGGGCGCTTCCCTATCCAATATCTCCGTCGAGAAGCAGTCCCCCGCCCTCCTCACGACTTTGTCCCGCCTCTTCGACGGCACCCGCTCATATAAAGGAACCCTCTCCGTCCCCGCCGCCGCCGCGATCGCCGATCCCCGTCCTTCCGCCTTGGCCGCCCCCTCCACCCTCGCCCCCGCCGCTCCCGATTCCCAAATCCCCGTTCCTTCCAGCAACGAAACCCCTTCGGCCCCCAGCCGCTCACGCGTAAGCATCGGCCTCGGCCTCGCCGCCCTCGGCGGCGCCGCCGCGTGGTACACCTCCGCCTGGGCCGTCACCGTCCTCGGCCCGCTGCTCGCTCCGTTCGTCGCCGTCCCCGCCCTCGCCCTCGCCGTCGGCTGGATATCGCTCGGAACCCTCGCCGGCTTCGCCGCCTTCTCCGTCGAGACCTGGAAAGACTTCCCCTCCGACCTCAAGACCAGCGCCCTCTCCGCCGGCGCGATGACCTTCCGCTTCTGGGCCCGCTTCGGCCTGATCTTCGACTCCGTCCTTCGCGGCGGCTCGACGGATGAGGCCATGAAGAAGGAGCTCTCGGCCAACATCCTGACGTACCCTATCATCGCCTGGCTGTTCGTCCTCGCCGGCTACGCGATGTCCCCGGTCGCCTTCATCATAGGCTCGGCGTACCGCCTCGTCGGCACGCCCTTCCTCGCGGCCTTCCGCGGGGCTCGTGAAGTCATCGTCGGCTTCCTTCCGTGGATGGCGCGCGTGTTCCGCTTCCTCGGCCGTCTCGTCGTGCGCATCTTCCCTTTCATGGGCGGCTTCATCATCGGCGGCCTCAAGACCATGTTCTTCGGCGCCGCCGCGGGCGCCGCCGTCCTCGCCGGCCCGATCGGCCGCGACGCGTTCACGAGCGACTATAAGGCCGTCTCCGTCCCCGGCTGGATCGCCTTCCGCCTGACCCAATTGGCCGCGCTCGCCGCGATCCTCCTCACCGGCGCCGTCGGCGCCGTGCTCGGCCTGCTCTCGAGCCCCGTGCACGTCGTCATGGGCGCCCTCGAATTGGCCTTCGACTGGTCCGGCCTCAGCCCCAAGGGCGAGGCGTTCTTCACGCGCTGGATGAAGGCCGTCAAGAACGACGGCGGCTTGACCGCTTTGCTCGATCGCGGCTTCCCCCTCGCCGAGACGAACCTCTCGCTCGCGGCGCGCCTGACCCGCGTGCTCAACGGCGCCGCCATCTCCCTCTACACCGCGCTGTTCCTGCCCTTCGTCTCGCTCGCGACCATCGTCCGCGCGTCGCGCGCCGCCTACCGCGGCGAGGACAAGCGCAGCCCGGACGGCACCGAGCGCAAGGATGAGAAGGGCTCGGAGCCGCCCGTCGCTCCGCGCGCCGGCGTCGTCCTTCCCGCCGCGCTCGGCGCGCTCGGCGCCGCCGCCGGCGTCGCCGCGGCCCTCTATTTCCTCGTGGCCCCCCTGGTCCTGCTCGACCTCGGCCTGCTCGCCGCGGCCGCGCTTCTCGGCGGCGGCGCCGGCCTGGCGCTGAGCCAGCCGCAGGCGTGGACGGGCGCGGTGACCGGCACGATCGCCGAGGGCTCCCTGGCCGCCAAGCAATCCTTCGGGGGCTGGCGCGACGCCGGCGCCCGCACGGCCGCCGCCCTTCGCGGCGACGCCGTCCCGCGCGCGTCCGAGTCCGTCGTGGCACTCGCGATCCCGACCGTGCTCGGCGCGATCGCCGCCGTCCTGTCCGCCGTCGCCGGCGCCGCGCAGGCCGCCGCCTCCAAGACCGCCGCCGCCGCGTGGGCCGGCTTCATGGCCGTGATCACGCAGTTCCTCCCCGCCCTCAAGCGCTTCTTCAACTGGGCGCTCGAGGTCCTCAAGGACATCGTGCCCTTCGCCTTCGGCTTCCTCTTCGGCACGATCCTCGGCGTGTTCAAGTCGGGCTGGTTCGTCGCTTCGAACCTGTTCCGCCCGGTCGAAGCGGTCTTCAAGCGCGAGGACGCCGTCGGTTCCAAGGCCTCGGAAGCCCAGATCGGCGCCGGCGTCCTGATGGGACTGACCTTGGTCGTGCCCGCGCTCGCCGCTTTCGCCGGCTCCTTCGCCGTCGGCATGATCGCCGGCATCCCCGTCGCGCTGACCCACGGCGTCGCCCTCGGCGTGCGCTGGGCCGGCACGGGCGAGAAGTCCGAATCCTTCTTCAGGAATTGGGAACGTCGCTCGCTGCCCAACGCGCTGAGAGCGGCGCGCAAGGTCGCGGACATCGGCCTCAGCGGCGAAGGCGCCGAGCTGCCGGTCTGGCGCGTGTACGTGCGCCTGGCGAGCTTCCTGCTCGCCGCGATCCCCTCGACGATCGCGCTCGTCGTCTCCGGCGGCGCCGCTTACCTGCGAAGCCTGTCCGACGCCAAGCTCGGCGATTCGAAGGCCGCGTCCGGAACGTCTTCCTCCGAGGCCTCCGCTCCGGCCCCGGCTCCCAAGCCGGAGCAGGCTCCCGTCGGCAAGCCGCCCGTCTGGCTCGCCGCCGCGACCGGCGCGCTGGGTCTCGCCGCCGGGATCTACGCGGCACTCGCCTTCGGCGTCCCGCTGCTCGCCGCGCTCGCGGGCTGGCAGCTGTGGCTCGCCGCGGCAGCCGTCTATGCCGCGGTCCCCGTCCTCGGCCTGTCCGCGGGCCTGGCCGTCTCCCAGCCTGTTCTCTGGAAGCGCCTGATCCCGAGCGTCGTCGATCACGCGAAGGGCGGCTTCGGCCGCTCGCTCGGCTACTGGACGGCGGCCGGCAAGGCCGTGGGCCTCGCTCCGCTGTACGCGATCCCCGGCGCCGTCCTCGGCGCCGCCTGGGGCGCCGCCGGAGCGGCGTTCGGCCTCGCCGCCGCGGGCGCCGTCGCCGCCTACGAGGGCGCGCGCCAGGTCGTCTACGAGATCCTGCCCTTCCTGCGCACCGCCTTCGAAACCGTCATGAAGGTCCTGCGCCGCGTGGTGCCCTTCGGGTTCGGGCTGTTCGCCGGCCTGATCTCCGGCGTGGTCGGCTCGGCCGCCTTCGGCGCGCTGCTGCTCGGCCGCCCCTACTTCAAGCACGTCGTCGCCGAGGACTTCAACCACTCCGGCGCGCTGGGCTTCCTCGGCAACGTGCTGCTGAAAGCCGTCGCCCTCGTCCTCGGCGTCGTGTTCGGCCTGGTCGGCGTCGTCGCGGGCTCGCTCGCGGCTTTGCCCTACGCCCTGACCGCGTCCGTCTCCTTCGCGTTCCGCTTCGCCGACATCGGCGGGCCGGTGCAGAAGTTCTTCGACCATTGGACGTACGGCGCCCTGCGCGCCGAGTTGCGGCGCCTGAGCCAGCTCACCGATCGCTTCCAGTTCCCCGCGGAAGAACCCGCGATCGCCGACGGCTGGATCCGCTTGGCCAACGTCCTTCCCGCCACCATCGCCGCGGCCTTCGCGGGCACGATCGCGGGCTGGGTCGGCTTCTTCCGCAGCCTCGGCGTCGCCTACAAGTCCGCCAAGAGCGGCGGCCCGATCCCGGAGCCGGTCGTGGACCAGGACGCGCGGCGTCGATGGGACCGCACCTGGCGCTCGTCGAAGAAGGCCGCCCTTTCCTTCTTCGCCTGGGGCATCGCCGGGGCCGTGATCGGCCTCGGCATCATGCTCGCGACCTCATGGACGCCGCTCGGCCTCGCCGGCTGGCTCCTCGTGGGCGCGCTGGCCGGAGCCGGCGTGCTCGGGGCGCTGGCGCTCGCCGCGGTCATCGCGGCGTTCGCTCTGTTCTTCTGGCTCGACGGCCAGCTGCGCTGACGCCTCAGAAATCCGGCTGAGGGCGCGTCAGGCGCTTGTATATTCCCGCCGCCAGCAGGCCGAAGGCCAGGTGCGAGACGAGCGCGGCCGGGCCGCGCGCGGAGACGAACCACGGGAATAATCCCGAGACCGCGTAGTAGTTCACGAAGTACAGCCCCGCGCCGAACAGCGCCCCCAAGGCGAGGGCGCGCGCCGTTGCCATCCGGTGGATCAGCGCCGCCAAAATGCGCGCGTAGATCAAGGATAAGGGGATGTGCACGATCGCGGCCGCGAAGTAGACGAGGGCCGGAAACGGCGCGTCCGGAGACATGACGCCTTCCCCGAGCGCGACCGAGGCGAGGCGGCGCACCGCCGCGGTGCTGCCGCCCTCGCCGAAGACGAGGCTGGCGAAGGTCTGAATCAGGACGAAGGCCGCGCCGGCGGCGAGGCCCGCCCAGCCGGCGGCGCCCCAATCCAGACCGGTATCGACGGAGCGCGGGGGCGGAAGCCGGACGTGCGGCCTCTGAATCGTTTTAACGTGAGGCATAACCTACCTCCCTGTGCCTGCAAGTTCAGTGTAGCCCCCGCCGCCGCGTGGCCGCCATCAAATACGCCTCAAGAATCGATCTGAACCAAGGCCTTCCACAATTCTTCACCTGCGGAGCATTCCGGAACAGACGCCTTCCCGATATAATTATTGTCATATGCAATTGGCTCATGGCCGTGAAAGCCTCACTCGCATCGCCCACGAATCATTGTGCCGACTCGGGCTTCTTCCGCTCGGGGAGCGTTCTCGTCTGCGCCGGTACGCGGGGGCGGCCGCCGCGTTGCTTCTCGCGGAGGCGCTTGCCCAGCTTTTCCATCCCGCGATCCAAGGAGAGGTCTATTTCTTGTTTTATTTGCCGGCCGTCATTGCCGCGACATGGTACGGCGGCTTCGGTCCCGGAATGTTCTCCACCGCCGCCGGCGCGGGAATGGTCGCGCACCGCGGGATTTTTTTCACCGCGAGCGAGATCGAAAGCCTGGTGATATTCGTCTTGAGCGGAATTCTGATCAGCGTGCTCTACACGGCGCTGCGGACGGCGCTGGGCTGGACGAACGAGATCCTCGAGACGACCCATGACGCGTTCTTCATGCTCGACCGCAAGGGCCGCTTCCGCTACGTCAACCGCGAGGCCGAGAAGCTCTGGCTCCGGCGCCGCGAGGACCTCCTCGGCCGCCGGTATAAAGAGGCCTTTCCCGAGGCCATCGGCTCGGAAGCCTACCTCGCCGTCGAGCGGTCGCTCACGGGGCAGATTCCCGCGCGCCTCGAGACGATAGGCCCTATCAGCAAGACCTGGATCGAGATCCGCATCCGCCCTTTCGAAGGCGGAGTCAGCGTGTACTTCCACGACATCTCCGCGCACAAGATGCTGGAAAGAGCGCTCACGGGCCGCGTCGCGCGCAGCACGGCGAGATTCAAGGAGGTCAACGACGAGCTCGATGCCTTCACGTACTCCGCGTCGCACGACCTGCGCGGCCCGGTCCGCAAGATCATGAACTACTGCGACTTGATCATCGGAAGCCCCTCGCCGGAGTTGCCCGAGGAGCAGCGCGCCTGGTTCCTGCGCATCCGCGCGTCCGCCGTGCAAATAGACCGCATCATCGACGAGATGCAGAACCTAGCCGAGGCCACGCAGAGCGAACTCACGATCGAGACCGTGGACCTGTCCGGACTCGCGCGCGAAGTGTTCGAGGCTGTCCGGAGGACGGACCCGGATCGGCGGTTCGCATTCACCGTGGCTCCAGGGCTCACGGCGCGGGCGGATGCGCGCCTCTTCCGGCTCGCCCTCTGCAACGTCATCGACAACGCCTGGAAGTTCACCTCGCTGAAAGAGGAATCACGCATCGAATTGGGCGCGACGTCCGCTGACGGCGAGCCGGTTTTTTTCGTCAAGGACAACGGCGTGGGCTTCGACATGGCGCACGCGGCCAAGATGTTCATCGCGTTCGAGCAGCTCAATCAGCGCGACGCTTTTCCCGGCATGGGTGTGGGCCTCGCGATCGCCCAGCGCGTGATCCACCGCCACGGCGGCAAGATCTGGGCCGAGAGCCGCCCCGGCGAGGGCTCCACGTTCTATTTCACCTTGCCGATGGGGGCCGAGTGAGCGGGCCCATCCTCTATGTCGAAGACGACGACGACGACTGCACGCTCATGCTCGTGTGTTTTAAAGACCTCGGCCTCGGCGCGAGGATCGAATCGGCCCGCAACGGCATCGAAGCGCTCGACTACCTCGAAAAGGCGTCGCGCGGCGAAACGGCCCTGCCCGCCTTGATCATCGCCGACATCAAGATGCCGAAGATGGGCGGCCTCGAGCTTCTCGAGCGCGTGCGGGCGAACGCCTTGCTCGACGGCATCCCGTTCATGATCCTGACCGCGTCGGGAGACAAGCGCGATCGCGCCGAAGCCGCCCGCCTGGGCGTCGACTCCTACCGCAGGAAACCGACGAGCAAGACCGCGTACCTGGAGCTGGGGGCCGAGATCCTGAGGCTCCTCGAGAAAGCCCCGGCCTAACGGCGGCGGACGGCGTGTCGAGCCGCGCCGGGCATGTTTATCTCAAGATTATCCCGGCGCCCCCGGAAACTCGGTCCAGGACCGAGCGCGGCTTACTTCAGGTAGCTTTCGAGGCCGCGGAGGCGGAAGTCGGCGTCGCGCTGGGCCTTCGGCGCGGACAGGGAGATCTTCATGTCGCCGTTCTTCTCGCGCCAGATCGCGGTGCCGCCGAGCGCGCTCTGCTCGCCGTACTCGAAGGTCAAGGTGAACGGCGCGGTCTTGCCCGTCGCGCGGCGCTTGGCGGCGCAGCGCGCGACGAGGTCGAAGAAGGCGCCGTCGCCGTAGGCCGACAGCAGCGGCGCCCAGTGCTCGTCGGCGACGGCGATGCTCAGGCCCTCGGGCCAGGACGGGTCGAGGGTCATCTCGGAGAGGCGCTCGCGCCCCATCGAGGTCAGGCGGGCCGCCAGCGCGCGCTCGCCGGCGGCGAAGCCGGCCAGCGCCTCGCGCTTGGCGGAAACGACCCCGCGCGAGAGCTTCTCGCGCTTGCGCGCGTCGAGCTGGTTGAAGGAGCGGGCGATCATCTCGACGCCGAGGTCCCCCGCCTTGCGTCCCCGGTCCACGGTCAGGCGGTCGAGCTCCTCGGCGGCGAGCATGAGCTGGATCATCGCGAGGTTGAGCTCGCGGCGCAGGAGGTCCGCGGCCCAGGAGGTCATCTCGGCCACCGCGCGCGCCGCGGCGCCCGCGAACTCCCCTTCGAGCACCCTTGAGATCTCCGCGCCGAGGCGAGTGCGGATGAAGGCGCGCATCTGCTCGGCGGTGCCCCCGGCTGGCGGCAGGAGCCCCTCGAGGTTCGGGCCGAAGCGCGCGCGCAGGGCGTCGGCCGCGGCCGGCGGCAGGGAGCCGAACACGGCGGCCGCGATCTGGCCCTGGTCGTAGGAGCCCGAGGCGACGAGGCGGTCGATCGCGGGCGCCAGCCTCTGGTCGAGCTCCGCCATCAGCCGCTCCCGGCCCAGCTCGATGAGGCGCCCCGCCACCATCTCGGAGGTGACGGCTCCGGGCGGGAAGCCGAGCTCGTCGCCCGCCCGCCGCAGCAGCCAGGGCTCGACCTCCCCCGCCTTGATGGGCGCCATCGGCGAGAGGCGGCTGTTGAGGGCGCCGGCCGCGGCGATGATGACCGGGGCATGGGTCTGGAACGTGATCGACTTGTCGAGGACGGGGATCTGGATCACCTGGGACTTGGACAGCGCCTCGAGCAAGGCGCGGCGGCCCGCGGAGACGGCGATCGCGTTCCAGGACTCCTGGTCGCCGATCAGGCGCAGGAGCTCGACGGCGCGTCCCGCGTCGGCGCGCAGCGACTCGAGAAGCTCGGCGCGCGAGGCGCCGTCGCGCACGCGCGCGAGCACGGCGTCCATGCCGGGGCCCAGCGTGTCCGTGATCGCCTGCCGCAGGCGGGCGTCGACGGGCGAGCCCGGGGGCACGACGCGCAGCAGGGCGTCGCCGAGCAGCCGGCGCTGGGCGTCGGTGAGCGGCAAGGTCCCCATCCGCTCGATGAGCGCCCCCGCGGCCTCCGGGCTCAGGCGCGAGAGCGACAGCGACAGCGCGTTGAGGCCGGCGTCGATGCGCGCCGGGGCGGCGTCCACGTCGATGAGGCGGGCGAGGTCGGTCGCGCGCTCGGCCGCCTCCACGCCGTCGGCGATCGCCTGGGTGACGACGCGGGTCGCCTCCGGCAGGAAGGGACGCAGGGGCGCCGCCTTCACGTCGTATTCGCCGCCGAAGAGGTGGTCGACGGTCAGGCGCGAGTCGCCGCGCCCGCGCTTGCCGTCGAGGCTGATCGTGACGCCGAGGAGCACCGCGTTCGAATCGAGCTCGGCGTTGCCGTATTGGATGCGGTCGCGCTCGACGGCGAGGTAGGCCAAGGTCCGGTCGCTCAATTGCGCGTCCACCTGGAGGCGCGCCTTCTCCCGGTCGAACTCGATCGCGTCGCCGCGCTCGCGGCTGTACTGGGCGCGCACGGCCACGGGCACGCGCCGGAAGCTCGTCATCAGCGCCGCCTCGCCCTGCGTCGTCGTCGTGTCCTTGTTGTAGCGCTGGCCGACGGAGACGCTGAAGCGCGCGTCGTCCATGCCGGGCACCCGCCCCCACAGCCCGGTCGTCCAATGCGGCGCGTTCTCGAGGTGCAGGCCGGCCTCGGGCCTCCCCGAGCTGAGGAGCTCCTGGTAGACGCGGTTGCCGATCGGCGAGAGGTTCTGCATGGCGCCCCCGAACACCCCGAGGAACAGCTCGTCGCCGGGCAGGCGGATGCGAAAGCCGATGGACTCGTCGAAGGTCTGGTTGGGGGCGAGGTGCATCATCTTCGTCAGGCTCGTCACGCTCCAGGCGATGTCGACGGGCCCGCCGAGATGGTAGGCGCGCCCCAGCTGTGCGAGCACGCTCGAGATCACGAGGCCCTGGGCGCGGTAGGCGTCGTCGTAGGACAGGCTCGAGCGGATCGCGTCGAGCTCGCGCTGCGGCGCGCCGAGGGAGCCCGCGAGATCGACCATGCGGCCGACGCGCGGGTCGGGCCCGTCGTGGAAGAACCGGGCCTTCATGTCCACGTACGCGATCTGGGCGCGCACGCGGTAGTCCACCCAGGAGTCGGGCTTGCTCTCCCAGCCCTTGGACAGGTTGACGTACGGGCTCGGCGCGATGAGGTTCGTGCGTCCGTCCACGCCCAGCTGGCCGACCTCGAGGCTCGTTTTCGTGCGCGGGTTCGTCACCGTCACCGAGCGCACCGTCTCGTTGCGCACCCGGGCGTCGAAGATGAGCTGGTCGCCGGCCTTCGCCTGCGAGGGGTCGAGCGCGGCGGTCCCGTCGAAAACCCCGTCGAGGACCGCGCGCGCGCGCGTGAAGTCCTCGGCCGTCATGGGCTTGCCGTCGGCGCGCTGGATGTCGACGCCGACCGGCACGGCCAGGCCGCGGGCGCGCAGGCCCGCCTCGTAGGCGTCGACGTGGCGGGTGCCGTCCGGCGTCAGGAAGCCCTTGGCGTCGACGAAGGTCTTCCAGTCGTTCGGGCGGATGCGGGCGATGAGCTCGAGGCGGCGCAGGCGCGCCTTTTCCCCCTCGTGGAGGTCGTCGCGCAGCTGCGCCTTGCGCTCCGGCGTCAGCGCCATGTACTTGTCGAGCGGGATGCTCCAGCGCGCCAGCAGGTCGGCCGTCACCGGAGCCGCGACCGCGAGCGGCGGCGGGAGCGGGACAGGGACCCCCTCGGGCACGGCGGCCGAGGCGGCGAGGGCCAGGGATAAGAAAGCGGCGAGCATCACGCCATTATTGTAACAACGCCCCTTGAAATCTCTCTGGGCCTCTCGGCCCCGATCCGCGAGGCCAAAGGTCGGGGACATCCGGGCGTCTTGACGAGAGCGTCCTCGTCGGGCTATACTCTATATACGACCAATTTAGTCGGGATTAAGACCGGGAGAAAAATCATGCTCACCATCACGCCGAAGGCCGCCGAGAAGATCACCGATTTCCTCAAGACCGAGGAAACCGCGCAGGGCAAGGCGCTGCGCCTCAGCGTCGCCGAGTCCGGCTGCGCCGGCTACGAGTACCGCATCGGCTTCGACGAGAAGAAGCCCGCCGACAAGATCCTCCCCCAGGCCGGCTTCGACGTCATCGTCGACGAGGCGAGCCTGAAGTTCATCGCCGACGCGACGATCGACTACGCCGAGGACGAGACGAGCTCGGGCTTCCGCATCAAGAACCCGCTCGAGAAGAGCTCCTGCGGCTGCGGCAAGTCCAAGCAGTTCTAGGTTTTAGAAATGATCACCTTGACCGAGCGCGCCGCCAAGAAGATCGTGGCCCTGGCCTCCAAGAAAGGCCTGGCCCCGGTCCTGCGCGTGAAGGTCGGCTCCGGCGGCTGCTCGGGCATGAGCTACGAGTTCGTCGTCGCCGACGAGATCGCCGCGACCGACCTGGTGCACGAGGCGTTCGGCGCGAAGACCGTCGTGGACCCCAAGGCGGACTTCTTCATCGGCGGCTCCCAGGTGGACTACGAGGAAAGCCTCATGAAGTCCGGCTTCGTCGTCACCAACCCGCAGGCCACCTCGACCTGCTCCTGCGGCAAGTCCTTCTCGACCTGAGCGCTCAGGTCTGAAGCTTGGGGTCGCCGAGGTACTTGATCCCGCGCGTCAGCCAGACGTCGAGGTGATCGACGCGGCCGTCCCCGTTGCGGTCGCCGAGGCCCGCGGTCAGCTTCTTGCTGAACTGGACCCGGCCGACGGCCTCCGATGACTTCGCCAGCACCGAGTTCGCGCCCGTCGCGTCGACGTCCGTGCCCGGGCCCGGGATGACCGAGAGAGACTTCCCGCCGTCGCGGATCTCGTAGGAGCCGCCGGGGCCGGCGACGTAGTCCGCGAAACGGTTCACGTCGATGCGCTGCTCCGCGGCGTAGCGCGCGATGTGCCTCAGCAGCCCGGGGCCCCGGTTGTAGGCGAGGTCGCCCAGGAATTCGACGACGCGCGGGTTGCTCGGCGGCGGGAGGCCGGCGGCCGCGAAGCGCCGCGCGATCTCCCGGTCCGTCTGGGCCCGGAGCAGGCCGCCGTAGACGATGTTCGTGATGGTGTCGTTGGCGACGTTTCTCTCGCCGGCGTAGGCGCCCTTGTGGACGTGCTCGATCTGCATGATTCCCGTCGCCGCGGGGTTCGTCGGGACGATCTGCCTGAGGCCCGATTCGGTCTTCGCCATGTATTTGAGGAAATCGGGCCGGATGCCGTACTCCCGGCCCACGTGCGCGAAAACCTCATCGAGCTGGCGCGTCGTCAAGGAGGTCGAATTGCCCGGGACGCCGAGCGCGGCGTGGATGCGCCGCGCGACGAGCATATACTGGTCCTTGGTCTCGGCCAGGCGGCGGTTGGGGTCGAGCGTCGTCGTGCCCTGGTCGAGCAGGCGGCGCACCCTCTCGTCGAAGGCCTTTCCGGCGAACTGGGCCGTCTCGAAAAGGGTGCCGGCGGCGAGGGCCTCCTTCGCCTGGGCGCGAAACGCCGCCCAGTTCGCCGCGCCCTCGGGGCTCAGCTTTCCCTCGGCGGCGGACCGGTCGAGGGCCGCCTCGAGAAGAGGATAGGCGGCCTCCACCGCGGCGGCCCGCCGCGCGCTCGTCGGCAGGGCGCGGATGCGGGCCTCCTCGGCGCGGATCTTGGCGAAGAGGACGGGGTCCTTGGCGGAGAGCTCGTCGACGAGCTCGACCACGACGTCCTCGAACCGCTTCGCCCCCCGCACGAGGGTCGGCTTGGCCGCCGCGGCCGGGGCCGCGGCGAGGCCGAGGACGGACTCGGGGAAGACGGCTAAAGCGGACAAGGAGGCTTTTCGCGCCGGCGAGGCCGCGTCCTCCCCGAGAGCGGGAAGCGAAAGTCCGATCAAGGCGAAGGCCAGCGCCGCGGGAAGTGCCACGGCTACAGTCTAATCGCTCCGCGCCGGACGCGGGAGGTTCGGAAGGCGCAGGAAGGCCTCAACAATGGGCCCAAGGGCATGCGGGCCCTTTGGCGCCGCCTACAGGCGGTAGAGCATCCAGTACACGGTCACGCCGGTGACCGACACATAGAGCCAAATGGGGAAGGCCCAGCGCGCCCAGCGACGGTGCTCCTCGAAGCGCCCCTTGGCGGCGAGGAACAAGGTCCGCAGGATCACCGGCAGCACGGCGGTGGCGAGCACGGTGTGCGTGAGCAGGATGGTGAAGTAGACGGTCCGGATGGGACCCGTCTTCTGGAAGCGTACCGAGCCCGCGTGGAAGTGATACCACAGGTAGCAGGCCAGGAACACGGCCGAGCACAGGAAGGCCGCGACCATGGCCCAGCGATGCGCCTCGCGGCGGCCCGTCTTGATCAAAACCCAGCCGGTCAGGAGCAAGGCGGCGCAGGTCGCGTTGAGCGAGGCGTTCAGCGCCGGGAACGCGGACAGCTCCACCTAGTCGACTTCCTCGACTTCGACCGACTCGTGACGGCCCGACGCCGGCGCCGGGCCGGCGTTGAAGCGCGGCTTGTGCCTGGCGATGAAGACTCCGGCGATGTCCTTGAGCTCGTCGACGTCCGTGATGTCGGCGGAGGCGACGTAGTCGAAGTACACGTCTTTGGCGGCGGCGAACAGCTCGTTCGCGGTCGGCGCGGCCTTGTTGTCCATGTGCGCGGCGAGCGCCTCGTACACCGAGCCCGTCAGCGCGAGGCCCACGAACAGCACGACCGGGTTCTTCTGCTCGTCGAAGGTGACGAACTCGTACACGCCGGGCTTGTGCGGCGCATGGGAGGGCAAGGCGTCGGGTTTAAAACGGAAGCAGCGCTCGGACATCGCGATGCGGAATTTTCGGGCGGGCATATCGGGCTCCTTCGTCGCTTTCTTACGCCTTCTGCGGGGTGCGCCAGAGCGCCCGGCCGACGAAGAACGGCCCGAGGTTCTGGATGTACTGCGAGGTCTGCACGGTCGGACGCATCGTCTCGATGAGCTGGGACAGCGGGGCCAGCTCCTTGCCGATGACCCCGATGACGAAGTCGTTGTCGTTCTTGTCGAGGCCGTGGCAGGCCAGGCGGATGTCGGAGGCGACTCCCAGGTCGCCGAACTGGCGGCCGATGACGCCGTGCTCCTTGAGGATCTGCCCCTGCTCGGCCTTGGACAGCCGCGAGAACGCGCCGGTGCGGCGCAGCGGATACCAGATGGCCCACGGCGTCGCGGGGTCCATCGACATGCGGCGCGGGCGGTGCAGGAGGGTGTCCTCGAGCTTGGGCTCATAGCCGATCGCGTAGGTGCGGCCGAGCATGGAGAACTCCTGCTTGACCTTGAGCTCCTTGAACGGGCCGGACGCGAGGTCGCGGCGCAGCTTGGTGACGAAGAGCTCGGGCGTCTCGGTCATCGCGAGCACGGCCACGCCGGTCGGGTCGTTGACTTCCTCGTAGAGGACGCAGTCCACGCCGCAGCCGATGAGCCCGTTGATCAGGGGCTGGGCGTCGCGGCAGCCGGTGAACGCGGTCAGCTGCATGAACAGGCGCTTGTCGGAAAGCTGGGGCTGGCCGTCCTTCATGCCGCCTCGCTCGCGGAGGTCGAGGGCGGGGGCGGCTTCGGGCGCGGGCTGGGACGACGGGGGCTGATGCGGGTGGCTCATCCGGCGATTTTACTTCTTTTTGCCGTCGTCGAGCTTGGCGAGCGCGGCCTTCGCGTCGGCCTCGACGGAGGAATCCCTCGGAGCCAGGGCCAACGCGCGCTGCCATTCGATGCGCGCCTTCTCCAAATCGCCTTTCTGGTAGTGGATGAGCCCGGAGAAATAGGTCTGCAGGGCCATATGCTCGTCCTTCTTCTCGCCTCCGGTCTTAAGGCTCTTCGGCACGGCGTCCCCCGTCGCCGGCGCCGTCCCATAGAGCACGGCGAGCTTCTCGAGACCCGCCGTCGCGTCCTTGGCGACCTCGGACCCGGCCGGCGCGAGCTCCTTCGCCTTGCGCCAGGCTTCCCGCGCCTTCTCGTAATCGCCTTTCTGGTAATAGATCACGCCTTCCAGGTACGACTGGTTGGCCTCGTGATGCGGCGGGGCCGCGGTGACGGGCTCCTCGGCTTCCGCCTGAACGGGCGGCGGCGCGACCGCGTCGAGCGCGCTCAGGCCGAACTCGCAGAAATCGTGCTTGTCGTCGAGCTCGCGGCAGGCGTTCCATTCGCGGCGCGCGTCCTCCGCGCGTCCGGCGCGGAAGTGGTCGTAGCCCGCGAGGAAATGGACGTCGGCGCGGGAGCGCGCGGCGGCGGTGGCGGGCGCGTCGGAGGCCCGGGCGATGGGCAGCAAAGCGGCGGCGGCGAAGGCGGCGATGACGACGAGGGCGGCTCGGATCATGACGTCAGGGTAGCTCCCCCGCCGTTACGGATTCAAGACGCTCAGTTGAGGAGCTTGTCGATCTCGCCGACGAGGTCGCTCATGTCGAAGGGCTTCTGCAGGAACTTGTCGCAGTTCTTCGTGAGGAAGTCCTGCTGGGACCCGCTGAGCTTCTTGCCGGAGATGGCGACGATCTTCATCGCCTTCGTCGCGGGGTTGGACTTGAGGATCTGGCAGACCTGGAAGCCGTCCATGACGGGCATCATGAGGTCCACGACGAGCAGGTGCGGGAGCTTCTTGCCGACGATCACGAGGGCGTCGACGGGATTGTTGGCGACCTGCACGGCGTAGCGGTCCTTGTACTTGGCGAAGCCCTTCTCGAGCAGACGCGTCATCATCGGCTCGTCGTCGAGGATCAGGACCTGCTTGTGCGGATCCTCGATGTTCGCGGGGATGGGCATGTCGTACTTCTTCATGAACACGATGAGCTCGGAGAGGGGGATGCGGCGGTGGCCGCCGGGGGTGACGCGGGCCTTGAGCTTGCCCTTGTTCACCCAGTTGATGACGGTCGTGTGGAACACGCCGCACAACCGCGCGACTTCGAACGTCGTGAAGGTCTTCTCGCCGAATTCTCCGGTGGTCATCCCCGGATGGTATTACTTTTTCCCTCCGGGCTCAATAGCTCAATTGGCCATACCCTGCGGACTTATACGGACGAAGGTCTTTGGGCCCATGCGGGCCCCGCCCCCGCCGCTTACACTCAAAGGGATGAGAACCGTCCAGAGAGCCCTGTCGCTGGCCCTTATCCTCGCGCTGCCCGCCGGCGCGCAGATGCGGGGAGGCAAGGTCGTCCCCCTTCCCCCTTCGGCCGGCCTGGCCCCCGTCCATCAGGCCCTCCTCTCCCCGGACGCTCCCGGCGGCGGCCCCCTCGCGGGGCTGCTCGCGATGGGGGCTTCGCGCATCGCCGCCGCCGTCCACGCCCCGGCCCCCGGCCCCGCCCCCGCTGCCGCCGTTCTGCAGGCCATGGCGCAGGGGGAGCCGGCCGAGCGCGCCGCCGCCTCCGTGCTGGCCCGGGCCCTCTCCGACACGAGGGAGACCGCGGCGTTGCTCATGCGAGTGCCGGCCTTGGCCGACAGCGACCTCCCCTCCCTCGCCGCGCGCCGCACGCCGCTGGGCGAAGCCGTAGCACTCGCCGAGTCCGCCCGCCTGGACCCCGCGGTCTCCTTCTTGTTCGACGGCCGCGCCGCGCGCGAAGTGGAAACGCCTGCCGGAGCCGACCTCGAGGGAGAGGACCTCTTATGGAAAGGACAGCGCGTGTCCTCGCTGGGACGCGGCTTCTTCGGGGTGGTCCACCCGCACCCGTCGGTCGAGGGCGCGGTCGTCAAGACCGACCTCCCGCGCAAGCTCAGCGTGCTCGGCGAGCCCGCGGACATGGGCCCGCGGCGCATCGAGAAGGACCGGGCCGTCTCGCTCGCCGCCGCGCGCATCGGCGCGGGGCCCCGCGTCCTGGGCATGGGGACGGTGGCCGGCCACGCCGCCATCGTCAAGGAGCGCGTCTACGGCGACACCGTCGAGCGCCGGCTCGAGGACGATGCCTTCGACGAGGAGGACCACGGCCTTCTCGAGGACCTGTTCCTTCGCATCGCCCGCTCCGGCCTCTCCTTCGTCGACGTCCGCCCCGGCAACGTGATGATCGGGCGGACCCTGGTCGATCCCGTCCGCCGCGCCTACCTCGTCGACGGCGGAGAGTCCTTCACGCCGCGGCAGCCGGGCACCGTCATCGACGGCATGGAAAAGCTGTTCGGGGTCCTGCGCCAGCTCACCTTCCAGGACGTCCTGCTCAAGCGCTTCGACAAGGTCCATTTCTCCCGGCCGGTGCCGCCCGAGCCCTAGACGGGCCTGGGCCCTTTGCGCCGGCTTTCGAGACCGAACGTCCCAAGCGAGGCCCGCCTCCCGGGTGCTACACTCAGGTCATGCAATATTGGGGTTACGTCTTCTTCGCCTTCTCCCTCGGCGCCTTCGTCGCCGCGGCCTACCTGATGAAAGGCGCCGGCCCTTCCAAGTCCTCCTGGTAGACGCCGTCCGCCTTTCCCGGCGTCAATTTCCCGAGAACGGTCGCGCTCTCCTGTAATAATGACGGCCTCCCCGCCACGTATGCGGGAGAGAGCGCACGTAAGCGGAATCTCAGGGAGACCATCATGACGACCAAATTGAGCCTCGGGCAAACCAAGAAAAACCTCGAGGCGGCGTTCGCCGGGGAATCCATGGCCAACCGGAAGTACCTTTACTTCGCCAAGATCGCGCGGCAGCTGGGCGACGAAGAGGTCGCCAAGCTTTTCGAAGAGACCGCCGAGGCTGAGACCGGCCACGCCCACGCGCATCTCGCCCTCCTTTATCCGGCCAAGGACATGACGGTGGAGAAGGTGCTCGAGGCGGCGATCGCGGGCGAGCGCTACGAGCACACCGTGATGTACCCCGGCTTCGAGAAGGAGGCCAAAGCGGAGGCCGACGCGTCGGCCGCGGCCGAATTCCGGGAGCAGGCGGCCGAGTCCGTCGAGCACGATGCGGCCTTCACGGCCATGCTCGAGCAGGCGCGGCGCCGCTTCGCGCACCTGACGTCGGTCGAGAAGGAGCACGCGGACCGTTACCAGGCGGCGCTGGATCAGCGTCGCCCGTGATGTCTCCTGGTGTCCCTCCTCAGGCGGCCCGATGATCCTCCTGACGGGGGCGACGGGCTATGTAGGAGGACGCTTGCTGCCGCTCCTGGAAAAACGCGGCGAGGCGGTGCGTTGCCTGGCACGGCGGCCGGAGATCATCAAGCCGCGCGTGGGTCCGCGCACCGAGGTGGTCGCGGGGGACCTGCTGACCCCGACGTCCCTGGAGGCGGCGCTGCTCGGCGTGGAGACGGCCTATTATCTGGTCCACTCCATGGGCTCCGAGCAGGACTTCATGGAGGAGGACCGCGCCGCGGCGCGAAACTTCGCTGCGGCGGCCAGGGCGGCGGGCGTCTCCCGCATCATTTACCTCGGAGGACTCGGAGAGGGAGAGCTGTCCCCGCACCTCGAAAGCCGGCAGGAGGTCGGGAGGATCCTGGCCGAGTCGGGAGCGGCCGTCATCGAGTTCAGGGCGTCGATCGTGATCGGCTCCGGAAGCATCTCCTATGAGATGGTCCGCGCCCTGGTGGAGCGGCTCCCGGTCATGACGACGCCGTCCTGGGTGCGCGTTCTGGCTCAGCCGATCGCCGTCGAGGATCTGCTCGCCTACCTGATCGCCGTTCTCGACAAGGCTCCGGTCGTGAGCGCCGTCTACGAGATCGGGGGCAAGGACCGTGTGTCCTACGAGCAGATCATGCGGGAGTACGCACGCCAGCGCGGCCTGAGCAGGATGATGATCCCGGTGGCGGTGTTGACGCCGTGGCTGTCGAGCCTGTGGCTCGCGGTCGTGACGCCCATTTACGCCCGGATCGGCAGGCGTCTCTTTACGAGCCTGCGCCACGAAACGGTCGTGCGCGACGACAAGGCCCTCAGGGATTTCGCCGTGCGGCCGCGAGGCCTGGCCGAGGCCATCACGCGCGCCTCGACCAATGAGGATCGCGAGTACGCGGAGAGCCGATGGTTCGATGCGCTCTCATCGAACGGCCGCGCGCCGAAGTTTCCCGGCGCATCGGCGCGTCGAGTGGACGCGAGGTCGGTGGATTCGAGCGCGACGCCCGGACGCCTCTTCGAGGAGGTCGCCGCGCTCGGCGGCGCGAAAGGCTGGCCCTATCATTGGCTTTGGGTCCTGCGCGGCATTTTGGACCAGCTTGCCGGAGGCGTGGGGATGAGGCGCGGTCGGCCGGTCGGCCGGTCGCTGCGCGTGGGTGACGCGCTTGATTTCTGGCGGGTGGAGGTCCTTGAGCCGGCGCGCAGGCTGCGCCTGCGGGCGGAGATGCGCCTGCCGGGGAGGGGTTGGCTCGAGTTCGAGATCGTGGAGCGCGGCGGGGGCTCCCGGCTGACGCAGACCTCGGTCTTCGAGCCGCATGGACTCTCCGGTTTGCTTTATTGGTACGCTTTGGTGCCGGTGCACGCGGTGATTTTCGCGGGAATGGCGCGAGGGCTGGCTCGCCGCGCAGAGAGGTGAACGGTTAAAATGAAGATTCTTGCCCTGATGGTCCTGCTTCTGGCTGCCTGCTCACATGTCCCGCTCGACTCCCAGCCCATGCCGCGCGTCGAGACGGAGAAGTACATGGGCAAGTGGTACGAGATCGCTCGCCTGCCCAACCGCTTCGAAAAAGGCTGCGACGGGGTGACCGCCGAATACGCTCTGCGCAAGGACGGAACGGTGAGCGTGCTCAACACCTGCCGAAAGGGCGGCCCCCAGGGGCCGGAGCGCACGGCGAGCGCCAAGGCTTGGAGCGTGGACCCCTCGGGCTCGCGCTACGAGGTTTCGTTCTTCAGGCCCTTCAAGGCGCCTTACTGGATCATCGAGCTCGACCCGCAATACCGCTGGGCGGCGGTCGGCCACCCCGACCGGAAGTACCTGTGGATATTGTCGCGAGAGAAGACCTTGCCGCCCGAGATCGAGAAGGACTTGATCGCCAAGCTCCAGACCCTGGGCTACGACACCGCGCGCCTGGAGCGGCCGAAGCAATAGGCCGCGTGTAAGAATTCGGAGTCCTCCGGCACGGATGAATGATGACCACTCTGGTATGGCTCGGCCGTGATCTTCGCCTGGCGGACAATCCCGCGTTGATCGACGCGGCCGCGGCCGGCGCGCTGGTCCCGATCTTCATCTGGTCCCCGGAGGAGGAGGGCGGGTGGGCGCCCGGAGCGGCCTCGCGCTGGTGGCTGCACCATTCCTTAAAAAGCCTGGAGCGCGATCTGATCGAGCGCGGCTCGCGCTTGATCGTCAAGCGGGGGCCCGCCTCGCAGGCCTTGGTCGCGGCCGCGCGCGAATGCGGCGCCGAGGCCGTCGCCTGGAATCGATGCTACGAGCCCGCGGCCCTGCGCCAGGAGCAGGCCGTCCGCGGCGCCCTCGACGCGGCCGGGGTGAGCGCCCAAGCCCATGAGGGCAACGTGCTTTTCGCGCCCGATGCGATCCGCACCTTGAACGGCGGCCCGTACCGGGTCTTCACCCCCTACTGGAACCGCTGCGGGGCCGAGGCCGGGCCCGCCGCCCCGCGCGGCGAGGCCGACCGCCTGCGTCTTCCCGCCAGGCTCCCGAAGTCCGTGCCTCTGGAAGAGCTCCGGCTCCTGCCCAAGGTCGCGTGGGGCACGGGCCTCCAGGACGCTTTTACGCCCGGCGAGGCCGGCGCGCGGCGCGACTTCGAGTCCTTCCTGGCCGGCCCGATCCGCGGCTATGCGGCGGACCGGAACTTCCCCGCGAGCGGCGGCGGCTCGCGGCTCTCGCCCCGGCTTCACTTCGGAGAGCTCTCGGTCCGCCGCGTCTGGCGTGAGGCGCTCGGCGGCGATCCCGCGGCCAAGGGCGGCTTCCTGGGAGAGCTCGGCTGGCGGGACTTCGGGCGGCATGTGCTCTTCCATCATCCCGCGACGCCGGACTCCCCGCTCGATGCGCGCTTCGCCTCCTTCCGCTGGCGCCGCGACGCCAAGGGCCTCGCCGCCTGGAAGCAGGGTCTCACCGGCTATCCGCTCGTCGACGCGGGCATGCGCGAGCTGTGGGCCACCGGCTTCATGCACAACCGCGTGCGTATGGTCGTCGCGTCCTTTCTCACCAAGGACCTGCTCATCGACTGGCGCGAGGGCGCGCGCTGGTTCTGGGACACGCTCGTGGACGCCGACCTCGCCAGCAACACCCTCGGCTGGCAGTGGGCCGCGGGCTGCGGCGCGGACGCCGCGCCGTTCTTCCGGATCTTCAATCCGGTCGAGCAGGGCAAGCGTTTCGACGCCGCCGGCGAGTACACCCGGCGCTGGGTGCCCGAGCTCGCGGCCTTGCCCGACCGCTGGCTTCATCAGCCCTGGGAGGCGCCCGCCGAAATCCTAACGGCGGCCAAGGTCGTTCTCGGCAAGACCTACCCCGCGCCCATCGTGGACCACAAGGTCGCGCGGGTCCGCGCGCTCGAGGTGTTCGGAGCCACGGGGAAGGCCCGATGAGCGTGCGCACCTTGCGCCGGACCCAGTGGCTCCCGCATCCACGCCCGGAGGTCTTCGCTTTTTTCCAGGACCCGGCGAACCTCGCCAAGCTGACGCCGCCGTGGCTCGGGTTCCATGTCCTGACGCCCGGGCCTCTCGAGATGCGCGCGGGCGCCGTCTTCGACTACCGCGTCAGCCCGCTGGGCTTCCCGCAGTATTGGCGGACCTTGATCGAATCCTACGACGCGCCCGACGGGTTCGTCGACACGCAGCTCAAGGGACCATACAAGCTCTGGCACCACACGCATCGCTTCGAGGACAAGGACGGGGGCACGCTGATCACCGACGAGGTGCGCTACGAGCTTCCGCTCCAGCCGTTCGGCGAGCTCGCCGCGGGCGAGATCGAGCGCCGTCTCGACGCCATTTTCGCCTACCGCGAATCCGCGGTCGCCGCTCTGTTCAAACCGAAAGGAGGCTCCATGAAGATCGTGATCGCCGGCGGCAACGGCTGGATCGGACGGGACCTTTCACGCGCCCTCATCAACGCCGGCCATGACGTCGTCGTGCTCAGCCGCTCCGGCGAGGCGAGCCGCATCCCCGGGGTGCGCACGCGCTCCTGGCTCGTCGCCGACGCCGGGGGCTGGGAAAGCGAGCTCGACGGCGCCGACGCGGTCGTCAACCTGTGCGGCGAGGGCGTGGCGGACGGCCCGTGGACCGCGGCCCGAAGGGGCCGTCTCCTGCACAGCCGACTGACCCCCACGCGCGCGCTCGTGTCGGCCCTCGGACGCGCCGAGAAAAAGCCGCCGGTCCTCATCAACGCCTCGGCGGTCGGCTGGTACGCGCAAGACGGCGAGCGCGTTCAGGACGAGGCCGACGGCGCGGGTCCGGGGTTCCTTTCCGACCTCTGCGTGCGCTGGGAAAAAGAGGCGCGCGAAGCCGAAAAGCTGGGGACGCGCGTCGTCCTCCTGCGCATCGGCGTGGTGCTCGGCCGCGACGGCGGGGCGCTGTCGCGCATGCTCCTCCCCTTCAAGCTCGCGCTCGGAGGACGCCTCGGCGACGGTCGCCAGCATTTCCCATGGGTGCACCTCGACGACGTGACCGGCCTGATCATCAGCGCGATCACCAATGAGCGTCTGCGCGGCCCCGTGAACGCCGTCGGCCCCGAGCTCGCCACGAACGCGGAGTTCACGGCCGCGCTCGGCAAGGTCCTCAGCCGCCCGACGCCCTTCCCCGTCCCGGCCGTCGTGCTGAGGCTGGCCTTGGGCGAGATGTCGTCGCTGCTCCTCGGAAGCCTGAAGATCGCTCCCACCGCGGCGATGGACGCCGGCTATCGATTCAAACATCCCCGGGTGGAAGACGCGCTGGCCGCGGCCGTCCGGTCACGTTCGATCGAGCGATGAGTGATACTTGACTAATTCAGTCATGTATGCTAGACTATTGTTTGTAAGGGGAGTAGATCTTCGCTGCTGGGCCGTCAACACGCTCGATGAGAGCCGGTCCAGCGGGTCCCGACAGGGGCGATCAAGACCTTGCGCGCAAGCGCGAGGTTTTTTTATGGGCACTCGCGCGGCGCAGACTCAAGGAGAACCGCGATGACCGAGAAGACCCCGAAATCCTCCGTGCTCTACCTCACCCCCGCGATGGCCGTGATGTCCGTCGCCGTGCTGGCGACGGCCGTGGACGGCCGTTGGAGCAAAAATGAAGTCGAGCGCCTGCGCATGATGGCCTACCTTCATCCGCTGTTCCGGGACATTTCCTCCGTCGAGAGATTCATCGGAAGCCGGGCGCAGGACCTGCGCGCCGTGGGCCCCAAGGTCCTGCTCGAAGACTGCCGCAAGGCCTTGACTCCGCGGATGCGCGAAACGGCCTACGCCTGGGCCGTCGAGCTGGTCCAAGCCGACGGCGCCGTGGTCGCCGCCGAACACCGCTTCCTTCGGGAGCTGGCCGCGAAGTTCGCCATCCCCGGCCCGCTCGCCCGCAAGCTTCAGGCCGCCGCCGCCATCCGCCGGCGGACGGCCTAAGATGACATGATGAGGACCTCGTTCCTCCTGGCGGCCTTGCTGGCGTTCCCGGCCACGGGCAAGATCCCGGCTCTGCCCGTGGCCGCCTCCGTCGACCTGGAGCGCTACATGGGAACCTGGCATGAGATCGCCTACATGCCCAATTTCCCGCAGAAAGGCTGCCGGGACACGACCGTCCACTACACGCTCAATGATGCCGGGGCCTTCGACCTCGTCAACACCTGCTGGAAGGGCGAGAAATACAAGGAGTACGCGGGGGCGGCCCGGCGCGTCGATCCGGCCTCCACCGCCAAGTTCCGCGTGAAGTTCTTCTTGTTCTTCGGCGGCGACTATTGGATCACCGACCTGGACCCGGATTACCGCTGGGCCGTCGTGGGGGCGCCCGGACGGGATCAGCTCTGGATCATCAGCCGCGAGCGGACCCTCGACGACGCCGTCTATCAGGAGATCCTAGCCCGCGCGCGCTCCATCGGCTTCGACACCGGCAAGCTCACCCGCACGATCGTCACGGGGCGGTCGTCCCCCGCACCCCGGCCTTAAGGGGCCTCTTGCACGGACCATCGGCCCGACATATACTTCGGGCATGATAACCCCGCTCGTCGCGCGCGTCCTGATCGCCGGCATTCTCCTGGCCGGCTCCGCGCGGGCCGGCGAAGCCTGGACCGCGACGACCGAGCCGAACGGAGCCTGGCTCACGGTCACCTTCACCGACGGCGGAATCAACAAATCCCTTTGGTGCCGCGCGTCGCTTTGCGCCGATGTGAAAATAAAGAACGCACCCATATCTCTCGACTCGTTCGAGACGCTGGGCGAGGATAGAAATGGTTCGGAGATCGTCACGACCTACCAGGCAGCGGAAACGCCATACACGCTCGTCGCCTCGGTCGGCCGCGTCGCCATCCATAAAAGCAACCGGTCAGTCTCGGAGAAGCCGCGGTTCACCAGGGTCACGGATCCGCAAGGCCGGTACAAAATGCGGGTCCTCCCGCCCAAGGAAGACTGACCGGGTCCCCTTCCCTCTCTCTTCCGAGGCAAAAGTCAGCCTCCCCGCCTCAGCAGAGTCTTTGCGGCAGGCCGTCCAGGCAATCCTGCTACCTTAAGTCGAAGCGGTCCAGGCTCATGACCTTGCCCCACGCCAGGACGAAGTCCCCGACGAACTTCTTGTCGCCGCCGCTCTCGGCGTAAACCTCCGCGACCGCGCGCAGCTCCGAGTGGGAGCCGAACACGAGGTCCACCGGGGTCGCCGTCCACTTGCGCGCCCCGGTCTTGCGATCCACGCCCGCGTAGACGCCGTCCGCGTCCGGCACCTTCTCCCACTTCGTCGCCATGTCGAGCAGGTTCACGAAGAAGTCGTTGCTCAGCGTCCCCGGCCTGCCGGTGAACACGCCGTGCTTGGAGCCGCCCGCGTTGGCGTCAAGCGCCCGCATCCCGCCGATCAGAGCCGTCATCTCCGGCACCGTCAGCCGCAGCAGGTTCGCCTTGTCGACGAGCATGTCCGCGGGCGAGCGCAGGGCGTCCTTGGCGTAGAAGTTGCGGAAGCCGTCCGCCTTGGGCTCCAGGAAGGCGACGGACTCGGCGTCCGTCATCTCCTGCGTCGCGTCCGTGCGCCCCGGGCGGAAGGGAACGGTCACGGCATGCCCCGCCTTTTGGGCGGCGTCTTCGACCGCCGCCGCGCCGCCGAGGACGATGATATCGGCGAGCGAGACTTTCTTGCCTTTCCGGGCCGTCCGGTTGAACTCCCGCTGGACAGAGGCCAGGATCTCGATCGCCTTCGCGAGCTCAGCCGGGTCGTTGACCGCCCAGTCCTTCTGCGGCGCGAGGCGCAGTCTCGCTCCGTTGGCTCCTCCGCGCATGTCGCTGTCGCGGTAGGTCGCAGCCGACGCCCACGCCGTGCGGACCAGCTGCGGCACCGTAAGGCCGGACTTGAGGATCACACGCTTGAGAGAGGCTTCGTCGCGCGCATCGATCAGCGGGTGGTCGACGGCGGGCACCGGGTCCTGCCAAGTGAAGACGTCCTTGGGCGCGTCGCTCCCGAGGTAGCGGGAGCGGGGGCCCATGTCACGGTGCGTGAGCTTGAACCACGCCCGGGCGAAGGCCGCTTCGAGCTGCGTGTGGTCGTCGGCGAAACGCTTGGAGATCTTGCGGTACTCGGGGTCCTCCTTAAGGGCCAGGTCCGTGGTGAGCATGATCGGAGCGTGGAACTTCGACTTGTCATGCGCGTCCGGCACGGACTTCGACGCGAGGCCGCCCTTGGGGATCCACTGGACCGCCCCGGCCGGGCTCTTCGTCTTCTCCCAGTCGAACGCGAACAGGTTCTTGAGGAACATCGCAGACCAGCGGGCCGGCGTGCTCGTCCAGGCGCCCTCCAGGCCGCTGGTGGTCGTGTCCGCGCCGTGGCCGGTCCCGCATCTGTTCTTCCAGCCGAGGCCCTGCGCCTCGATCCCGGCCGCGGCCGGCTCGACGCCGACGCAGTCCACCTTGCGCGCGCCGTGGACCTTGCCGAAGCTGTGGCCGCCGGCGATCAAGGCGACGGTCTCCTCGTCGTTCATGGCCATGCGGCCGAACGCGACCCGGATGTCCTGGGCCGCCGAGACGGGGTCGTGATTCCCGTCCGGGCCTTCCGGGTTCACATAGATCAGCCCCATCTGAATGGCGGCGAGCGGCTTGGCGAGCTCACGTTTCCCCTGGAAGCGATCGCTGGCGAGCATCTTGCCCTCGGGGCCCCAGTAGACGAGGTCGGCCTCCCAGTCATCCTCGCGGCCGCCGGCGAAGCCGAGCGTCTTGAAGCCCATGGACTCCATGGCCTCGTTGCCGGTCAAGACCATGAGGTCGGCCCAGGACAGGGCGCGGCCGTACTTGTGCTTGATCGGCCATAGCAGCCGGCGCGCCTTGTCGAGGTTGGCATTGTCGGGCCAGCTGTTGAGCGGCTCGAAGCGCTGCTGGCCGCCGCCGGCGCCGCCGCGTCCGTCCATGACGCGATAGGTGCCGGCGCTGTGCCACGCCATGCGGATGAAGAACGGGCCGTAATGGCCGTAGTCGGCGGGCCACCAGTCCTGAGACCTGGTCATGAGGTCCCGGATGTCCTTCTTGACCGCGGCGAGGTCGAGCTTTTCGAACTCCTTGGCGTAGTCGAACTTGCCGCCCATGGGATTGGATTGCGGCGCGTGGCGGCGCAAAGGCTGGAGGTCGACCAATTCCGGCCACCAGAACGAATTGGGTTTGCTGAACAAGTTCTCGCCCAGCGCGGGCCCGGTCGACAGCAGGCAGACGACCAAGGCTCCCAGCAACGATCGAGTGCGGACGATATTAGACATGGATCCTCCGATATTGGCTCAGCTTAATTCGCGGCGGCCCTTTATGAAAATCTCGATCTCCTTTATACGCACACCCTTCAAGTTCGCCGTGACCTTGAAGTCCGCGGGATCGAGATCGGACATCCGGCCGGTCTTCTCGTCGATGAGATGGTAATGCGCGGTGATGTTGTCGTCATAAACGGCTTCGTTGAGATGCGGGAAAGCGATCTTTTTCAGGAGCCCGGCGGCCACGAGGATTTTGAGCGTGTTGTAGACCGTGGCCATGCTCATCTTCGGGAAGTTCTTGTCGGCCCAGGACTTGACCTGGTCCGCGGTGGGGTGGTCCGCCTCGCACAACACATAGCGGGCGATCGCGATGCGCTGCGCGGTCGCATGAACGCCGGCGTCCGCGAGGCGGCGTTCGATCTCTTCGGAGGTCAGGCATGAGCGCTTTAAGCCGAGAGTATAGCCCATGATTTAGATCTTGTCAATATTTAGATTAGTTCTAATTCAACTCGGGCATGGGAGGCCCGAATAAATTGGTAGAATCATTCTCGACAATCACTCTTTCGGTGCGATACCCAAGTGGTCCAAGGGGATGGTCTGCAAAACCATTATTCGCGGGTTCGAATCCCGCTCGCACCTCCAGTTTGACCCGATGAAATGAGGAAGGCCCCGGAGCGAATCCGCTCCGGGGCCTTCCCTTTACACAGGACCGTTCCCTAGTAAACGATCCCCTTCATCGCGGCCTGCGCCTTCAGCGCGTCCACTAGACGCGTGTCGAAGGAGTCCGCGCGCTTCGCCCCCGGCTGAGTCTTCAGCCAGGAGGCGCGCTGCATCGCCAAGCCGTCCATCTCGCCCTTGAGCTTCTTGCGCTCGGCGGTGATCTCCAGAAGCCGCTGCTCGCGCTTATCCGCGGAGACGCCGCGCAGGGCGTCGGGCAGGTCGTCGGCCTTCACGTCCTTGAGCGCCACGCGGTTTTCGGCGACCGCCTGGGCCAGGTCCGACTCGGAGTCGAAGCCCTTGCGCGCCTTGTACTCCGCCCGCTCCGCCGCCGCCGGCGCCGACGACATCCCGCGCACCGCCGCCGCGAGCAGGCCCGACTCCCGGGCCTCGGCCTTGCTCCGTCCGTACGCCAGGCCGGTGCCCTCGAGCCGCGCGGAGAGAGCCGCCATCTTCTCATCGAACGGAGTCGCCACGGCGACCATGCCGCCGTCCTGAGGCACGGGCAGCAGGCGGCCCTCGCCGAGCCGCGAGATGCGGCCGAAGGCGACGGTCGTGGCCCCGTCGGTCCCGCACTGGACGGAGTTCACGATCAGGCCCCGGCGCACCGCCTTTTGCATCACCGCGGCGAGCGAAGGCGCGTCGGCATAGTCCTCGTGCGGAGCGGCGTCGCCGACCAGGTAGACGACCTTGAACGTCTTGGGGTCCTTGCTCCAGGAGACCTTCGAAACGGCGTCGTCGAGCGCCGCGATCACGTGCTCCGGCCCGTCCCCGCCGCCCTCCGCGGACAGCGAGAGCAGGTCCTTATAGATGTTGTCGAGGTTCTCGGACAGGTCGAAAACCTTGGTCACATAGGCGTCGCCCTTGTCGCGGAAGGCGACCAGGCCCATCTTGACCTTCGGCGCCGGACGCCCCTTCGAGATCTCGTTGGCGATCGCCCAGATGCGCTGCTTGGCGCCCTCGATGAGGCCGCTCATGCTCGACGTGGTGTCGATGACGAACACGACCTCCACGCTGGGCCGCGCCTCGGGCTTCGTCGCCCCGGCGAAAGAAACGGCCGTCAGAAGCGCCGCCGCGACAAGTCCTAATCGAGTCTTCATGTTTCCCGCCTCCCCCGGCCCTAGGCCGTTCACCCTACGACCCATGAACGACGAAGATGTTCCCTCACCAGTCCTAGGTCCAATTCCGGGGCGGCGGTGGGCCATCGGTCCCAAGGAGATTAATGATCCGCTCGCTAGAATCTCCTATATGAAGAAGACCAGCGCCGCGATGGCAATCATCTTGACCTTTCAGCCGATCGCTCAGGCGCAAGTGGTAGGGACGCGCGCCGGTCAAACGTCGTTGGCCCCGTCTCTCGCCCTCCCCCACCTGAATTCCGGTCTTTCCTTGATAACGCCCTCCATTGCCGTTCAAAATCCGTTGTCGTTATCCCCGTCCCTCGCCGTTCCTTCCCCCACCCCCTCTCTATCTGTCATCATTCCTGTCGCCGTCCTCGTCGCCGCCAAACCCATGGACCCCATCAAACCCGCTCTCGCCCTGCCCGTCCTCCAGTCCGCCGCCGCAAAACCGGACCAACCCGAGAACTCTGGCCGCGCCTTCGACGGTGAGGCCGCGAAGCGGCCCGCGGCCGACGCGCTCCCCGTGCCCGCGTCAGGCGCGGAGGCCGCGGCTCCGAGTCTGTCGTTGCCCGTGCGAACCTTCACTCTTCCCAACGGCCTCAAGGTCGTCGTGCACACCGACAAGACCAGCCCCGTCGTCGCCGTCTCCATCACCTATAAAGTCGGCTCCCAGAACGAGACCCCCGGCCTCTCCGGCTTCGCCCACCTCTTCGAGCACCTCATGGCCCAGGGCACGAAGTCCCTCAAGCCCCGGGAGATCTCCCACCTCATCGAATCCAACGGCGGAGTGCGCAACGCCTACACGATGCGCACCAATACGACCTATCACTCGGTCGTGCCGAAGTCCGCGCTCAAGACCGTCCTTTGGGCCGAGGCGGAGCGCATGTCCACCCTCAACGTGGACGACCGCGCCCTCGCGCTCGAGAAGCAGGTCGTGCTCGAGGAGATGCGCCTGCGCTACATCAACTCCGCCTACGCCAAGGCCCGCGACGCCGGCATGGCGGAGACCGCGTTCGGGAAATGGGAGAACCGGCACACGACCATCGGCGAGGCCGACGACGTACGCAACGCCCGTCTTTCGGACGTCCGCGCCTTCTACCTCGCCCACTACGCGCCCAACAACGCCGTTCTCTCGCTCGCCGGTGACGTCACCGAGGCCGAGGCCCGGGAGCTCGCGGCGCGCTTCTTCGGCCCGCTCGAATCGCGCGAGATCGCCCCCGCCCCCGACCTCGCCGAGCCGCGCATGACCGGCGAGACTCGCCGCGTGATCGACGACAAGTTCGCCAAGGTCCCCCTGCTGATGACGGCCTGGAACGCGCCCGCGCGCGGCACCAAGGACTACTGGGCTTTGACCGTGCTCGGCGAGATCCTGGACGCCGGCGAGGACAGCCCGCTGTATCGCGCGCTCGTCAAGGACGCGAAGGTCGCCCTCTCCGTGAACACCAACTTCCCGTGGTGGACCGGCCCGTTCAACCCCGGCGGCCCCGACCTGTTCGGCCTGATGGCGTCGCTCAAGCCCGGCGTGGGTATGGACGCGGTGCTGGGCCAGGCCGACGCGGTGCTCGCGAAGCTCGCCGCCGAGGGCCCGACCGACGCGCAGCTCGCCGCCGCCAAGACCACGCTCGAGCTGTCGTGGACGAAGGACCTCGAGCAGCTGATAAGCCGAGCGAAGTCGCTCGGTTCCTACGCCGCCATGGTCGGCGATCCCGCCAACCTGTCACGCGACTTCGCCGAGCTGATGTCGGTGACCTCGGCCGACATCCGCGCCGCGCTGAACGAGTGGATCGTGGGCAAGGGCCGCGCCGTCGTCGAGGCCCGCCCGGCGCCCGAGCTGGCGCTCGCCGCCGACGTCGCCACGCCGAAGGTCCCCGAGCAGCAGCCCCGCCCCGAAGGGGATCCGCGCCCCGAGATCGACGCCCAGCCGGCCGCGAAGGTCCCCGCGCTCGAGCGCTTCACCCTCTCCAACGGCCTGAAGGTCGTCTTCACGCGCGACTCCCGCCTGCCGTTGCTCGAGGCGCGCCTGTCCATCCCCGCGGGTCGCACCGCGGAGCGCGACGGCGAGGACGGCCTGGCCGACGCCGTGTCCGAGCTTCTCCTGCAGGGCGCCGAAGGCAAGGACGCCCGCGCCCTGTCGGCGACCTTCGCGGGCCTCGGCTGGAAGCTCGACATCGGCCGCGGCCTTGAGAGCCTCAACATCGACGCCGCCGGCCTGTCGCGCAATGCCGCTTTCTTCTTCAAGGAACTGGCCCTGGTGCTCGCCAGGCCCTCCTTCCCGGAGGATGAGGTCTCGCTCTGGAAGGAGAACAAGGTCGAAGAGATGAAGATCCAGCGCTCCAAGCCCGACTTCATGGCCTCCGAGCGCATGAAGGCCGAGCTGTTCGGCGCCCATCCGTACGGGCGCCCCGGGCTGACCGACGCGCAGATCGAGGCGATCACGCGCGAGAAGACCGCCGCCTTCGCGCGCCGCGCGCTGGCCGCCAACGGCGCGACCTTGGTGCTCGCCGGTGACGCCGACCCCGCTGAGCTTCGCGCTCAGCTCGAATCAGCCTTCGCCGGTTGGAAGGGCGCGTCCGACCACGTCGAGACACCCTCGCTCCCCGCACAGAAAGGCGCGCGCTTGGCGCTCGTGGACCGCCCGGGCTCCAAGCAGGCCAATCTGACGGTTTCCCAGATGATCGCGCTGGCGCCGACCGACCCCGACTACCTCGCCTTCCTTGTTATGAACCAGATCCTCGGCGGCTCGGCGACCTCGCGCCTGTTCGTGAACCTGCGCGTGGACAAGGGCTACACCTACGGCGCCTACTCCCGCCCGCAGGTGCTCGAAAAGGGCGTCGTCTGGACCGCCTCGGCCGAGGTGCGCAACGAGGTCGCCGCGCCCGCGCTGGCCGAGATGCGCAAGGAGATCGAGGGCATGCGGGACGGCCTCGTCACCGAGGCGGCGCTCGGCGCAGTGAAGCGCTACCTCGCGGGCCTGTTCCTCCTGAAGCTGTCCTCGATCGACTACACCGCCGACGCGCTGGCCGGCCACGAGCGCAACAAGCAGTCGGCCGAACGCGAACTGGCGACCTACCTCGCCCGCCTCGACGCCCTGACCCCCGAGGACATCCGCCGCGTCGCCCGGAAATACCTCGACCCCGCGAAGATGCTCACCGTCGTCGTCGGCGACGAATCCTCCCTGCGCCTGTAACAACGCAACAGCCGGGGTCTGACCCCATTGTTGCATTGTTGCCCTTAGGGCCTATTAATATCTAGGTCTAAAGTCCTTTTTTTACTTGACTCCCCACTGGGCCTTTGCTGAAATCGGGGCGCAGCATCCCTGGTGAGGAGGTTTCAAATGAAGAGACTCATGGTTTCCGTGGTGGCGCTCGTGGCCGCCCTGCGCCTGGCCGTCCCGGCCTACGCGCAAGTCGACGGGCAGGTCATCTACGGCGAGGACGACCGCATCGACCTGTATCAGACGCAGAGCTCGAAGCTGCGCTCGATGGCGGACTCCACCGTCGCCTTGGTGCAGGCCGGCGCGGTCAAGTCCGAGGGCGCCGTCTCGCGCCTGCAGACCTCCCCCTACGGCACGGGCAACGGCCTCTGCAAGGAAGAGCCCTTCTACGACCAGGTCACCGCCGCCTTCTGCTCGGGCTCGCTGATCGCGCCCGACATCCTGATGACGGCCGGGCACTGCATCACCTCCGAGTCGTCGTGCAAGAACACGAAGTTCGTGTTCGGCTTCGCGGTCAAGGAGAAGGGCAAGATGCCGACCACGGTCGCGACCAGCGACGTGTACGGCTGCGGCAAGCTGCTCGGCCGCGAGCAGGTCAACGACGGCGCGGACTGGGCGCTGATCAAGCTCGACCGGCCGGTGACGGGGCACGCCCCGCTCAAGCTCAACCTGACCGGCGTGATCGCCAACAAGACGCCGATCGTCGTGATCGGGCATCCCGCCGGGCTGCCGACGAAGATCGCCGGCGGCTCCGAGGTGCGCGACGCGTCCAAGAACGGCTACTTCACCGCCAACCTGGACACGTACGGCGGCAACTCCGGCTCGGCGGTGTTCAACGCCAAGACCGGGCTCATCGAGGGCATCCTGGTCCGCGGCGAGACCGACTACGTCTACCGCGGCGGCTGCCGCGTCTCCAACGTCTGCACCGACGACGGCTGCCGGGGCGAGGACGTGACGAAGATCAGCGTGGTCAACGAGAACCTGCCCGGCCTGCAGCATCAGGACCGCGTGGCCGGCATGGGCGGCACGTTCGCGTCCCTGCTGCAGTCGGTCGGCGCGGCCGGCGACACCGCCGCCGTCCAGTCGTCGAGGCCCTGACATTCCGCTCGGACCCGAGTCGCCGCTTCCAGCCTTGCGCGCAAGGCTGGAAGCGGTGCCGGCCGAGGAGGACGGCAAGCCGGTCTTCGTCCTCCGCGACCTCGAAGACCTGACCGACAAGCCCCTCGCGCTGTCCGGCGGAGGGATGCTCCTCGTCTCCCTCCTCGACGGACAACGCACCGCCGCGCAGCTGCGCGACGAGTTCCTCAAGAACTCCGGAGCCGTGCTCGAGATCCCGGTCATCCTCGACCTCGTCTCGGCCTTGGACGAGGCCGGCTATCTCGAGACCCCCGCCATCGCCGAGAAGCGCGTCAAGGCGGCCGAGCTGTTCCGCGGCAACCCCAGGCGTCCCGCCGTGTTCGCCGGCCCGTCGTATCCGGCCGAGGCGCTTCCCCTCGCGGGCGCGCTCGGACGATTCTTCACCGCCGAGAAAGGCCCGGGCAAGGGGAAGTCCGTCGAGCCGTCCAAGCCCGCGCCCCTGGGGCTCATCGCCCCCCACATCGATTTCACGCGCGGCGGCCCCGCCTACGCCTGGGCCTACCAGGCGCTGTCCGAGCGCACGCCGCCAGACGTCGTCATCGCCCTCGGCGTCGCCCACGTCGGACCGAACTCGCCCTGGGTGTTCACGCCCAAGAGCTACGAGACCCCGTTCGGCCCGATGGAGGTCGAGGATGACCTCTACCAAAAGCTCTCGGGCGTCATCTGGTACGAGCCCCGCGCCGACGAGTGGGTGCACAAGCACGAGCACTCCCTCGAGTTCCAGGCGGTCTGGCTCAAGTACCTGTGGCGGGAGGCTGCGCCGAAGTGGATCCCCATCCTCGTCTCGAGCTTCGAGCGCTTTTCGCCCGACGAGGCTCCGTCGAAGATCCCCACGATCGAGAAGGCGCTCAAGGACCTCGGCGACGTGCTCAAGGCCGAGCTCGCCAAGGGCCGCACCGTCATGATCCTGAGCGGCATCGACCTCGCCCACGTCGGCCTGCGCTTCGGCGACGACCTCGAGATCACGCCCGAGCTCGAGAAGAAGATCGAGGCCGAGGACCGCAAGTCGCTCATCGACGCGATGGCCCTCGACGCCGACGGCTTCTACAAGTCGGTCGTCGCCGACGGGCACTGGCGCAAGGTCTGCGGCCTCTCGGCGCTGTACACCGGACTCAGACTGATGAAGGCGATCGGCGCGACCCAGCCCGGACGCCTCCTCTCCTACGGCCAGGCCCCCGACCCGGCCGGAGGCCTCGTCTCCTTCGCCTCCGCGATCTACGACCGCTGAACGGCTTGACGGCGACGGCTTGAGACGGCCCGGCGGCGGTTTCATGTCCTTCGGGGCCGCTCGGCATTGAGCCTCGCTTGGGGTCGACCGCGCTTCAAGCGCAAACGGCGCGGCGACCCCACACCCCACAGCACTTGAAACCGCCGCCGGGCCTCCGCCGAAGTGCCTCAATCGCGCCGAGTGAGGTCAATCCGAACGCCCCCGGCAAGGGTCGATCCTCCTCCCCGCCCCGCATCGACGTCGCCGTCAGTTGATCAAGAAGTCGGCGGCGAGCCAGGCGGCCATGAAGAGGGCGAGGCCCAGGCGCAGGACGGTACCGACGACCATGCCGATGCCCGCGCCGACGCCCGCCTTGAGGGCGTCGTTGAGGGCCTTGCGGTCGAAGATCATCTCGAAGGCGACCGCGCCGGCGATCCCGCCCGCGAGCAGGCCGAGCGGCCCGAAGAAGAGGCCGATGACGGCGCCGACGCCGGCGCCGAGCATGGCCCAGCGTCCGCCGCCGAAGCGCTGGACGCCGAGTATGCCGCAGGCGGCGTCAACGACGACGGTCACGGCCGCAAGGACGGCGAGCGCCGCGAGCGTCCAGGCCGAGACGTAGCCCGGGAGCAGCCAGCGGTGCAGGACGCCGGCGACCAGTATGAGCGGGGCGCCGGGCAAGGCGGGCAGGATGGCGCCGGCGACGCCGGCGAGCATGAGGACGGCGGTCAGTATCCAGACGGCCTCGGGGCTCATCGCAGGCCCTCCCGCAGCAGGCGCAAGCCGAAGAGGAAGAATAAAACGATCATCGCGCGCGTGCAGGACGCCGCGACGCGCTCGCCGAACGGCGGGGGCGCGTCGGCGTCGAGCAGGACGCCGTCCAGGAAGCGGGGCGCGCGCTTGCGCCGCAGCCAGGCGTTGACGGCGAGGAGCGCGCCGCAGGCGATGAAGAAAACGCCGCCGAACAGCGCCTCTCGCCCGGAGGAGGGAGCGGCGGGCGCTCGTCCCGTCGCGGCGGAGTACAACAGCCCCAGGCCGATCCCGCCGATGAAAAAGCCGCCGAAGCGGTAGCCGAGCATGAAGCCTCGCCGGCGAGGCTCCTCGTCGCGGACGGTCTCCGGCGCGCCGACGGCGGCGCGCCACTGGCGCTCCCAGGAAAGGGCGTCGTCGGCGTTCTTGCGCGCCGCGGCCGCCAAAGAGAGCCCCATCAAGGTGAACAGCGCGCCGGCGAACGCGGTCCACTCCCCGGATATATCCATCTCAATCGTGCTTGAACCACATGAACACGCCGATGCCGACGAAGAGCAGGGCGGCGCCGCGGCGGATGTAGATCTCGGGGACGAGGCGGACGATGCCCTCGCCGAAGAGCACGCCCAGGCCGGTGACGGCCGCCAGGGCGGCGGTGCCGCCGAGGAACACCGACAGGGGCTGCTTCGTCGAGGCGGAGAGGTTCACGGCGGCGAGCTGGGTCTTATCGCCCATCTCGGCGAGGAAAAGAGTGACGAACGTGGTCGCGAAGACTCGGTAGTCCATCCCGCGATTATAAGCTTTTCGGGGCGGGAAGTTCTTCGGGGGCGGGGACGCGGGCCTGGGCCCAGACCGCGGCGAACTCGCCGCCGAACGCGGCGACCTCGGGCTTGGCCGTCGTGAACAGGTCGCTCTCGAAGTTATACAGCTCCGCGTTCGCCGAGAAGTTGTAGGAGCCGCTCATCAGCAGGGCCCCGTCGAAGAGCGCGTACTTGTGATGCATGACGCCGAGGCCGCCGCGCCCCGCGCTTACGCGCAGATCCACGCCGCCGTCGGCCAACGCGCGCATCGCCTGGGAGCGGCGCGCCTGCATCGCGTCGGAGGCGACGCGCACGACGACGCCGCGCGCCCGGGCCTCGACGAGCGCCGCGGCGACCGGCTGCGAGTAGAAGCTGAACATCGCCACGTCGATCGTGCGCTTCGAGCGCCGGATCGCATCGAGCAGAAGAGCTTCGACGCCTCCCTGCGGGGAGAACGCGTAGCGAGGGAACCGGCCGCCGGAGAAGGCGACGGGCTTCTGGGGGTCGGCGGGCGGGGTCCCGAAGCCGGCCCCGGCCAGGCCCCACATCCAGTTCCAGTTCCGGGTGAAGCCCTCGATCAGCGCCTTGTCGGTCTTGAACTCCGCGTTCTCGAAATTCCGGTCGTCGGCCGCGCGCGTCCAGTTGAAGGAGCCGGTCATCAGGAGCCTGCCGTCGAAGAGCGCGTACTTGTGGTGCATGATGCCGAAGGAGCCGCCGCCCTTGAGCAGACGGACCGGCACGCCCGCGTCGACGAGGGCCTGGTACTCCGCGGAAGGGCCGCTCCCCGCGCCGGGCACGGCGGGCTTGGCATGGCCCTCGTCGTAGACGAGGCGGATCTCGACGCCGCGGGCCTTGGCGCGCAGGAGCGCCTCGGCGACCTCGGAGAGGCGGATGTCGTACAGGGCGAGCAGCAAGGTCTTCTCGGTGCGGTCGATCGCCGCGACCAAGGACACGGGGATGCGGTCGGTGCGGCTGAACTGGACGCTCTTGAGCGATAGGCCGTTGAAGGAGACATTCGGGACCGGCGCGAGCGCGAAAGCGGGGAGCGCGGGGGCCGCCGGGACGGGCATCGGCGCGTACCGGGGAACGGGGAAAGCGGAAGGCCAGGCGGCGTCGGGAAGCCCCGCGTGGGACGGCGCGCCCGCGGCCAGCAGGAGGGCGAGGGCGCCTCCTAGGATCTTCACGCTCTGAGGATAGGCCTTATCGCATGGGTATGCCTGGGTCCGGAGACCCGCGGCTTTATGGGCCCAAAGACCTATCCGCCGTCGTCTGGACGGACGACCATGGGGACTGCTAGGATTGAGCCGTGAGAATCGCGAAGGATTGGTCGGTGTACCTCGTGCGGTGCGCCGATAAGAGCCTTTACACCGGCATCGCCAAGGACGTCGAGGCGCGCGTGAACGCCCACAACCAGGGCAAGGGCGCGGCCTATACGCGCAGCCGCAAGCCGGTCAGGCTCGTCTACCGTCGCAACGGCATGAGCCGCTCCGCCGCCCTCGTCGAGGAGGCCCGGATCAAGTCGCTGGAGCGATCCGAGAAGCTCGCTTTCCTCAAGAAGGCCGGCCGGGCCGCCGCGTCCTTGGCCTTGCTGTGGGCCCTCGCCTCCCCCGCGAGCGCCGTCCCGGTGTTCAACAAGGAGAACGGGATCAGCCTCTCCTCGGCGACCCCCCAGGCGTTCACCGGCGAGAACGACCTCGGCGTCGGGGTGTACAACAACCTGCGCATGTATTACCTTCCCGCCGTCTCCAGCGCCGCGCCCCACGCCAGCTCGGGCACGGCGATCCTGTCGGCGACCTCGGTCGACGGCGTGACCTGGGTGAAGGAAGCGGGCGTGCGCGTGGACACTAATACCGTCCCGTCGGTGTCGGCCAGCTCGATCACGGGTGCGGCTCTCCAGCCGCTGACCGGCGGCGGCTTTCGCATGCTGTACTCGATCGTCTCCACGACCGGGGCCTTCCGCATCCACAGCGCGACGTCCGCCGACGGCCTGGCCTGGGCCAACGAGGCCGGCGCGGCGGTCGACGGCGCCTCGACGACCTACGTCGGCGTGCCTCGCCTCGTCGTCCTGAATTCCGGGGATTGGCGCATGTACTACACGCGCGACTTCGACGGCGGCGACGACCTGTCCCACCGGCGGATCTTCACCGCCCTTTCCTCGGACCAGGGCGCGACGTGGGGCCCCTCCTCGGTGGTCCTGTCCACGACGGCCTATGAGTCCGGCGCCGCCAAACTGACCGACGGCCGCATCCGCCTTTTCTACACCCAGCCGCAGGGCGGCGCCTCGAGCGCGACCGTGATCTTGAGCGCCCTGTCGAGCGACGCGCTCGGAACCTCCTTCACCGCGGAGGACGGCATGAGGATCTCGACCCCGGCCGCGACCGGCGCCCTCGCCTTCCCCGTGCCCATCCGCTCCACGGACTCCTTCCGCTGGCGCCTGTACTACTCCTTCTACGAGGCGTTCAATTCGACCGGGGACATCCGCTCGGCGCTGACCGGCGCGCCCGATCCCGTCTCGTCGAACCCCTCGACCATCCTGCGCAGCGCGGGCCCGCCTTCGGTGGTCCTCTCGGGCGAAATCTTCTCGCCGGGGGCGACGGCCTCCATCAGCAAGGGCGGCGTCACGATCCTCGGCACCGGGGTCACGCGCACCGACGATCAGACCATGAGCGCCACCTTCGCCACCTTGGGCCAGGAGCTCGGCCCCTGGGACCTGACCGTGACCAACGCCGACGGCGTGCCGGCCGTGAAGGCCAACGCGATCGTCATCGACTTCGCCCCCGGCACCGTGACCTTGACCGACAACCTCCTGCGTCCGCGCAACGGCGGGGCGACGGTCATCGACGTCGAAACCTTCGACTCGGGCCGGGTCTCGGCGCGCGTCTACGCCGCCGACGGACGCCCGATCCGGACCCTCTTCGACGGCGAGCAGGCCGAGGGCTCCTTCGGCTTCACCTGGGACGGCAAGGACGCCTCCGGCGCCGTGGTCCCCAGCGGCCTTTACTTCGTCGCGGTCAACGGACCCAAGATCGCCATCAAAGGCAAGATCGTCGTGATCCGATGACCCGCCTCGCTCTCGCCGCTTCGCTGGCCTGCGCCCTCGCCCCGGCGGCGCACGCCGCCGGCTCCCCCACCTTGCGCCGCGAGCTGTCCGTGCGCGCCGCCGCGATGGCCGACGCTTATACGGCGGTCCCCGGCGGCCTTTCCTCGCTGAGCACCAACCCCGCGGGGCTCGCCGCCGCCCGCCGCCCCCGGCTCGAGACGACGTTCACCAGCGGCGTGCTCGACGACTCCTTCGGCTTCCTCGGCTGGGCGCAGCCGCTGCCGCTGGGCACGGCGGCCGCCGGCCTGTCCTATTACGACGCGGGCAAGGTGAACCTTCGCTTCGCCAACGGCACGACCGAGACGCGGACCGCCCAGCGCGACTTCGTCGGGCACCTGGCCTGGGGCCTGCCGCTGCCCGGCGGGCTGTCCGTCGGCGCGACGGGAAAATACTACCGCTTCGAGCTGGCGCAGGAGGCCAAGGCCTCGGGCGCGGCCGCCGACGCCGGCGCGCAATGGCGCACGCCTCTGAAAGGCCTGACCTTCGGCGCCGCGATCCAGAACGCCGGTCCGGACGTGACCTTCGAGGTCGACGGCGACCCGCTGCCGCTGACCACGCGCGGCGGCGCCTCCTGGTCCTGGGAGGGCGGCCCCGGCCCCGCCGTCACCGACCCGGACTCCCTGAGCTCGCTCACCGGCACCCGCTTCCTCGCCTCGGCCGAGGCGATCTCGGTCCGCGACGAGGAGCTCCTCGGCGCGCTCGGGGCCGAGCTCGCGATGAGCTTCGGCACGACCTCCATCGCCCTGCGCGCCGGCTGGCGCCTGAACTCCGACGCCGCGCGCCTGACCGTCGGCGTCGGCATGACCGAGGGGCGATTCACGCTCGACTACGCGATGGCGGAGAAGCGCTCCCTGGGCCAGACCCATCACGCCGGCCTCGGCGTGCGCTTCTAAAAGCCGATGGCCCGCCGACGCCGCCCCTTCGGACCGCTTTGGCTGTGGGCGGCGTCCATCCTGCTGGCCTTCGCGGGGCTCGCCGCCCTGTGGTTCGCCGCGCAGGCCGAGCGCAAGCTCTCGACCCTCGTGCTCGGCGGCCTCGGGGAAAGCTTCTCGACGCGCATCTGGTCGGCGCCGTTCATCGTTCGCGACGCCGCCCGGGGCGAATCGTCCCGGCTCCTCGAGCGCCTCGACCGCCTCGGCTACCGCCGCACGGACGCCCACCCTCTCAAGGGCGAATACCGCTGGTCTGCGCCCGAGCTCACGGTCTATCTCCGCGGCCACCGCATCCCCGGCTCCGAGCAGAACGAGGGCGCCTTCGTCCTGCGCCGCTCCGAGGACGCCGGCTGGCTCCTGTTCGACGGCCTCGGCGGGACGGTCCCGGAATTGCGCCTCGAGCCCGAGCTCGTCGTCGAGCTCGCCGGCGAGAAGTCCCAGCGCCGCGAACCCGCCGAGTGGGAGCAGATCCCCGCGTCGCTGCGCGACGCCGTCACATCCGTCGAGGACAAGCGCTTCTGGACCCACCACGGCCTCGACCCGCGCGCCATGGCGCGCGCGATGCTCGCCAACCTGCGCGGCCGCGACCTGCAGGGGGCCAGCACCATCACCCAGCAGCTCTCGAAGAACCTCTTCCTCTCCCCGCGCCGCACCTTCCGGCGCAAGCTCTCCGAGGCCGCGCTCTCCTTCTACCTCGAGCTCCGCCTCGAGAAGGAGCGCATCCTGACGCTGTACCTCAACCACATCTACCTCGGCCAGGACGGCTCGGCGAGCGTCATGGGCGTGCGTTCCGCCGCCCGCCATTATTTCTCCAAGGAGGTCTCCGACCTCACCTTGCCCGAGTCCGCCCTGATCGCGGGCGTCATCCGCGGCCCCGGCGTCTACAACCCCTTCCGCGACCCCAAGGCGGCCAAGGCCCGCCGGGACTTCGTCCTGCGCCGCATGCGCGAGGAGGACAAGATCTCCGCGCTCGAGCTCGACGCCGCGCTCGACGAGCCGCTCGCGGTGAAGCGTCCCACGGCCCAGGAGGACCGCCGCGACTCCGCCTACTACGCCGCCGAGGTCGTCCGCCGGCTCCTGCCCCGCTACGGCGGCGACTCGCTGTATCGCCACGGCCTCTCCATCCACACCGCGATGGACCCGGTCCTGCAGACCCTCGCCGCCAAGGCGATCTCGAAGTCCAAGCACCAGGCCGCGCTCGCGGCGATCGATCCGCGCGACGGCTCGGTCCTCGCCTTGATCGGCGGGCGCAGCTTCGACGAGAGCCAGTTCAACCGCGCCACCCAGGCCCAGCGCCAGCCCGGCTCCGCCTTCAAGCCCTTCGTGTTCGCCGCCGCGCTCCGGATGAACCTGACCCCGGCGACGGTCCTGCGCGACAAGCCCAAGACCTGGACCGGCGCCAAGGACTGGTCCCCCGCCAACTACGAGGGCGTCTACCACGGCACCGCGACCATGCGCCAGGCCCTGACCAAGTCCCTCAACGCCGCCACCCTCGACCTGGCCGAGCGCGTCGGCATCCGCCGCGTCCAGGACACCGCCCGCGCCTGCGGCATCACGAGCCCGATGCGCGACGACCTCGGCCTGGCCCTCGGCGCCTCCGAGGTCTCCCTCCTCGAGCTCGTCTGCGCCTACTCCCCCTTCGCCCACGGCGGCATACGCCCCGAGCCGCGCCTGGTCACCTCGGTCGTCGACTCCGACGGCGTCGTCTTCGAGGCCGCGGCGCCCTCCGTCACCATCGCCCTCGACCCGGCGACCGCCTTCCTGATGAACTCGATGCTCGAGAATGTCGTGACGGAAGGCACCGCGCGCGGCCTCAAGAGCCTGGGCGTGACCTTCCCCGCCGCCGGCAAGACCGGCACGACCAACGACGGCCGCGACGCCTGGTTCGTCGGCTACACCTCAGCGCTCCTCGCCGGCGTCTGGGTCGGCGACGACCAGAACCGCCCCCTCAAGCTCACCGGCGGCAAAAACGCGCTCCCGCTGTGGGCCGCCTTCATGAAGGAAGCCTCCGCCGACCGCCCGGGCGAGCCCATCGTCCGCCCCGAGACCGTCCTCGAGGTGATGGTCTGCCCGGATTCGGGCATGGTCGCCCGCTCCGGCTGCCCGGGCAAGCGCGGCGAGCTGTTCCTGACCGGCACCGAGCCCCGCAGCGACTGCGCGCTGCACCGCGGCGGGCTCGTCGGGTGGCTTCAGCGCATGCTCAGGAAGGAATAGCTCAGACCTTCGTGGTCGTCCGTCCGTGCTTGCGCGCCGAAAACTTATCCAGGCCGCTCTTGAGATCGGCGGCGTTCATCACCGGGAAGAACTGGACCTCCGCGTTGAGGCGCATGAACAAAGGCTCGGCGAGCTCCGGTATCTGGGCGGAGTCCTTCATATCGAGGACGAACAACATGGTGCGCTTGCCGTTCTCGGCGTAGAAGTAAGCCGCCTCGGGCTTGTTCTCCTCGATCAGGGCTTGGACCGTCGACGGCAAGGTGCCGTCGTTGATCGCGCGGTTGCCCGGCTCGACGGGCATGACGACCTTCATCAACGTGCGCATGGGGTTTCTCCTGCCGCTTGACGCGACGAGCTCCACCTTAGCGCAACGGGAAGGCGCGAGCAATGGAGGCCCCGCAACGCCCGCTTGACGGGATTTCGATGCAACTTTTCGGGGGTCTCAATCGTATGATAGATATGAACGCCATCATCATCCGACCCGACGGCGGCCGCCTCCTCGTCCTCTTCCCCTATTCCCCGGAGCGCGTCGCCAAGATCAAGACCGTTCCCGGCCGCCTCTGGCACGCGCTCGAGAAACGCTGGTCCGTGCCGGATGAGCCGGACATGCGGGCCCGCCTCGAGCGGCTCTTCGCCGAAGAGCCGCCGTCGCCCGCCGCGCCCCTCAATGCCCCGATCGAGGCGCTGCGCCAAGCGATGAGGGCCCGGCATCTCAGCCGCCGCAGCGAAGAGGCCTACGTCGGCTGGTCTGAACGCTTCCTCAAGCAAGCCGGAGCGCCCCTCGAATCCCTCGACGAGGCGGCCGTCAGCCGCTTTCTGACAGGGCTCGCCGTGAATAACCATGTGGGCGCCTCGACTCAAAACCAAGCGCTGAGCGCGCTGCTGTTCCTATTCCAGCACGTCGCCGGCCGCAAGCTGGCGCTCATCGAAGGAGTGGTCCGAGCGAAGCGCACCGAACGCCTGCCGGTCGTCCTCAGCAAGGAAGAGGTGCGCCGCGTGCTCGGCCACATCCGCGGCGTCCCGAGGCTGATGGCCCTGCTGCTCTACGGCTCGGGCCTGCGCCTCATGGAATGCTGCCAACTGCGGGTCAAAGACCTCGACTGGGCGCAGAATCAGCTGGTTGTCCGCTCCGGCAAAGGCGGCAAGGATCGCTACACGACTTTGCCCTCCGGCCTGCGCGAGCCCCTCCTTCTCCACCTCGCCGCCGTCGAGGCCCAGCATCAGGAGGATTTGAAACAGGGACTGGGCCGCGTCGAGCTTCCAGACGCCCTCTCGAGGAAGTATCCCAACGCCAACAAGGAATGGGGTTGGCAGTGGGTTTTCCCGGCGACAAGCCACTACACCGACCGAGAATCCGGCATGCGCCGGCGCCACCATTTGCACGAATCCGTAATGCAAAGGGCGTTCAAGGAGGCGCGCATCAAAGCCGGGATTACGAAGCCCGCGGGCTGCCATTCGCTTCGGCATTCATTCGCGACGCACCTCATGGAGGACGGCTACGACATTCGCACCATCCAGGAACTTCTCGGCCATAGCGACGTCAGCACGACGATGATCTATACCCATGTCCTCAATCGCGGGGGGCGCGGGGTACAGAGCCCGGCGGACCGGCTGGGGCTGGAAGGCTAACCGGGCCCCCGCTACCCTAATGAGATTAGGCAGGGGGGCTACCCTAATGAGATTAGGCTGACAACCCCCGCAGTCTAATCCCCCCTCCCTATGCCCCCCGCCCTGGCGAAGCATCGATTTTTCCTCTACAATCCGAAGATGCCGTTTATTACCCCCCAGACAACACAGACCAACTCAATCACAAGTTAGGGCGCCATAACAATGAACGCAAACAAATTACTTTTGCTGGCACTTGCGGGAGTTTTGAGCGGATGCGCGGGCGCATCCAAATCGCAACGACCCTGCATAGCTCCCGGAGATACGGCCAGAATTGAATTCCCTATTGAAAATACCGGAAGACCCGGATCAAATGAACGGCTTGAGGAAGTTCAGATATCAGCTGTTCCGCCAGCCAATTTCCCATTTTCCGTAACGGACATTAAAATCAAAGAAGATCCGTCACTTAAAATCCCGATTACGATTGAGCCGGGAACGACGAGAACATTCGTTATTGCGTACCGCATTGATGATGCGGCAAAAAGCACTCCTGACGGTGAATATACGGTTGCACTCAAAGTGGGCATGCTGAACGTCTACACAACGCCTGGCCCGGGGGCGTTAGACAGCGAGATAAAATTGAATTTTGTTAAGGGATGCCCAAGTGGAAATTAGCTGCGCCCTAACCATTGGCTTGACCAGCCGGCGGCCTGCGTTTGGGTGGACTGTTGAAGCCGCCGCTGGTCAGCCCCTGCGTTAGGCAGCAGACATGAACGACAAAACGACATTAACGGCTCGAGGTCTCGCGGGGCGAATATTGTTTTCTATTTCGATTCTCTCTGGATGCGTCATGCCCGATATTACACCACGTCAGAATTTTGACGAAATATTGGCCGATTTAGTCGGTAAGGATCTAAGCAAGCACGAAGTCATTCTTGGCAATCTGGCTGATAAGCGGGGGATTCGTGAGAGCAAGACTTTAGCGAACGGGAACATCGAGAATTATTATGCGCTTGAGTTCAGGGACCGCGCAAACCCCGACCTGGAGTGCGTCTATGCTGTGGAATACAGTCCCAAAACAAAAATAGTGATTTCTACGCGCATCCACAGTGGCGCAGAGGCGTGCTTCATTCCCCTATGAACGGAATTATTTGTGACCATAGCGCCTCAAAGACGCAAATGAGTCTGCCTAACCATCGGATTCTGCCGACCGCGGCCTCGTTTGGTTGGACCCATGTAGCCGCGGCGGCAGATCCACTGCGTTGATATGGTTGCTTGAAGTCAAGTAGACAGAACTCTCCGCCCTCCAAATCGTGACTGGAAGTTGGTACAAAACCAGACCCCCAAGGGAGACGTGGGCTCCTGACGACGGTCGCTCCTGCTGATATCCGCGGGTTG